>NZ_JBFAKM010000017.1:115743-158070 GCF_040655695.1 Polymorphospora sp. NPDC050346 | reverse complement strand
ACACCCCCCCGCCCCCGCCACAAAACACCGGCGCCCCCCCCCCCCCCGCGGCCGCCCCGGCCACCGCCGCGGCCCCGGGCCGGGCTACCGTTCGCTGTGGAATAGGACGCGGCCGCCGTATTTCTTGTGCACGGCCTGCTTGCTCACGCCGAGCGCGGTGGCGATCTCGGCCCAGGTGCCGCCCTGGGCGCGGGCGCGGCGAACCTGCACCGCTTCCAGGCGTTCGAGTTCGCGGCGGGCGGCGGCGGTGGCGGCGAGAGCCCTTTTCGGATCGTCGTCGCCGGCTACCTTGACCAGGCTCATCAGCTCGTCAGCCTCCATGCCCGACAGTCTGGGCAGACTCCGGGAGTCCGTCAACTTTGGTTGATAAGTCAACGGTAGTTGACGTCCGAAAGGCTGTCAATGAGAGTTGACGTCCGGCCGTGTCAGCTAGCGGGCGTCGAGTTCGGCGACCAGACCCTTCGGCGCGATCACCCGGTAGGCGTCCTCGCACAGCTCGGCGATCTCGGTCCAGTCCACGTCGCCGTCGAGGCGTACGCCGAGCCAACCCCGGTGACCGACGTAGGGCGGGCGGAAGAACCGCTCCGGCTCGGCCGCGATCAGCTCCTCCTGCGCGCCCGCCGGCGCCGCGCACCACAGGTGCGGGAACTGGTTCCGGTGATGGCCGGTCTCGTGCAGCGTCACGAAGGTGCTCTTGCCGCGCACGAACCAGGTCGGTGTGCCGTGGCTCAGTCGCTCGGTGACCTCGGGAAACCCGAGACAGATCTTGCGTACGCCCGCCAGCAGGTCCATCCGTCCGCCCCCTCCGTAGCCGGTCCGGTCAGGCTACGGCGGGGGTCGGACGGAAACCGGGTGATCCGTGGGGCGGTCCGGCCGGTCGGGCCGGCACGGTCAGGCCGGCACGGTCAGGTGGTCGTGGAACCAGGTCGCGGCCTCGTCGGCCACCTGTTCCAGCGCGCCGGGCTCCTCGAAGAGGTGGGTGGCGCCGGGGATGATCCGCAGCTCGGTGCCGGCGCACAGCATCTTGGCGGCCTGCCGGTTCAGTTCGAGTACGTCGTGGTCCAGCTCGCCGACCAGCAGCAGGACCGGTGCCCGTACGTCGCCGAGCGCCGGGCCGGCGAGGTCGGGCCGGCCGCCACGCGACACCACCGCCCGGATGTGGTCGCGTGCCGCGGCGGCGGCGACCAGGGCGGCGGCCCCGCCGGTGCTGGCGCCGAACAGCCCGATCGGCAGCGGCGGCGTGGCCCGGCTGTCGCCCAGCCAGTCCACGATGTTGACCAGCCGGTCGGCGAGCAGCCCGATGTCGAACCGCAGCTCGGCGGTCTGCAGGTCGGTCTGCTCCTCCTCGGGCGTGAGCAGGTCGACGAGCAGGGTGGCCAGGTGGCGTTCGTTGAACACGGCGGCCACCGCCCGGTTGCGCGGGCTGTGCCGGGAGCTGCCGCTCCCGTGGGCGAATACGACCAGGCCCTCGGCGTCGGGCGGCACCACCAGGTCGGCGTCGAGGCGTATCTGGCCGATCTTGATCTGGGTTTCGGTTGTCTGGACGTTCACGACATACCCTCCGGTTCCGCCGATGACGGTCCCGAAGGACGTACCCGGTCCACCGCCGGACTATCCCGTGATCTTCCGGCGGTGGACCGGAACCGGGTCAGAAGGCGTGGGTGACGGTCAGCGTGACGTTGGAGCAGCCGGCGGCGCGACTGGTCAGGGCGTTCTTCTCGGCGGTGTCGACGGTGAGACGCCAGCGGGTCTTCACCGCGGTCCACTCGCCGATGTAGCGGCACAGGTCGCGCGACGGCGTCCACTCGGCCGGGTCCTTGTCGCCCTTCGAGCGGTTGCTGCTGGCGGTGACGGCGACCAGGGACCGGGCGTCGCCGAGGTCGTTGGCGAACGACTGCCGGCGCGAGTTGGTCCAGTTGCGGGCGCCGGAGTCCCACGCCTCGGCCAGCGGCACCATGTGGTCGATGTCGAAACCGCTGGGCGCGGTGGTGGAGACACCGTCGTAGTACGAGTACCAGCGGCCGCCGGACAGCGTGCAGCCGGAACCGACGGAGGGTCGGGTGGTCGCCTCGGCGATGAGCACCTCGTAACGGGTGTTGCAGCCGTTGCTGTTCGCGTCGATCCAGTGCGGGAAGAGGTCCCGGTTGTAACCCGTACGGACCTCGCTGGCGACGGGCAGGTTGGCAATCATCGTACGTAGTGGCTGGGAGATGGTGGCGGCCTGAGCGGGGGCGGCGACGCCGAGTACGGCGACGGTGCTGCCGGCCAGTAGGGCGGCAGCCCAACGGAGGGTCCGTGACATGTCGACTCCATCCACGTCGAGAGATAAATCGTCTGACGCAGATATAGACATACGCGGTTCCCTTGGGGGAAGGGATCTTGCGTAAACAGTGGGAGAAGGTGAGCCGGCCAACCGACGATCATGGCGGTCCCGCCGGTCGCAAGCTGAGGCTATGGTCAGAAATCTGACCGGAGGTCACCCGTTGTGCGGGTGATCCAGGGTGGTTAAGCTCATGCGTGCGCGCCCCAATCGCCCGCTTCCCCCGTGGCAGGCGATCGGGGCGCGCACCTTTTTGCGCCAGATCCGCCTGGTAGGTGCGCCTGATCCTGCCTGTTTGTCGCGCCTGAGCCTGCCGCCTGTCGTGCCTGATGCTGCCGGCCGTTGTGCCTGATCAGCCCGGTGTCAAGCCGGGCGGGGCCGCAGCCCACCGGGCCGGCACGCCGCGGTGGAACCCGTGGCGCCCCGGCCGGTCGACCCGATCAGATCCAGCGACTGCCCAGCCACATCCGCGCCGACCACTCGGCATAGGGCAACAGCTTCCCGACGAACACCGGGTGGAAGTACGCGAAACAGACCGCCACCAGCAGGACGTACACGCCGGCGATGACCGCGCCGACCAGCCGGCGGTCGGAACTACCCGACGACGCCGGCTCCGGCTCGGTGGTCGTCGACTTCTCGCCAACCACGACCACGTCGGAACCCTCAGCCGGCGCGACGCCAGCCGCTTCCGACCCGGGCGGCGGCTCGCTCGGCCGCCCCAACCCCGGGCCGGCGACGCTCTCCGGCGGGCCGGCGTCCGGCGGTCCGCCGGTGTCGCCCGGCTGTGCCGGGGACGCGTCGGCACCGCCGGCCGGCACCGCCGGCCGGGTCTGGCCGATGATCGCCCCGAGCACGTAGACCACCGCCAGCACCAGGAAGGGCTGGGCCGGCGCGGTGTAGAAGTTGAACATCGTGCGGCTGTCGAGCGCGTAGTAGAACCAGGGCAGCAGGCCGGCGGCCAGGGCGAGCAGGATCGTGCCGGCCCGCCAGTCCCGCCGGGCGATGCCGAGCCAGGCCACCGCCACGATCGCCGGCAGGAACGACCACCAGAGCAGCGGCGTGCCGAGCAGCAGGATCTCGGCCGCACAGCTCGCCGCCCCGCAGGCCCCGTCGGTCGACCAGTAGAAGGCCACCGGGCGGCCGAGCAGCAGCCACTGCCACGGCCACGACTGGTAGGTGTGCGGCCGGTCCAGGGTGCTGTGGAAGTTGTACGCCTCGGAGTGGTAGTGCGCCAGGTTGAGCAGCGCCCCGATGATCGGCGGCTCGGACATGCCGGAGTCGGCCCGCCAGTGCCGGTAGTAGCCCTCGTCGCTGAGGAACCAGCCGGTCCAGGTCGCCAGGTAGGTGAGCACCAGCACCAGGGCACCCAGGGCCAGCCAGCCGGTCTCGTCGAGCAGCGTGTCGCGCCACGGCCGCCGTACGCCGGCCGAACGGCGAGCTCCGGCCTCCCACCACACGATCATCAGCACGAAGACCGGTACGAAGGCGAGCGCGCTCCATTTCACCGCGACGGCGCAGCCCATCAGCACGAAGGCGAGCAGCCGCCACCACGGGATCCCGGTACGCCAGTCGAACGCGGGCCGGCCGGCCCGTCCGGGGCGGCTCGGGTCGAGACCCGTCTCCATCGCGTTCAGCCAGCGGCGGCGCCGTACGTCACGGTCGACGACCAGGGCGGCGAACGCGGCGAAGACGAAGAACATGATGAAGATGTCGAGCAGGGCGGTGCGCGACAGTACGAGGTGGAAGCCGTCGAGGGCGACCAGCAGGCCGGCGGCGCAACCGAGCACGGTGGAGTGGAAGAGCCGGCGGGCCGTACGCACCATGATGAGCACGGACAGGGTGCCGATGACCGCCGCCGAGATCCGCCAGCCGACCTCCGGCGAGAGGGTCGCGATGTTGCCGGCGACCGAGATGTTCTGCTCGGTGTCGGCGTAGCCGAAGGCCCACTGGCCGAGCCCGATCAGCCACTTGCCGAGCGGCGGATGCACCACGTAGGAGGCGACGTTGTCCGTGTAGTTCCACTCGACGCCCTTGGTGACCAGGCCCCACGCGTCGCGGGCGTAGTAGATCTCGTCGAAGATCTTGCCCGGCGGATGTCCCAGCCCGACCAGGCGCAGGATCGCGGCGATCGCCACGACGACGCCGGTCGCGACCCAGGACCACGGGTCGAGGCGTGCGTCGAAGGGCGCCAGGCGGCGCCGTACGATCGCCGGGATGCCGCGCGCCGGGCCGTCGTCCGGTCCGTCGCCGGACGCGGTGGGCACCGATTCGTCCGGTTGTTCGCGGACGGTCTGCGCGCTGTCGATGCGCTTCTGCGCTGTCGCCGCCGGGGTCACCCCGCGATCGTAGGCTGCGGAGGCGTAAAACGACGTCCGTTGTCCAACTGTTGTAAGTCACGCGTGTCGATGAAGGGCTCGATTGGTGGGAAATTTGTCCGCAAAAGGGCGACTGGTGCTTGTTGGTGCACCGCTCGGGAACCCCGCCGACGCCTCCAGCCGGCTGCGGGACACGCTCGCCGCCGCCGACATCGTCGCCGCCGAGGACACCAGACGCCTCACCCGGCTGGCCCGCGACCTCGACATCACCGTCGCCGGCCGCATCGTGTCGTACTTCGAGGGCAACGAGGAACGCCGCACCGCCGACCTGGTCCGGGCCATCGTGGACGGCGCGCTGGTCGCGCTGGTCACCGACGGCGGCATGCCGAGCGTCTCCGACCCCGGCTACCGCCTCGTCCGGGCCACCCTCGACGCCGGGGCACCGGTCACCGCCGCCCCCGGCCCGAGCGCCGTCACCACCGCGCTCGCCGTCTCCGGCCTGCCCAGCGACCGGTTCTGCTTCGAGGGCTTCCTGCCCCGCACCGGTGGCCCGCGCCGCGCCCGGCTGCGCGCCCTCGCCACCGAGGAACGCACCCTGATCTTCTTCGAGTCGCCGCACCGGATCGCCGGCGCGCTCGCCGACCTCGCGACCACCTTCGGCCCCGACCGGCCGGCCGCCGTCTGCCGCGAGCTGACCAAGACGTACGAGGAGGTGCTGCGCCAGCCGCTCGGCAAACTGGCCACCTGGGCCGCCGACGGCGAACCGCGTGGCGAGATCACCCTGGTCGTGGCCGGGGCGCCGGCCGGCCCGCCGCCGCGCCCGACCGACGCCGAGCTACGGGCCGAGGTGGCCGGCCACGAGGCCGCCGGTATGACCCGCCGCGACGCCATCGAAGCGGTGGCGACCACCCACGCGCTCCGCCGACGCGACGTCTACCAGATCGTCCACGCCCCGGCCTGACCGTCAAGATCCGCGTGACCAGGGAGTTCGCACCCCGCTGCGCCGACCTGCTCCCTGATCACCAGGATCATGCGGGGCGGGCGGTCAGAACGTCGCGGCCAGGAAGCCGATCGTCAGCAGCAGCGGGGCGGCCAGGCTGGTCAGGGTCGCCAGGCGCCGGGACCGCCGGTCGGTCAGGCGCAGCGCGCCGGTCGCCCAGACGATGCCGACCCCGCACAGCAGCACCAGCGTCAGCCCGAGCGCCCACCGCAGATGCAGCGTCGCCGTGTCACCGGCCACGTACGCCGTACCGCTGTCCGAGCCGACCATCCGCGCCGACACCTGCGTACCGGCACTCCGCTGCTCCTGTGCCACCCCGAGCAGCCGTACCGACCCGCTGGTGAACGTCCCGCCCGCCGACGTGAACGCACCCTCGCAGCGCTGGCCGACACCGTCGCCGGCACAGTTCGTCACGGTCGCCGTACCGGCGCTGCCGCGCCCCAGCGCGAGCCACAGCGGCTCGGCACTCACCCACGCGAAGAACGTCGCCACCAGCGCCAACAGCACCAGCGACGCCAGGCCGGCGATCGGGCGGCGCGGCGGCCGGGGCACCTTGCCCCGTCGCGGCGCGGCCGTCGCCGGCTGCCGCCGGCCGGCCCGCATCCGCTGCCCCGGCCACTCCGGCCCCTCACCGGGCACGTCCTCGGTCGGCAACCAGAACGGTTCGCCGTCCGCCGGGGCCGTCCGCGCGGGCTCCGCGGCGCGCGCGGCAGGGACCGCCGCCCGGGCCGTCGCCCGGCCACCCCCATCCGGTACGGCGGGCACCGGCCGCGCCACCACGACCGGTTGCGCCGGCAGTTCGAGCTGGGCGGACTCCACTCCGATCGTCGGCTCGACCCCGTCGCGCCGGCTGCCGGCGCCGCTGTCACCGTCGACGACGGCCGGCACGGGGGCGGGTTCGGCGCGGACGCCCTCGGGGGTGCCGGCCGGGTCGGGTTTCGTCGCGGGGGTGGAGTCCTCAGCCGGGGGCGGCTCCAGGGCGGCCACGGGTTCGTGCACCGGCTCGTGCACCAGTTCGGGTCCGTGTGCCGGTTCGGGTGCCGGTTCGGGTGCCGGTTCGGGGTCGCCGACCTGCTCGGGCCTTTCGGCGGCCTCGGGTTCCTTGGCCGTCCCCGCTCCGCCAGCCGACCCCTCGTCGGCTGGTTCGGGTTCCGTGGCGGGCTCGGGTGTCTTGCCTGCTTCAGGGGCACCGGCCGGCTCGGGCTCGTCGGCGGCGTCGGGCGCGGCGACGGGTGCACTCGTCATGGCCGGCTCGGTCGGCTCGGTCGTGGCGGTCGGTGCCTCGTCCGGATCCGGGGTGTCCGTGGCCGCCGGGATCGGGGCGGCCGTCCGGGGGGCCGGGAGGTCGGTGCCGGGCCGGGTGGTCGCGTCCGTGGGCGCGGGTGCCGGCTTGACGAACTCGGCGGCTCGGGGCGCGTCGTCGGGCGGTGCCGGCGGATCCGCCGGTACTACAGGGGCGGGTTCGGCCGGAGCCGCAACCCGGCCGGGGACCGCCGCACCCGGGGCGGCCGGACCGGGCGCGACGGGCGTCGGCATCGGGTCCGGCTCGACGGGCTCCCGCACCGGACCGGGCCGGTCGGCCTCCGTCTCGGTGGGTGGCGCGGTCCGGGCCTCCGGCGTCAGGCTGACGGTCGGGGCCGGCGGGACGGCCGGTTCGGATGCCGGTACCGGAGCGAACCTGGCCGCCGTGGCGGCCGGATCGCCTCGCCACCAGGCGGCGTCCGGACCCGTTTCCGCCCAGGGGCCGGCACCGCTGCCGCCCCGGCCGGTCCCGGGTCGGGCCGTCGTGGCCGGTGTGCTGTCGGTGCTGTCGCCCGGCCGCGCCGCCGTAGATTCGCCCGTCACAACCTTCATTGGACTACGCCCCGGTCGGATGGTGGCGCAGCCGGCCGCGCGTGTCGGCCGACAAAGCGGACAAGTCGCCCGGCTGGCGTGAAGAAGGTCGGGAGTCGGTCGGCTCGGCTATCCGTTCGCGTCGTCCCGTACCCGGTCACTAGGCTTGTCCGCCATGAGTCACGTTCTCGCCGCGGTCGCCTGGCCCTACGCCAACGGCCCGCGCCACATCGGCCATGTCTCCGGCTTCGGAGTGCCCTCCGACGTATTCAGCCGGTACATGCGGATGGCCGGGCACGACGTACTCATGGTCTCCGGCACCGACGAGCACGGCACCCCGATCCAGGTCCAGGCCGACAAGGAGGGGGTGACCCCGCGCGAGCTGGCCGACCGCTACAACCGGGTCATCGTCGAGGATCTGCACGGCCTCGGGCTGTCGTACGACCTTTTCACCCGGACCACGACCGGCAACCACTACGCGGTCGTGCAGCAGATCTTCGAGGGGCTGTACGCCAACGGCTACATCGTGCCCAAGGTCGCCATGGGCGCCATCTCGCCGTCGACCGGCCGCACCCTGCCCGACCGCTACATCGAGGGCACCTGCCCGATCTGCGGTTACGACGGCGCCCGCGGCGACCAGTGCGACAACTGCGGCAACCAGCTCGACCCGGTCGACCTGATCAACCCGCGCTCGAAGATCAACGGCGAGACGCCGAAGTTCGTCGAGACCGAGCACTTCTTCCTCGACCTGCCCGCCTTCGCCCAGGCGCTCGGCAAGTGGCTCGACACCCGCGAGGGCTGGCGCACCAACGTGTTGCGGTTCTCCAAGAACCTGCTCGACGACCTCCAGCCGAGGGCGATCACCCGCGACCTGGAGTGGGGGGTGCCGATCCCGCTCGACGGCTGGCGCGACCGTAGCGACAAGCGGATCTACGTCTGGTTCGATGCGGTCATCGGCTACCTGTCCGCCTCCATCGAATGGGCCCGCCGCTCCGGCGACCCCGACGCCTGGCGCCGGTGGTGGGCCGCCGACGGCGAGGGCAGGGACGCCCGCGGCTACTACTTCATGGGCAAGGACAACATCGTCTTCCACTCGGTGATCTGGCCGGCGCTGCTCCTCGGCTACTCCGGCGAGGGCGACCGCGACGGCAACCCCGGCGAACTGGGTCGGCTCAACCTGCCGACCGAGGTCGTCTCCAGCGAGTTCCTGACCATGGAGGGCCGCAAGTTCTCGTCGTCGCGCCAGGTCGTCATCTACGTACGCGACTTCCTGGCCCGCTACGACGCCGACGCCCTGCGCTACTTCATCGCGGTCGCCGGCCCGGAGAGCAACGACACCGACTTCACCTGGGCCGAATTCCGCCGCCGCAACAACGACGAACTCGTCGCCGGCTGGGGCAACCTGGTCAACCGGTCGATCTCACTGGCGGCGAAGAACTTCGGTGCCGTCCCGCCGGTCGACCCGGCCGGGCTCACCCCCGCCGACGAGGCGCTGCTCGCCACCGCCCGCGCCGGCTTCGACACCGTCGGCGACCTGATCGGCCGGCACCGGCAGAAGCAGGCGATCGGGGAGGCGATGCGGGTCGTCGCCGAGGCCAACCGCTACCTGTCCGACCAGGCGCCGTGGAAGCTCAAGGGCGACGACGACAAGCCCCGGATGGGGACCATCCTGCACGTCGCGCTCCAGGTGGTCAGCGACGCGAACACGCTGCTCACCCCGTTCCTGCCGCACTCGGCGCAGAAGGTGCACGAGCTGCTCGGCGGCACCGGCGTACACGCCCCGATGCCGTCGATCGTCGAGGTCGAGGACCTGGACGGCGGGCCGGCCTACCCGGTGCTGACCGGCGACTACACCGTCGGCACCCGCTGGGAGTCGGTGCCGCTGCCGGCCGGCCGTCCGCTGGCCGTGCCGAAGCCGGTCTTCCGCAAGCTCGACCCCTCGATCGTCGACGAGGAACTGGCCCGCCTGGCGGAGTGAACGCCGACGAACTGAGCGCCAGCGGGGTTTCCCAGCCGCGACAACCCCGCTGGCGCTCAGTCCGTGCCGAGGTGTGCAGCGGCGGGGAGGGAGCGGGCGGGTGACGGCGGTGTGTGATGCTGGCGGCGATGACTGAGTCGACCGAGACCCGCCGCCAGCGCGCGGCCCGGCGGGCCGGTGAGTTCCCGCCCGCGCCCGAGCCGCTGCCCCGGCCGGTGATCGACAGCCACACCCACCTCGACATCACGATCACCGAGGCGGGCACGCCCGGCGGATCCGGCACCGCCACCCCGCCGACCGGCGGCGACCCCGTCGCCACCGCGATCGCCGTCGCCGCGCAGGCCGGCGTCGACCGGCTGGTGCAGGTCGGCGTCGACGTGGCGTCGTCCCGGTGGGGCGTCGAGACGGCCGCGAAGCATCCGGCGGTGGTGGCGACCGTCGCGCTGCACCCCAACGAGGCGCCCCGGCTGGCCGACCTCGACGAGGCGCTGCGCGAGATCGAGACGCTGGCCGCCGACGACCGCGTACGCGGCATCGGCGAGACCGGCCTGGACTTCTTCCGCACCGGAGAGGACGGCCGGGCGGCCCAGGAGCGCAGCTTCCGGGCGCACATCGCCATCGCCAAGCGCTTCGGCAAGGCACTGGTCATCCACGACCGGGACGCGCACGCCGACGTACTGCGGGTGCTCGACGACGAAGGGACGCCGGAGACCGTCGTACTGCACTGCTTTTCCGGCGACGCCGAGTTCGCCGCCGAGTGCGTACGCCGGGGCTACGTGCTCAGCTTCGCCGGCACCGTGACGTTCGGCAGCGCCACCGCGCTGCGCGACGCCGCGAAGATCACCCCGCTGGACCAGCTGCTGGTCGAGACCGACGCGCCCTACCTGACGCCGATGCCGCACCGAGGCCGCCCCAACGCGTCGTACCTGATCCCGCTGACCGTGCGGGCACTCGCCGAGACGACCGGCGCCGACCTCGACGAACTCTGCGCGGCCATCTCCGCCACCGGCGACCGCGTCTTCGGCCCCTGGTAACGGGGCAGCGGTCGGGCCCTGGCCCGGCGTACGCTGCCAGGCGAGCATCAGGTGGATCACCGAAGGGCACGCGGATGAGGGCTGACCAGACGGGGCGTCGCCGGCTGCTCCGTGTCGCGCCGTCACACCTGCTGGCCGTGGTGATCTTCGGCCTGGTCGCGGCTGCCGGCGGCAACGGGATCAGCGCGGGCGTGACCGGAATCGGCCTGCCGTGGCTGATCGCCGGACTGGGCGGCGTCGTCGGCTCGCTGACGATCCTGGTGACCGCGCTGCTCGTCAGCCACCCACCGACCCGCGGCGCGGCTGTCCCGACCGGGTCGGCGGGTTCCGTCGCGCCTGGCGTGCCGGTGACCATCGCCCGCTACCTCATGCTGGCCGCCGCACTTGCCACGGCGGTGGCCGGGATCATGTCGGCGCCCGCCGCCACCCACCCCGATCGCCCGCTGGTGATCAGCGTGACCGTCGGCCTCGGCGTCGCGTTGGCGCTGTTCGCGCTGCTGGCCGACGGCCGGGTCCGGCGAGCCGGCCGCACCGCCTGAACCTGCCCCGCCAGCGGCCGACGACGGGGACCGTAGGCTCTGCGGGCATGGGACTGCTTGGGCCGGTGGAGATCCGGGAACTCGCCGCGCGGCTCGGCGTCGCACCGACGAAGAAGCTCGGCCAGAACTTCGTCCACGACCCCAACACGGTGCGCCGGATCGCCGCCGCCGCCGACCTCGACCCCGACGACGTCGTCGTCGAGGTCGGGCCGGGCCTCGGCTCGCTGACCCTCGCCCTGCTGCCGGTGGCCCGGCACGTCCACGCCGTCGAACTCGACCCGGTGCTGGCCGGCGCCCTCCCGGACACCGTCGGGACGTACGCCACGCCGGCCGAGGCCGCCCGACTGACCGTGCACCACGCCGACGCGCTGCGGATCACCGCCGCCGACCTCGCCGCCCCGGCGCCGACGGCACTGGTCGCCAACCTGCCGTACAACGTCGCCGTACCCGTCGTCCTGCACCTGCTCGCCGAGCTGCCGAGCCTGCGGCGCGGCCTGGTGATGGTGCAGAAGGAGGTCGCCGACCGGCTGGTCGCCGGTCCCGGCTCCAAGGTGTACGGCATCCCGTCGGTCAAGCTGTCCTGGTACGCGAGCGCGAAGAGCGCCGGCCGGGTGCCGCCCAACGTCTTCTGGCCGGTGCCGAACGTCGACTCCGGACTGGTCGCGTTCACCCGGCGCGAGCCGCCCCGGGCCGGCGTACCCCGGGAGGTGGTCTTCACCGTCGTCGACGCGGCGTTCGCGCAGCGGCGCAAGATGCTGCGCGGGGCGCTCGCCGGCTGGGCCGGCGGCCCGGACCGGGCCGCGGCCGCGCTGACCCGCGCCGGGGTGGACCCCGGCGCCCGCGGTGAGTCGCTGACCGTCGAACAGTTCGCGGCGATCGCCGCGGCGGCTCCCGGCGGCACGGCGGCCGCCGAGTAGGCTGTCGCCCGTGCCGGACAGGAGATCAACGACCGGGCGGGCCGAGCCGATCAGGCCCCCCGCCCCCCGCCGCCTCGCCGCTGGTCGCGTCCGGTGACCGAGGCGTGGGGACCGGGTGGCGACGGCGACCAGCCACGCCGGTGGGCGACCGGACCGGTCCGGGTACGCGTGCCCGCCAAGATCAACCTGCATCTCGGGGTGGGACCACTACGCCCCGACGGCTACCACGAACTCAACACCGTCTACCACGCGATCTCGATCCACGACGAGCTGACCGCCCGCCACGGCGACACCCTCATCCTCACCATGGAGGGCGAGGGCGCCGGTGAACTCGCCCTCGACGAGACCAACCTGATCATCCGGGCCGCCCGCGCCCTGGCCGCCCACGCGGGAATGCCCGCCCACGCCCGCCTCCACCTGCGCAAGCAGATCCCGCTCGCCGGCGGCCTCGCCGGCGGCAGCGCCGACGCCGCCGCCACCCTGCTCGCCTGCGACACGCTGTGGGGCACCGGCCTCAGCCGCGACGAACTCGCCGACATCGGCGCCGGACTCGGCTCCGACATACCGTTCCTCGTCCACGGCGGAACCGCGCTCGGCACCGGCCACGGGGAGACGGTCAGCCCCGTCCTCGCCCGCCCCAGCACCTGGCACTGGGTCGTCGCCATCGCCGACGGCGGCCTGTCCACCCCGGCGGTCTACCGCGAGATCGACCGGCTGCGCGACACGGGCACCGCACCCGCCGCCCTCGGCAGCGCCGACGCCCTCCTCGCCGCGCTGCGCCAACGCGACCCGGCCGTGCTCGGCGCCGCCCTCGGCAACGACCTCCAACCCGCGGCCGTGTCGCTGCGCCCGGCCCTCGCCGACGTACTCGACGCCGGCCGGGCCGCCGGCGCCCTCGCCGGCCTAGTCTCCGGCTCCGGCCCGACCTGCGTATTCCTGGCCGCCGACGCCGCCGACGCCCGCCGCATCGCCGACGAACTGGCGGCCAGCGGCGTCTGCCGGGAAGCCCGCACCGCCCACGGACCCGTCGCCGGCGCCCGGATCGTCTGACCGCCCGCGTTAGTCTTGGCGGTCGCCCGCACAACCCGCGGTCGCAAATTAGTCTCGGCGGTCGACCGCACCCGCGGACGACCGCACACATGCGCACAGCCAGCAGAGGTGGAGTCTTGGCCAACATCGTCAACCTGGACCGGGTGTCCAAGGGCTACGGCGCGGCCGGCCAGCTCCTCACCGACGTCTCCCTCGGCCTCGACGACAGCGACCGGATCGGCGTCGTCGGCCTCAACGGCGCCGGCAAGTCCACCCTGCTCCGGATGCTGACCAAGATCGAGGAACCGGATTCCGGCCGGGTGACCCACCGCCGCGACCTGCGGGTCGCCTGGCTGCCGCAGACCCTCGACCTGGCCCCCGAAGCCACCGTCCGCGACGTCGTCATCGGCACCGCCTGGCTGCCCGAGGGCTTCGGCGCCGAACACGAATGGGCCGGCGACGCCGGCGTACGGTCGATCCTCGACGGCCTCGGCATGCCCCACCTCGGCCTCGACCAGCCCGTCGGGCCGATGTCCGGCGGCGAACGGCGCCGGGTGGCACTGGCCGCCCTCCTGGTCCGCACCGCCGACCTGCTGATCCTCGACGAGCCCACCAACCACCTCGACGTCGCCGGCGTCGACTGGCTCGCCCGCCACCTCACCGGCCGGCGCGGCGCCCTCGTCGTCGTCACCCACGACCGCTGGTTCCTCGACGCCGTCTGCACCACCACCTGGGAGGTCGCCGACCGCGCCGTACGCGTCTACGAAGGCGGCTTCGCCGCCTGGACGCTGGCCCGCGTCGAACGCGAACGGGTCGCCGCCGCCACCGAGGCCCGCCGGCAGAACCTGCTCCGCAAGGAGATCGCCTGGCTGCGGCGCGGCCCGCCGGCCCGTACCTCCAAGCCGCGCTTCCGGATCGAGGCCGCCAACGCGCTCATCGCCGACGTACCCGAACCGCGCGACACCGTCACCCTGCAACGGCTGGCCACCGCCCGCCTCGGCAAGCAGGTCTACGACCTCACCGACGTCACCCTGCTCGCCGGCCCCAAACTCATCCTCGACGACCTCACCTGGCAGGTCGGCCCCGGCGACCGGATCGCCCTGCTCGGCGCGAACGGGGCCGGCAAGACCACCCTGCTCCGGCTGCTCGCCGGCGTACGCGGACCCGACAAGGGACGCATCGTCACCGGCTCCACCGTCCGGCCCGCGTTCCTCTCCCAGGAACTCGCCGAGCTGCCCCGCGAACTCCGGGTCCTCGAAGCCGTCGAGGAGGTCGCCCGCCGGGTCACCCTCGGCGACCGGGAACTCGCCGCCTCCCAACTCGCCGAGATGTTCGGCTTCGACGACCGGCGGCTCTGGACCCCGGTCGGCGACCTCTCCGGCGGCGAACGGCGCCGCCTCCAGATCCTGCGCCTGCTCGCCGCCGAACCCAACGTGCTGCTCTTCGACGAGCCGACCAACGACCTCGACACCGACACCCTCGCCGCGCTCGAGGACCTTCTCGACTCCTGGCCCGGCACCGTCGTCGTCGCCAGCCACGACCGCTACCTGATCGAACGGGTCACCGACGTCGCGTACGGGATGTTCGGCGACGGCCGGCTGGTCCACCTGCCCGGCGGCGTCGACGAATACCTGGCCCGGGTCACCGGCCCCGCCGCGCGGACAGCTGGTACGTCCGGTGGACGTGCCGGGGACGGTGCCGGCCGCCCGGCCGGTGGAGGAACGTCCGAGGCCGGTGCGCCGGGACTCAGCGCGGCCGAGGTCCGCACCGCCCGCAAGGAACTCACCCGGCTCGAACGCCAGGTCGCCAAGCTCGAACAGAAGGCGGCCGGACTGCACGAGCAGCTCGCCGCCAACGCCACCGACTACGCCAAGGTCGCCGAACTCGACGCCCAACTGCGGACCGTCACCGCCGACCGCGAAGCCGTCGAGGAAGCCTGGCTCGCCCTCGCCGAACAGCTCCCCGACACCTGACCACCAGGGGTGTCCGCCGTCACGCCGGGGCTGTGCGCGAGAATCGTCGGCGACCACCACTGGAAACGGCGTTGGAGACTTCAGACATGGCGCACAACCCCGTCAACCATCCCGCGCGGCCGATCTACCGGGCCATCGGCGCGCTGATCGGCCTCTACCTGATCGTCTTCGGCGTGCTCGGCTTCATCGAGACCGGCAGCGGGGAGTTCTTCGCGCAGGACGGCAGCGCCGTGCTCGGCCAGGGCACCAACCTCGGCTTCTCGGTCGTCTCCGCCGTACTCGGGGTGATCATCCTGGTGGCCACCGGGCTCGGCCGCAACATCGACGCCGCCGTCAACAAGTGGCTCGGCTACCTCTTCATGGCACTCGGCCTCGGCGAACTCGCCGTACTGCGCACCGACGCCAACATCTTCAACTTCACCGTCGCCACCGTCGTCGTCACCATGATGATCGGCATCGTCCTGCTGATGGCCGGCATGTACGGCAAGGTCGGCACCGACGACGAGCACCGCGCCTGGCAGGACGCCCGCCTCATCCTCTAGTCACCCCTCCCGCCGTAGCCACCACGGGCGTCCGCCGTTCGGCGGACGCCCGTGCGCGTCCCGGGTGAGAATCAGGCCGAGCCCCCACGGAGGTACGGCAGGAGAAGACGCGATGGCGCACATACCCGTCAACCACCCGCTGCGGCCGCTCTACCGGACGATCGCCGGACTCGTCGGCGCGTACGTCCTCTTCTTCGGCATCGTCGGCACCGTCCGCACCTGGGGCGACCCGCTCTTCGAACGCGGCCCCGTCTGGGTGCTCGGCCTACGCACCAACCTGGCCTTCGCCATCATGTCGGTCGTCTTCGGCCTGGTCATCCTGATCGGCTCGGTCCTCGGCAGGAACTTCTCCCACTACCTCAACCTCGGCATCGGCATCCTGTTCATGGCCGCCGCCATCGGCATGATGGCCGTGATGCAGACCGACCTGAACTTCCTCAACTTCTCGATGTCGACCGTGATCGTGTCGATGATCTTCGGGCTGATATTCCTCGCGACCGGCCTCTACGACAAGGTCGGCTCACCCGAAGACGCCCACGCCGAAGAGAGGTACCGCAGCCAGCCGTCCTCCCGAAGTTGACCGACCGCCCCGTGACCGTGCTCAGCGGGTGAGCAGGGTGGGCTTGGCCTCCAGATGCGACAGGCCGTTCCAGGCGAGATTGACCAGATGGGCCGCCACCGTCTCCTTGCGCGGCTTGCGTACCTCCAGCCACCAGCGGCCGGTCAACGCCACCATGCCCACCAGCGCCTGCGAGTAGAGTTCCGCCAGCTTCGGGTCGTACCCCCGGCTCTTGAACTCGGCACCCAGAATGTGCTCGACCTGGTGCGCCACGTCGTTCATGACACTGCTGAAATTGCCCGTCGCCGACAACACGGGCGACTCGCGGACCAGCACCTGGAAGCCGTGGGTCTCGTTCTCGATGTAGTCGAGGAGCGCCAGCGCCGCCTGCTCCAGCAGTTCCCGCGGATGCCCGGCGGTCAACGCGGTCGTGATCCGGTCGAGCAGCGCCCGCACCTCCCGGTCCACCACCACCGCGTAGAGGCCCTCCTTGCCGCCGAAGTGCTCGTACACGACGGGCTTCGAAACCTTGGCCCGGGCCGCGACCTCCTCGATCGACGTCGCGTCGAAGCCGCGCTCGGCGAACAGTTGCCGGCCGGTCGCGATCAGTTGCTCGCGCCGCTGGGCGGCCGACATCCGTACCCGGGAACCGCTCTTGGCCGCCGCGGCAGCCGGTCGGGCACGTCCGCCGCCTGTGACAGCCGGACCCTCGCTGCGCTCGGTCACGGTGTCCCCTTGCTGCGCTCGGCGTCACCGTGGTGATCACTGAGCCTGATGGTTCCCTCGCTCCGCTCGGTCACGGCGTCACCTCGCTGCGCTCGGCGCCACCGTGGATCACTGAGCCTGATGGTTCCCTCGCTCCGCTCGGTCACGGGGCCATCCTGCCAGGCGTTAGACATGGGCGGGATGTCCGGGACCGCGCTGCTCACTGCGGTGTGGTTGATTTGACCAGCTTCGCGGCGATCCGCTCCTGCTTCGGCCACCGTACGTCCGACGCGGCGCCCAGCTTCTCGAACAGCCAGATGACCCGGGCCGAGATGTCGACCTGCCCGCGCAGCACGCCGTGCCGGGCACTGGTGGGGTCGGCGTGGTGCAGGTTGTGCCAGCTCTCCCCGAACGACACGATCGCCAGCGGCCAGAAGTTCGAGGCGCGGTCCCCCTGCCGCACCTCGAACGGGCGCTCGCCGTAGACATGGCACACCGAGTTGATCGACCAGGTGACGTGGTGCAACAGGGCGATGCGGACCAGGCCGGCCCAGAAGAACGCGGTCAGCGCGCCCTGCCACGACCAGGTGACCAGGCCGCCGATCAGTGCCGGAGTCAGCGCCGAGATGATCACGAGGACCGGGAAGAGGCGGTCGACGCGCCGGATGTCCTTGTCGGCCAGCAGGTCGGGGGCGAACCGGGCCCGGTTGGACAGCTCGCGGTGGAAGAGCCAGCCCACGTGGGCGTGGAAGAGACCCTTGGTCAGCCCCCAGACGCTGGTGCCGAACCGCCACGGCGAGTGCGGGTCGCCCTCGACGTCGGAGAACGCGTGGTGCCGCCGGTGGTCGGCGACCCACTGCGTGACGTTGCCCTCGACGGCGAGCGAGCCGGCGACCGCCAGGGTGATCCGCAGCCACCGCTTGGCCTTGAACGATCCGTGGGTGAGGTAGCGGTGGAAGCCGACCGTGATACCGAGGCCCGCGACGAGATACCAGACCAGGCCGATCGCCACGTCCGTCCAGCTCAGCCAGCCACCCCAGGCCACGGGTACGGCGGCGATCAGGGCGAGGAACGGGACGATCACGAAGGACCAGAGGGCGATCTGGATGCCGAGCGGCTGCTTGCCCTCGGTGAGCGGCTTGGGGGCGTTGGCGGTCCGGGGCGGTGGTGGCTGGACTGCGGTGGTCATGGCACCTCGATGCGTGCGGGGGAGATCAATAACTTACGCCTACGTTACCGTAACTTACGGTGCCGTAGCTATTCATCGACCATCCTGCGTACGTGGAACCCTCGCTCGAATCCGTACGCCTGTGCGAGCGTCGAGGGCATGACGGATCCCCTGGCCACCGAGGCCCAGCCGACGGAGCGAAGGACCAGAGCCCTGGCGATGCGGGCCGCCGGCCGGTCGGTGCCGAGGATCGCCGACGAGTTGCAGGTCGCCAGGTCCACCGTCTACGGATGGGTGCGGCACATCCCGGTCGACCCGGAGCGTCGGGCCGAACATCGCCGGGCACACGCGAAGGTGATGACGGATGCCCGCTGGGCGGGACATCACGACGAACGGGAGCGGCGGCGGGCCGTGGCCCATGACGCCGCCCGCGCCCGGATCGGCGTCGTCGGCGACCGCGACCTGATGCTGGCCGGCGCCGTCATCTACTGGTCCGAAGGACGCAAGTCGAAGCCGTGGCGACGCGACGAGCGGGTCACCCTGACCAACAGCGACCCGCGTCTGGTGGAGCTGTTCCTACGGTTTCTGGCGGTGTGCGGGATAGGGCGGGACGTGCCGCACTATCGGGTCAGCATCCACGAGTCCGCCGACGTGGCCGCGGCCGAGGCGTGGTGGGCCGAGGTCCTTCGGTTGCCGGCCCACCGGTTCCGGCGGGCCACCCTGAAACGCCACCGCCCGACGACCACCCGCCACAACACCGGCGACGACTACCACGGATGCCTCGTCGTGGAGGTGCCACGCAGCCGCGAGCTGTACTGGACGATCGAGGGAATTGTCGATGCGGCGGTCGGCCGGCACGGTTAAGGTTGCGGCCGGCGGTGGGCGAGGCAGTAGGCTGACACCGTCTCTTTCGGCCGTGGTGTAACTGGCAACACCCGGGTCTTTGGTACCCGTATTTCAGGTTCGAACCCTGGCGGCCGAGCTCAGCCCGTTGGGCGGGTTTCTACTCCGGTGTAACCGGACGGCGTCAGCCCGGTCATGGCTAGCATGGGGCCGCAGACAACCAGTCGCCCCGACGGGAGCCTTTCTCGTGCCTCAGTCCCGTACCCGCACCGTCGTCGTCCTTGCCGCCGGTGAGGGCAAGCGGATGAAGTCAGCACTGCCCAAGGTCCTGCACCCGCTGTTGGGTCGTACCCTGGTCGGTCACGTCCTGGCGGCGGCCGCGCCGGCCGCTGCGGATCGCACCCTGGTCGTGGTCGGCCACGGCGCGGACCAGGTCGCGGCGCATCTCGGCGAGATCGCCCCGGAAGCGGTTCCGGTGCTGCAGGCCGAGCAGCGCGGCACCGGTCACGCCGTACGTATCGCGGTCGAGGCGATCTCTGACGCCGAGGGCACCGTCGTGGTGCTCAACGGCGACGTGCCGTTGTTGCGGCCGGAGACTGTCACCGCGCTGGTCGAGGCGCACGAGACCGCTGGTGCCGCCGCCACGGTGCTTGCCGCCGAGGTCACCGACCCGACCGGGCTGGGCCGGATCGTCCGGGACGCCCGGGGTGGCCTGGAGCAGATCGTGGAGGAGCGCGACGCGACCGCGGAGCAGCGGGCGATCCGTGAGATCAACGCCGGCATCTACGCCTTCGACGCCCGGCTGCTGCGCGGGGCGCTCGGCAAGCTGTCGACCGACAACGACCAGGGTGAGGAATACCTGACCGACGTCTTCGGGCTGCTGTCGGCGGCGGGTGAGGCGGTCGCGGTGCACGTGGCCGCCGACGCGACGGAGACGCTCGGTTGCAACGACCGGGTCGAGTTGGCCGCCCTGCGCCGGCTGCTGCGCGACCGGGTCAACGCCGGCTGGATGCGGGCCGGGGTGAGCATCCTCGACCCGGAGACGACCTGGGTCGACGTGACGGTGCGGCTGGAGCGGGATGCCGTGCTGGACCAGAACACCCAGCTGCGGGGGAGCAGCGTGGTCGGCGAGGGGGCCGTCGTCGGCCCGGACGTGACGCTGATCGACACGACGGTGGGCGCGGGCGCCACGGTGCTGCGGGCGCACGCGGTGCAGGCCGAGATCGGGCCGCAGGCGAGCGTCGGCCCGTACGCCTATCTGCGGCCGAAGTCGCGGCTGGCGCGTAAGGCGAAGGTCGGTACGTTCGTCGAGACCAAGAACGCCGCGGTGGGCGAGGGGTCGAAGGTGCCGCACCTGTCGTACGTCGGTGACGCGACGATCGGCGAGCAGAGCAACATCGGTGCGGCGACGGTCTTCGTCAACTACGACGGGGTGGCCAAGCACCATACGACGATCGGTAGTCACGCGCGTACCGGTGCCGACAACATGTTCGTGGCGCCGGTGACGGTCGGTGACGGTGCCTATACGGCGGCCGGTTCGGTGATCATCAAGGACGTGCCGCCGGGTGCGCTGGGCGTGGCGCGTGGTGAGCAGCGCAACATCCCCGGCTGGGTCGAGCGGCGCCGGCCGGGTACGGCGGCGGCGGAGGCCGCGGCGCGGGCTGCCGGGACGGGGCCGGGGGCCGGTGTCGAGGGTGAGGGATTGCACGTCATGGCCGACGCAAGTGAACGGGATTCGACCTCGGGTGATACTGCACTCGAATAGTCCCGGAGCCACCGGCACCACCGAACGTACGGGAGCAGACGAGCCGATGGGCAGCATCGTCGCCGAAAACCGCAAGAGCCTGATGCTCTTCTCCGGTCGGGGGTTTCCCGACCTTGCCGAGGAGATCGGCCAGGTGCTGGGCGTGGCACCGACGCCGAGCGATTCCTACGAGTTCGCCAACGGTGAGATCTTTGTTCGATACCGGGAGTCGGTGCGTGGCTCGGACGCCTTCGTCGTCCAGTCCGTGACGCACGGTGTCAACAAGTGGGTCATGGAGACGCTGATCATGGTCGACGCGCTGAAGCGCGGGTCGGCCAAGCGGATCACCGTGGTCCTGCCGTTCTATCCGTATGCGCGGCAGGACAAGAAGCACCGCGGCCGGGAGCCGATCTCGGCCCGGCTGGTCGCCGACCTGCTGAAGACGGCGGGAGCCAACCGGATCCTGACGGTGGACCTGCACACCGCGCAGATCCAGGGTTTCTTCGACGGCCCGGTCGACCACCTGTTCGCGATGGACACGCTGGCCGCCTACGTCGAGTCGAAGTTCGCCGGCCGGCCGATGACGGTCGTCGCGCCGGACTCCGGCCGGGTGCGGGTGGCGGAGCGCTGGACGGACCGGTTGGGTGGTTGCCCGCTGGCGTTCATCCACAAGACGCGTGACCCGTCGAAGCCCAACCAGGTGGTCGCCAACCGGGTCGTGGGTGAGGTCGAGGGTCGGGTCTGCCTGATCGTCGACGACATGATCGACACCGGCGGCACGATCACCAAGGCTTCGGAGATCCTCTACGACGCCGGTGCGGCCGACATCGTGGTGGCGTCGACGCACGCGCTGCTGTCCGATCCGGCGACGGAGCGGTTGAAGAACAGCCGGATCAGCGAGGTGGTGGTGACCAACACGCTGCCGCTGCCGCCCGAGAAGCGGCTCGACAAGATCACCGTGTTGTCGATCGCGCCGCTGCTGGCGCGGGCGATCCGGGAGGTCTTCGACGACGGTTCGGTGACCACCCTTTTCGGTGGGCTGAGCTGACTCGAGGCGTCCCCCGCGCCGGTTACCGGCGCGGGGGACGCCCCATCCGGGGGATCAAAGCCGATTGGCCGGGTACGGCGTCAGGGCCGGTCGGTGGCTCGGGTAGACTTATGCGGTTGCCATGGCGAGGGTGCCCTGCGGGCCGCTGCTGACCGAACCAGCGCTTGACGGCACGATGTGACACAGTGCCGGAAGGTGCGGTGTCGACACCGTGCGAAGAGCCGGTGCCGGGAAGGCACAGCCGCATGGGGGCACCGTCATCGACACGGTGCTCCGGGCAGTGCGCCTCTTTCGAGGAGCCCCAGCGAGCCCCCCGCCCGGCACCGCCAGCCGACGTCCCGCCGCAGCCATAGCATCAGGAGTTTCCCCGTGTCCGAGGTAAAGATCAGCGCCGAGCCCCGTACCGAGTTCGGCAAGGGTGGTGCCCGTCGTACCCGCCGGGCCGGCAAGGTTCCGGCCGTGCTTTACGGCCACGGCGAGAAGCCCCGCCACATCGCGCTGCCGGCGCGGGAGTTCGCCGCCGCGATCCGGCACAACGGTGCCAACGCGCTCTTCGCGATCGACGTCACCGACGGCACCCAGGTGCTCGCGGTGTCGAAGGCGATTCAGCGTGACCCGATCCGTGACACGTTCGAGCACGTCGACCTGCTGCTCGTACGCCGCGGCGAGAAGATCACCGTCGACGTACCGGTGCAGCTGATCGGCGAGGCGGCCCGCGACACGCTGATCGTGCACGAGCACGCGACGCTGTCGGTCAACGCCGACGCGACCAAGCTGCCCGACCACCTGGAGGCCTCGATCGAGGGCCTGACGGCCGGTTCGCAGGTCACCGCCGCCGACGTGAAGCTGCCGGCCGGTGCCGAGCTGACGGTCGACCCGGAGCTGGTGGTGGCCGTGGTGACGGTGGCGCCGACCGCCGAGCAGCTCGAGGCCGAGGGTGGCGAGCCGGTCGCCGAGGAGACCGCCGAGGTCGCCGAGGACGCGGCGGAGGAGACGGGCGAGGCCGCCGAGGCCGAGGCCACGGCCGAAGCCTGATCGAAAGCGTTTCAGCCAGGCGTCCCCGATCCGTTCGGGGACGCCTGTTCTGTTTCCGGGTTGTCGGCGAGGATTTCCGGGGAAGTCGGCGAGGAGAAGGACGAACATGTCGGACGTTGCTCACCCGTGGCTGGTGGTCGGGCTCGGCAATCCGGGCCGGGAGTACGCCGGCAACCGGCACAATGTCGGCTTCATGGTCGCCGATCTGCTGGCGGGCCGGGTCGGGGCGAAGTTCGGCCGGCACCGGCGGGCGGTGGCGGACGTGGCCGAAGGGCGGCTGGGGTTCGGCGGGCCCAAGCTGGTGATCGCGAAGCCGTTGACGTACATGAACCTGTCCGGCGGGCCGGTGGCGGCTCTGGCGCAGTTCTACAAGGTGCCGCCGGGGCAGGTCGTCGCGGTCCACGACGAGCTGGACATCGCCTACGGGCAGTTGCGGGCGAAGTCTGGTGGCGGCGAGGGCGGGCACAACGGGCTGCGTTCGATGTCGAAGTCGCTCGGGACGAAGGACTACCTGCGGGTGCGGTTCGGTGTCGGCCGCCCGCCGGGCCGGCAGGATCCGGCCGACTACGTGTTGTCTGACTTTTCGACCGTAGAGCGTAAGGAGTTGGAGTTCCTGGTCGACCGGGCCGCCGACGTGGTGGAGGCGGTGGTGACCCGCGGGCTGGAGTGGGCCCAGAACACCTACCACGCTTCGTAGCGGCGGTCCGGCGACGCCGTGTCGCCTGTCCCGTTTACGCGTTGGTCACGGCAGACGTACCCGTTGTGGTGGTCTGTTCGTGGTTGCGGGTTTTCGGGAGGCAGGGTGCAGCGGTGGTGGTTGAGTGACTTCGATCCGACCGCGGGGGCCCCACCAGGGCGGCAGGACGACACGATCGTGCTGCCGTTCTTCGATTTCTCGGTGGTGCCGACCAGTCCGGCGCCGGCCGGTGGCGCCGCCCGCCCGCTGACGGTCGCCCGGGCCGATCCGGAGTTGGTTCGCGACATCGAGCAGGCGTTCGATCCGGTGGACCGGTCGGGCCTCGATCTCGACGACCGGTTCGATCTTCTCGACGACCCGCATCTTCTCGATGATCAGGGCGCGGGACGGCGGGCACGCCGGGCCCGCGAGTCGGCCGGCGGTGCCCGTCCGGCGCGGCACGCGACGCGGCCGCCGTTCTGGTCGCGCCGGGTGCCGGGGCGTCATGCCGCGGTGCCGCGCCGCGCCGCCTGGGAGTCCCGGTACCGGTCGACGCTGCTGCTCGCCGATCTCGGCGTGGGGCTGGCGGCCGGGGCGCTGGCGTTCGTGCTGCGCTTCGGGCGGGTGACCAGTGTCGAGGACCGGGTCTATCTGTTGTTCTCGGTGCTGTTGCCGGTGGCGCTGGTGGCGGTGCTGGCGCTGGCACGGGCGTACGAGAGCAGGTTCCTCTTCGTCGGGACCGACGAGTACCAGCGGGTGATCCGGGCGGGGCTGGGGCTGACGGCCGGGGCGGCGATCGTGTCGTACGCGTTCGACATCCCGACGGCCCGGTCGTACGTGCTGGTGGCGTTGCCGGCGGCGGCGTTCGCGGCGGTGGTCGTACGGTTCGCGCTGCGCAAGCGCCTGCACCGGGCCCGCGAGCGGGGCGAGTGTCTGCGCCGGGTGGTCGTGGTCGGGCACGAGTTGGCGATCCTGCACGTCACCCGGCAGTTGCGTCGGGAGCGGTATCACGGCATGGAGGTGGTGGGGGCCTGCCTGCCGCCGAGCCGGGCCGGTGACGTGGACCTGCCGGTCCTGGGCACGTTCGACGACGTGGCCGAGGCGGTGCGGGGGTCGGCGGCGGACACCGTGGTCGTGCTGTCCTGCCCGGAGCTGGACGGGCAGGCGCTGCGCCGGTTGGCGTGGCGGCTGGAGCGCGACGAGGTGGACCTGATCGTGGCGAGTGCCTTGATCGACGTCGCGGGTGCGCGTACGACGATCCGGCCGGTGGACGGGCTGCCGATGCTGCACGTCGAGCATCCCCGGCTGGAGGGGGGCGCCCGGGTGGTCAAGGAGGTCGTGGACCGGGTCGGTGCGGCGTTTCTGCTGGTACTGCTGGCCCCGGTGCTGCTCGCGGTGGCGGTCGCCATCCGGCGTGACTCACCCGGCCCGGTATTGTTCCGTCAGGTGCGAACTGGCCGCGACGGCAGTCCGTTCCTGATGTACAAGTTCCGCAGCATGTATCTCGACGCCGAGGCGCGGCTGGCGGAGCTGGCGCATCTCAACGAGCACGACGGGGTGCTCTTCAAGATCCGTGACGATCCGCGGGTCACGCCGGTCGGCCGTTGGTTGCGCCGGCTGTCCCTGGACGAGCTGCCGCAGTTGCTGAACGTGCTTCGGGGGCAGATGTCGCTGGTCGGCCCGCGTCCGCCGTTGCCGCAGGAGGTGGCGGCGTATCCGGACGACGTCCGGCGGCGGTTGGCGGTCAAGCCCGGAATGACCGGTCTGTGGCAGGTTTCCGGCCGATCGGACCTGTCCTGGGAGGAGGCGATCCGGTTGGATCTGCGGTACGTCGAGAACTGGTCGTTGTCCCTCGACATCGTGATTCTGATGCGTACGGTCACCGCCGTCGCCCGAACTTCCGGAGCGTACTGATGTCGGATCCACGGGTCTGCGTGGTTCGGCCGCTGCGAATGGAGGTCTGATAATGGCTACTCCTCCCGTGATCGACGGGGCGTTCGCGAGGTGGCTCGCCGAGCGGGCCGGGCAGGCCCTGCTCGACGTCCGGGCCGAGGTCGGGCACGACGATCCGGCGGCGCTGAAGGCGGCGGGCGACAAGGTCGCGCACGACCTGCTGCGTACGGAGCTGGCCCGCTGGCGGCCGGCCGACGCGGTGCTGTCGGAGGAGGACGACGGGTCGCGGCGGGCCTGGGTGGCCGGTGCCGGCGCGGGCGGCGACCGGGCGCCGGACGGCGACGCACCGCCCGCGCGGCTGTCCGCGGAGCGGGTGTGGATCATCGACCCGCTCGACGGGACCCGGGAGTTCTCCGAGGAGGGCCGGTCGGACTGGGCGGTGCACGTCGCGCTGTGGTCTCGGCAGGGTTCCGCCTCCCACCAGTTGGTCGCTGGCGCCGTGGCCCTGCCGGCGCAGCACCGGGTGCTGGGTACGGACCACCCGCCGGCCTACCCGCCGATGACCGTGGGGACGGCTGGTGCCGGGGGTGCCACGCCGGTCCGGCTGGCGGCGAGCCGTAGCCGGCCGCCGGCGTTCCTCACCGGCCTGGTCGAGGATGTCGGCGCGGTGCTGGTGCCGATGGGATCGGCCGGCGCGAAGATCGCCGCGGTGATCAGCGGCGAGGCCGACGCGTACGTGCACGCCGGCGGTCAGTACGAGTGGGATTCGGCCGCCCCGGTGGCTGTGGCGACGGCCACCGGCCTGCACGCTTCCCGAGTCGACGGATCTGCGCTGAAATACAACGAGCCTGATCCCAAGCTGCCCGACCTCGTGGTATGCCGCAAGGATCTTGCACCAAGGCTGCTTGCGGCGCTGCAACGGCATATCGGAGTATGATGGCTGTCTATGCCCTAGTGGCCTTGGCCGATCGGGAAGGTTGGGAATCCATGGTCGACGAAGCGTCGTCGAGGACGGCCCTGTCGCTGAGGACGGCCCCGTCGGGAGGGACGGCCCTGGCGGGAGGGACGGCCCTGGCGGGAAGGACGGCCCCGTCGGGAGGGACGGCCCTGTCGCGGGCGGGCGGCCCGGCGGGCACCGGGACGGTGCCGGCATGAGCGCCACCGCCGCCTACCGGGTGTCGCACCTGGACGCGCTCGAGGCCGAGAGCATCTTCGTGATGCGCGAGGTGGTCGCCGAACTGGAGCGGCCGGTGCTGCTCTTCTCCGGGGGCAAGGACTCGATCGTCATGCTCAAGCTGGCCGAGAAGGCGTTCGCCCCGGCCCGGATCCCGTTCCCGGTGATGCACGTCGACACCGGGCACAACTTCCCCGAGGTGCTCGACTACCGCGACCGCCGGGTCGCCGACCTCAGCCTGCAACTGGTGGTGGCCAGCGTCCAGGAGGCGATCGACGCCGGCCTGGTCCGCGAGTCCGCCGACGGGATGCGCAACCGGATCCAGACCCCGGTCCTGCTCGCGGCGATCGAGAAGTACCGGTTCGACGCGCTCTTCGGCGGCGCCCGCCGCGACGAGGAGAAGGCCCGGGCCAAGGAGCGGGTGTTCAGTTTCCGCGACGACTTCGGTCAGTGGGACCCCAAGAACCAGCGCCCCGAACTGTGGAGCCTCTACAACGGGCGGCACCACCCGGGCGAGTCGATCCGGATCTTCCCGCTGTCCAACTGGACCGAGCTGGACATCTGGCACTACATCGCGCGGGAGCGGATCCCGCTGCCGTCGATCTACTACGCGCACGACCGTGAGGTGATCGAGCGCGACGGCATGCTCTACGCGGTCAACGAGTTCATCCGGCCGCGTGGCGACGAGACCCCGTTCACCGCCCGGGTCCGCTACCGCACCGTCGGCGACGCGTCCTGCACCGCCGCCGTCCGCTCCGACGCCGACACCGTCGAACTCGTCATCGACGAGGTCGCCGCCACCCGGATCACCGAACGCGGGGCGACCCGCGGTGACGACCGGGTCAGTGAGGCCGCCATGGAAGACCGCAAGCGGGAGGGCTACTTCTGATGACGGCTCCGACGACGGAGGTGCTGACGGGCACCGCCGAGGGACGTCCCATGGACCTGCTGCGGTTCGCCACCGCGGGCAGTGTCGACGACGGCAAGTCGACCCTGATCGGCCGGCTGCTCTACGACACCAAGTCGCTCTTCACCGACCAGCTGGAGGCGGTCGAGGCGGTCAGCGCCGCCCGGGGCGACGAGTACACGAACCTGGCGCTGCTCACCGACGGCCTGCGCGCCGAGCGCGAGCAGGGGATCACGATCGACGTCGCCTACCGCTACTTCGCCACCCCGCGGCGCAAGTTCATCATCGCCGACACCCCGGGGCACATCCAGTACACCCGCAACATGGTCACCGGGGCGTCGACCGCCGACCTGGCGCTGATCCTGGTCGACGCCCGCAAGGGGCTGGTCGAGCAGTCCCGCCGGCACGCGTTCCTCTGCTCGCTGCTGCGGGTGCCGCACCTGGTCCTGTGCGTCAACAAGATGGATCTGGTCGACTGGTCGCAGGAGGTCTTCGAGAAGATCGCCGACGAGTTCACCGCGTTCGCGGCGAAGCTCGACGTGCCCGACCTGACGGTCATCCCGATCTCGGCGCTCAAGGGCGACAACATCGTCAGCCGGTCGGAGAACACCCCCTGGTACGAGGGCTCGTCGCTGCTGCACCACCTGGAGCACGTACACATCGCCTCCGACCGCAACCTGGTCGACGTCCGGTTCCCGGTGCAGTACGTCATCCGGCCGCAGTCGAACACGGTGACCGACTACCGGGGCTACGCCGGCCAGGTCGCGTCCGGCGTACTGAAGCCCGGTGACGAGGTGATGGTGCTGCCGTCCGGCTTCACCAGCCGGATCGCCGCGATCGAGACCGCCGACGGCCCGGTCGAGGAGGCGTTCCCGCCGATGTCGGTGACCGTACGACTGACCGACGAGATCGACATCTCGCGTGGCGACATGATCTGCCGGCCCAACAACGCCCCGGCGGTCGCCCAGGACGTCGAGGCGATGATCTGCTGGATGGACGAGACCCGTCCGCTGCAGGTCGGCGGCAAGTACGCCATCAAGCACACCACCCGGGCGGCCCGGGCGGTCGTCCGTGGTCTGCAGTACCGGCTCGACGTCAACTCGCTGCACCGCGACGAGTCGCCGACCGGGCTGTCGCTCAACGAGATCGGGCGGGTCCGGCTACGTACGACGGTGCCGCTGCTGGCCGACCCCTACCGGCGTAACCGGACGACGGGCGGCTTCATCGTCATCGACGAGACGACGAACCGTACGGTCGGCGCCGGGATGATCGTCGAGGCCAACTGACGGACCGGCGGCGGGGTCGGTCCGGTGTCCGGGCCGGCCCCGCCGCCGTATGTCTCAGGGCAGTGCGGCCGCGCCGGCACCGGGTGCGGCGGAGAACCAGACCGGCGGTGTGAACCCGCGATCCGCGTACGCGGCGGTGACGGCGTCGGCGACGGCGTCGACCCGGTCCGCGTCGACCAGGGCCAGGACGCAGCCGCCGAACCCGCCGCCGGTCATCCGGGCGCCGTACGCGCCGGCGGACAGGGCCGCCTCCACGGCGGTGTCGACCTCCGGCACGGTGATCTCGAAGTCGTCGCGCATCGAGGCGTGCGAGGCGGTCATCAGCGGCCCGATCGCCGGCACGTCGCCGGCCCGCAGCAGCGCCACCGTCTCCAGCACCCGCTGGTTCTCGGTCACCACGTGCCGTACCCGGCGGCGCACCACGTCGTCGTCGAGCCGGGCGAGGGCCACCGGCAGCCCGTCCGTGGTGACGTCGCGCAGCGCCGGCACCCCGAGTGCCCGCGCCGCCGACTCGCAGGCGGCCCGGCGGGCCGCGTATTCGCCCGTCACGTGGCGGTGCGGAGCCCGGCTGTCGATCACCAGTACGGCGAGCCCGGCGCCGGCCGCGTCGAACGGGATGTGTTCGAGGGCCAGGGAGCGGCAGTCGAGGAACAGGGCGTGCCCGGCCCGGCAGCGGATCGACGCGGCCTGGTCCATGATTCCGCACGGCATGCCGGCGTAGACGTTCTCGGCCCGCTGGGCGAGCGCCGGGCGGTCGTCGACCGGCAGGTCGATCCGGCCCAGGTCGGCGAGCGCGGTGAGGACGGCCGCCTCCAGCGCGGCCGACGACGACAGGCCCGCCCCCGGTGGCACGTCGGAGACGACGGTGAGCCGGGCGCCGGGCACCTGGTGCCCGGCGTCGAGCAGCGCCCAGACCACGCCGGCGACGTAGCCGCCCCAGCCGGTGACCTGGCCGGGCTTGCCGGCGTCGGTGCCGTCGAACGTGATCTGTTCGCCGGCCTGCTCCGACCACACCGTCCACAGTGGTGCGTCGACGGGAGTGGCGGCGACGACGGTGCGCTGCGGCAGCGCGAACGGCAGGACGAACCCGTCGTTGTAGTCGGTGTGCTCGCCGATCAGGTTGACCCGTCCGGGCGCCGCCCACCGGCCGGCCGGAGCCTCGCCGTACAGTCGCTCGAAGGCCGCCGCGGCACGCGCGGCGAGGGGGTTCGGCCCGGTCACGGCAACAGGTGGTCGCGGTAGAAGGTCCAGGCGTCGCCGACCATCTCGGCCAGCGTCGGCTTGGCCGGCACCCAGCCCAGCTCGGCGTGGGCCCGCGCCGACGACGCGACCAGCGCGGCCGGGTCACCCTCGCGGCGGGGAGCCATCTCGACCGGCACCGGATGGCCGGTGACCTCGCGTACGACCTCGACGACCTCCCGGTTGGAGAAGCCGTTGCCGTTGCCGAGGTTGAAGATCCGGTGTTCGCCGGGTACGGCGGTGTCCAGGGCGAGCAGGTGGGCGCGGGCCAGGTCCTCGACGTGGATGTAGTCGCGTACGCAGGTGCCGTCGGCGGTCGGGTAGTCGTCGCCGAAGAGCTGCAGCTTCTCCCGGCGTCCGGCGGCGACCTGCAACGCGATCGGGATCAGGTGCGACTCCGGGTCGTGCCGTTCGCCGAGGGCGTGGCCGGGGCGCAGGTAGGCACCGGCCACGTTGAAGTAGCGCAGCGACACCGCGGCCAGGTCGTAGGCGTGCGCCTCCGAGGTCAGGGCCATGTCGACGGCGAGCTTCGTCGCGCCGTACGTGTTGGTCGGGGCCTTGACCGCCGACTCGGTGATCGGCAGTTCGGTCGGGTTGCCGTAGACGGCGGCGGTGGAGGAGAAGACGAACCTGCGTACGCCGGCCGCGCGGGCGGCGTCGATCAGGGCCAGCGACCCGATCGTGTTGTTCTCCCAGTAGATCTCCGGTCGGGCCATCGACTCACCGGCGGCGATCAGGGCGGCGAAGTGCAGGACCCCGTCGAAGCCGGCGTCGGGGGTGAGCACCCGGGCGGCGTCGTGGATGCGGGCCTCGACGAAGGTGGCCTCCGGCGCGAGCGCCTCCCGGTGCCCGGTGCGCAGGTCGTCGAGGACGACGACCTCGTGGCCGGCGTCGAGCAGGAGCCGGGTGACGACTCCGCCGATGTAGCCGGCGCCGCCGGTGACGAGCAGTTTCACGGGTGGGGCTCCTTCTGGTCGCGGCCGCGTTCGGCGCGCGGGTCTTCGGGGGCGGCCGGTGGCCGGCGCGGACCCGGTCAGGCTACGCGCCGGAGCAGGCTGCCGCCGTCCGCCGGCCAGCCGGCCTACTGTCCACCATTGTCTCCCAATAGTCAACATATTCGAACATCAGGCGAAGGTTCCACCCCACCACCGGTCCGGCTGTCTACCATGTGCGACATGCGGGAATCCGCCAGTACCGGGCCCCGACGGTCGAGACCGGCGGGGCGCCCTCCACGAGAACCCGGCCCGATGGCCCGTGGCTTCGCCCGGGTCGTCGTACGTGCCGCGGACGCGGCCACCAAGCTGGTGACGGTCCTGCTCGGCACCGGGCCGGCCGCCGGCCGGGAACGGATCAGCGAGGCCGAGCTGCGCGACCTGGTCGCCGCCAACACCGTGCTCGACCCGGTCGAACGGCGCATCATCGACGAGGTGCTGGTCGCGGGTGCCAGCCTGGTCCGCGAGGTGATGATGCCCCGCACCGAGGTGGTCTTCCTCGACGCCGGGCTCTCCCTCGCCGAGGCCGCCCGGCTGGTGCGCGCCGAGACCCACACCCGCTATCCGGTCGTCGACGGCACCCCCGACGACGTGGTCGGCTTCGTGCACCTGCGCGACGTGCTGATCCGGCCCGACGGTGACCGGCGCGCCACCATCGGCGAACTGACCCGCGAGGTCAAGCGCCTGCCCGGCAGCAAGCGGGTGCTCGCCGCGCTGACCGAGATGCGCCGGGAACGGCACCACCTCGCCGTCGTCATCGACGAGTACGGCGGCACCGCCGGCATCGTCACCCTCGAAGACCTGATCGAGGAACTGGTCGGCGAGATCCACGACGAGTACGACGGCGCGCCCGAGCCGGTGGCGGTCGGTGTCCCGCCGTCGGTCGACGGCCGGCTCAACCTCGCCGACTTCGCCGAGCGCACCGGCTTCGCCCTGCCGGTGGGGCCGTACGAGACCGTCGGCGGCTATCTGATGGCATCGCTGGGCCGGCTGCCGACCACCGGCGACGAGGTGACCGTACCCACCGATTCGCGCACACCGGACGGTGAGCGGGGCTGGCGGTTGCGCGTACTCGAACTCGACGGGCGGCGGGTGGCCCGGGTCGGGATCTCCGCCGTGCCGTCCGCTCCCGGGCCGGGACCGGACGGGGCGCCGGTCGGTGCCGCGGTCACAGCCGTCGTGCCGGCCAGCCGGGGGGTGCCGGCGGCCGAACGGTCGGCACCGAGGGGATGACCGGGACCACGGTCCCGCCCGGACCGGGGCCGTGGGCGGGCCGGCGCCCCGCGTCTTCCGTGATCGGCGGGGGCGTCACCACACGTGCCGGGTGCGGCTGACAGAATCGACGGCATGTCCGACGTTGCCGCCCGGCCCCGGGTACTGTCCGGGATCCAGCCGACCGCCGACTCCTTCCACCTCGGAAATTACCTGGGGGCGGTCCGCAACTGGGTGGCCATGCAGGAGACCCACGACACCTTCTACTGCGTGGTCGACCTGCACGCGATCACGGCCGGCCACGACCCGGAGGTGCTGCGCCAGCGCACCCGGGTCTCCGCCGCGCAACTGCTCGCCGCCGGCCTCGACCCCGACCGGTGCACGCTCTTCGTGCAGTCGCAGGTCCCCGAGCACTCGCAGCTGGCCTGGGTGCTGAGCTGCATCACCGGCTTCGGCGAGGCGAGCCGGATGACCCAGTTCAAGGACAAGTCGGCCAAGCAGGGCGCCGACCGTTCCAGCGTCGGCCTGTTCACCTACCCGATCCTCCAGGCGGCGGACATCCTGCTCTACCAGGCCGACGCGGTCCCGGTCGGTGAGGACCAGCGCCAGCACCTGGAGCTGACCCGCGACCTGGCCCACCGGTTCAACACCCGGTTCGGCAGGGCCTTCACGGTGCCGGCGCCCTACATCGTCAAGGAAACCGCGAAGATCACCGACCTGCAGGACCCGACGGCCAAGATGTCCAAGTCGGCGTCGTCGCCGGCCGGGATCATCGAGCTGCTCGACGACCCGGCCCGGTCGGCCAAGAAGATCCGGTCGGCGGTCACCGACACCGGGCGCGAGATCGTCTTCGACGCCGAGCACAAGCCGGGCATCTCCAACCTGCTCACCATCTACGCCGCACTCAGCGGCCGCACCATCGACGACCTGGTCGCCGCCTACGACGGCAAGGGCTACGGCGACCTGAAGAAGGACCTCGCCGAGGTCGTCGTGGAGTTCGTCCGGCCGATCCAGGAACGCACCCGGGCCTATCTCGACGACCCGGCGCAGCTCGACAAGATGCTGGCCATCGGGGCGGACAAGGCCGGCGCGGTCGCCTCGGCGACCCTGCGCACCACCTACGAGCGGGTGGGTTTCCTCGCCCCGGCCCGCCCCGAGTGACGGCGCACCCGGTCGAGTCGACCCAGATCGGGGTCGCCATCGACATTCCGGAGCCGTGGGGCAGCACGCTGACCGCCCGGCGGGCCGAGGCCGGCGACCCGCGGGCGGAATACGTTCCGGCCCACGTGACGCTGCTCGGGCCGACCGAGATCGCCCGGTCGAGCCTGCCGGCCGTCGAGGAGCACCTCGCCGCGGTCGCCGCCACCCACCCGCCGTTCAGCCTGCACCTGCGGGGCACCGGCACCTTCCGGCCGATCACCGAGGTGGTCTTCGTCGCCGTCGCGGCCGGGATCAGCGAGTGCGAGTTGATCGCCGAGGCGATCAACTCCGCCGAGGAACTGCGGCGGGAAACCCGGTTTCCCTACCACCCGCACGTGACCGTCGCACAGGATGTCGACCCGCAGGCGCTCGACGAGGTCTTCGAGGACCTCGCCTCGTTTTCCGCGCTCTTCGAGGTCGAGCACTTCACCCTCTTCTCGCACTGCGGCGAGGCCCGCTGGAAGCCGCGTCGCGACTTCCGGCTCGGCACCTGACCCGCGTCGCGACCTTTCCGGGGCGGCCGACCGGCCCCGCCGGGCGAGACGCCCCGGCTGACCGGCCCGGCCCGGAAGTCCGGCCGGCGGCCCTGGTGGGGCTCCCGGGCCGTGGGCTGTCCGCCCGGGACCGTGGGGCGCGGTTCCCGATCCGGGCCGGCGTTTTCCGACCCGCTGCCGGGCAACTCGGGACCGCATGGGCAAGGATGGCGGCGTGAAAGCCGTAAGCCGGGCCTGGACGGGCGCGAACCGGCTGCTCATCGCCGGCCGCAATCGCTCCGAGGGCTTCGACCATGTCTGCCGGGCGATCGAGTTGTACGTCAACATGCTCGCCGGGCGGCTCGCGGCGGCCATCGCCTACTACGGGTTCTTCGCCGTCTTCGCCCTCGGCCTCGTCGGCTACTCGGTCTTCGGATTCGTCCTGCAACGCAGCGTCGACGTCCGGGTCGTGGTCAACGACTTCCTCCGGCAGAACCTGCCGTTCCTCGAACTCGACCAGATCGACCAGAGCAGCGGTACGGTCGGCGTCGTCGGCATCACCGTCCTGATCATCACCGGCATCGGCTGGGTCGAGGCGATCCGCTCCTCCCAACGGCTGCTCTACGGCCTCAACCAGCAGCCCGGCTACATCGGACTGCGGCAGATCGTCGATCTCGCCGTACTGGTCGGGGTGTTTCTGCTGCTCGGCCTGTCGGTGGCGGCGGTCGGCGCGGTCGAGGCACTGCTGCGCTGGCTGGTGGGCCGTTCGGTGCCGCCCGCGCTGGCCGTGTCGAGCGTGCTGCTGACCGTCGTGGTGAACATGGTCCTGGCGACCGCCCTGCTGGTGGCGGTGCCCCGGCTGCGGATGTCGCTGCGCCGGCTCGCCGCCCCGGTCCTGGTCGTCGCGGTCGGGATCACCCTGCTCAACACCGCCGGCAACGCCTGGGTCGTACGCACCGAGCGCAATCCGGCGTACACCGTGGTCGCCGGCGCCGTCGGTCTGCTGGTCTACCTGTATCTGCTCAACCAGTTGCTGCTCTTCGGCGCGTCGCTGGCGGCGACCAGTCACCACGGCCGGGTGATCGACCTGACCGAGCGGCCGCGCCGCCGGTCCCCGACCGCCGACGAACAACTCCCGCTCTTCTGATCCGGCGGCGCCCGGGGCCAACGGCGCCCAGGTCCGGCAAGGCCGGGGTCCGGCGGGGCCACGGCACGCGGGCGAGCCGGGGCCTTGCCGTCCCGCCGGGTGACCCCGCGCTCTAGCGGTCCGGTGGGTGGGGGCCGGCGGCCCGGGCAAGGCGGGCCAGCCGGGCGGCGCCGTGCCGGCCGGTGAACCGGTGGAGATAGCCGGCCAACCGGTCCGGGGTGAGCCAGCCGGCCCCGAACGCCTCGTCGAGCAGGGCCCGCGCCGCGCCGTCCGGCAGCAGCCGGAGGCAGTCGAAGACGGTGCGGGCGCGGCCGGTCAGCGGCACGCCGCCGATCCGGGTGACCTCGGCCGGCGGCAGGTCCTCGCGCAGCAGCCGGACCCCGCGCAGCGTGCGCCGGTCGGCGCGGGGCACGAGCAGGCAGGTGGACCGGTCGGGCACGGTGATCCCGTGCCGGCGGGCGGCGGACGGCCCGGCGAGCACCGCCCCGCCGAGGGCCAGCAGGCCGGCGGCGTCGCGCAGCCGCGGACCGGTCCGGACGCCGGCGGGCGCCAGCACCGGGCCGAGCACCCGGCGCCACTGCCCGGTCCGCAGCCGGCGGCGGACCTGGAACGGGGAGAAGCCGGCCCGGTGGGCCTGGTCGCAGGTGAACAGGCCGTGCTGGGCGGCGGCCACGGCGGCGAGGCGGGCGGGTGCGGTCGTCGGGGTCATGGGAAGACTGTGTGGGAGGCCGCCGACAGTCCGGCGAGGTTGTCCACAGTGCCGGGGATGGCGCGGCCGGGCCTGTGGATAGCGGGGAGATTGTGGCGAACCCCTACGCGGACCGGCCGGAACGGTCATTATGACTCGGGTGGGGGCACTAGTGACTTTGGAGCTGCCGGACGACTCGCCGGTGCTCGACCTGCCGTGGATCATCACCATCGGGCCGCTCAGCGACGAGGACGAGTGGGAGCCGGTGGTCTGCGGGCCGTACGAGCGGCCGCACGCGATCGCCCTGGCCGAGGCGGTGGTCGCCGACGAGGAGCTGATGGCGGTGGTCGAGCCGCTGCTCGCGTTGGCCTCCGTCGACGAGATCCGGGGGGAGATCGGGGCGGCCCGGGCGGCGGCGGAGGACGAGGAGGCCGAGGCCGAGGACGCCGAGGTCTACGGCGACTACGACGAACTCGTCGACGTCGGGCTGAACCAGGAGGAGATCGAGGAGCGCCGGCTCGAGCCGGCGGAGCCGCCGACCCCGACCGAGGTACGTGCCGGCTTCGCCCGGATCGCCGAGCAGCTCATCAGCCGGGCACCCTGACCGCGTACGACGGACGGCGGTGCCCCCGGAAACCTCCGGGGGCACCGCCGCCACCATCACCCCCCACCACAAGGGGTCCGGACCAGGTCTTACCCCGCCGACGGCGGTTGGAACCATGCCGCCGCGTCGACCGGCAGATCGAACGCGCCGTCGGCGTCGGTCAGCGGCTCACTGGAGACGACCGGCGAGCCGTACCCGGTGATCTTCACCGGGGTGCCGCTGAGGTTGATCACGCAGACCAGCCCCGCCGGGCCGGCGCCGGCCCGGGCGAAGGCCAACACACCCGGCTCGGTGTCCAGCCAGGTCAACTCGCCGCCCCCGAGGGCGGGATGGGTCCGCCGGATGCCGAGCGCGGTGCGGTAGAGCTCCAGCGTCGAGGCGGGGTCGCCGGTCTGCGCGGCGACGGTCAGACCGGCCCAGTCGGTCGGCGACGGGAGCCAGCCGTCGGCACCGCCGTCCGGGCCGAAGCCGTACGGCGGGACGGTGCCGCTCCAGGGCAGCGGGACCCGGCAGCCGTCGCGGCTCTCCCCGGTGCGCAGGAACGACGGATCCTGGCGTAGCTCGTCGGGCAGGTCGAGGAACTCCGGCAGGCCGAGCTCTTCGCCCTGGTAGAGGTAGGCGGAGCCGGGCAGGGCCAGCATCAGCAGCGCCGCCGCCCGGGCCCGGCGCAGGCCGACCGCGCCGTCGCCGTAGCGGGTCACGTGCCGCTTCTTGTCGTGGTTGGACAGCACCCAGGTGGTCGGGGCGCCGACGATGGCCGACTCGGCCAGCGCGGTGTCGATCACCTTGCGGAACGAGTCGGCGGACCAGGTCGCTTCCAGGAAGTCGAAGTTGAACGCCTGGTGCAGCTCGTCGGGGCCGATGTAGCGGGCCAGCCGCTGCGGGCTCTCCGCCCACGCCTCGGCGACCGCCATCCGGCCACCGGCATAGCTGTCCAGGATCGGCCGCCAGGCCCGGTAGATGTCGTGCACCTCGTCCTGGTCGAAGTAGGGCAGCCGGCCCCGGCCGAGCAGTTCGACCTGGCGCTGGCCGGTGGCGGAGCTGTGCCCGACGTCGGGCAGCCCCTCCTCCTTGATCATCCCGTGTGCGACGTCGATGCGGAACCCGTCGACGCCCCGGTCGAGCCAGAACCGCAGCACGCCCTCGAACTCGGCGCGTACCTCGGGGTTGCGCCAGTCCAGGTCGGGCTGGGCCGGGTCGAAGAGGTGCAGGTACCACTGGCCGTCGGGCACCCGGGTCCAGGCCGGCCCGCCGAAGATGGACTCCCAGTCGTTGGGCGGTTCGGCGCCGTCCGGGCCGCGCCCGTCGCGGAAGAGGTAGCGGCCCCGCTCCGGCGATCCGGGCGTGGCGGCGAGGGCGGCCACGAACCACGGGTGGGCGTTGGAGGTGTGGTTGGGCACGATGTCGACGATGATCCGTACGCCGAGCGCGTGCGCGTCGGCGATCATGGCGTCGAAGTCGGCGAGGGTGCCGAACATCGGGTCGACGTCGCGGTAGTCGGCGACGTCGTACCCACCGTCGATCATGGGAGACCGGTAGAACGGCGTGAGCCACAACGCGTCGACGCCGAGGTCGTGCAGGTAGGGCAGCCGGCTGCGGATGCCCTGGAGGTCGCCCGTACCGTCACCGTCCGCGTCGGCGAAGCTGCGGACGTAGACCTGGTAGACGACGGCGGACCGCCACCAGTCGTCGGTGGTGTCGGACGGCACGCCGGTGGTGGACGTCATGGCTACCTGCTTCTGGGGATCGTGGTGCGCCCGTGCGGCCGGGTTTCGGCCGTGCGGACCCCGATTGTCAATGAGTGCGCCCAGGATGCCCGGCTACGACTGCAAGAGTCAAGCATTTCTTGCGCAAGCAGTGCTGGATCTTGCGCTGTCCGGGATCGTGCCGTGGGCCGTGGTGTGACGCGGCTCTCGTGCGGACGCGCCCGTCCGACGCCCGGCCGCCGGACGGCGGTGCGGTCGCGGACGACGGTCGGGGTGGCGCCGGTCAGGCCGGTACGGCGGACGGCGCGGCCGACGGCGGCGGTGGCGTGGCCGGCCCCGGCGCGATCGCCGTCGAGCCGCGGACGACCAGTTCCGGCCGGAAGACGTACTCCGAGTGTGGCGCGGCGTGGCCGTTGATCTCGTCGACCAGGGCCCGTACCGCCGCCACCGCCATCGAGGCCACCGGCTGCCGCAGGGTGGTCAGCGGCGGGTCGGTGAACGCGATCAGCGGCGAGTCGTCGTAGCCGACGACCGACACCTCGTCGGGCACCGAGAGGCCGCGCTGCCGGGCGGCCCGGATGGCGCCCAGGGCCATCAGGTCCGAGCCGCACACCAGGCCGGTCGCGCCCCGTTCGAGCAGGCGTGCGGCGGCGGCCTCGCCGCCCTCGACGCCGAAGAGGGTGAGCGCGGTCAGTTCGTCGAGTTCGGTGTCGGTGAGGCCGGCCAGGCGGCGCATCGCCGATCGGTATCCGCCGACCTTGCGCTGCACGGGCGAGAAGCGGTCGGGCCCGGTGATCAGGCCGATCCGGCGGTGGCCGAGAGCGACCAGGTGGGCCACGGCCAGCTCGCCGGCCATCCGGTCGTCGCACGAGACGAACGGCGCCTCGATGCCCTCCACGTATCCGTTGACCAGCACGATCGGCAGCGGACGCGCGATCAGCTTGCGGTAGCGGTCGTGGTCGGCGGAGGTGTCGGCGTGCAGGCCGGAGACGAAGACGATGCCGGAGACCTGGCGGTCGAGCAGCATCTCCACGTATTCGTCCTCGGTGACCCCGCCCGGCGTCTGGGTGCACAGCACGGGGGTGTATCCGGACTGGGCGAGTGCCGACTCGATCGTCTGCGCGAACGCCGGGAAGATCGGGTTGTCCAGCTCGGGCACGACCAGGCCCACCAGCCCGGCGCTGCGCTTGCGCAGCCGGGCCGGACGCTCGTAGCCGAGTACGTCGAGTGCGGTCAGGACCGCCTGGCGAGTTTCGGCCGAGACGCCGGGGCGGCCATTGAGGACGCGCGACACGGTGGCCTCGCTGACCTCGGCCTGCTGTGCGATATCCGCTAGACGTGCGCGCATGGCGGCACTGTAGCCCAAGCGGCAAGATCTTGCGTACAGCCCTGCAAGCTCTTCCATTGTCTGCAACGTCTTGCTAACGTCCCCGCAACACATGACCGATGCGGCGTTCGATCTTGGCGCCGGTTGAAAAACCTTACACAGAATTCGGGCTGACCACACGGCGAGCGGGCCGGTCCGCCCATGATCGACAGGAGTTCCGATGCGCATCCGTACCGCGGGTGTGGTCGCCACCGTCGCTCTCGCGATCGCGGCCGCCGGTTGTGGTGGTGGCGGAGACGAGCCCGACGCTTCCGGCTCCACGCCCCCCAGTGCCGACGGCGGCAAGCTGGTGATCTGGGCCGACGACAAGCGCTCGGCCGCGCTCAAGCCCTTCGCCGACAAGTTCGGCCAGGAGAACGGCGTCACCGTCGAGGTGCAGGCGATCTCCAAGGACCAGCAGACCACGTTCGTCACCGCGTCGCAGCAGGGCAGCGGCCCGGACGTGATGGTCGGCGCCCACGACTGGATCGGCAACCTCGTCCAGAACGGCGCCATCGACCCCGTGCAGCTCACCGAGGCCCAGAAGGCCGGCTTCAACCAGGGCGCACTGAAGGCGGTCACCTTCAACGGCCAGGTCTACGCGGTGCCGTACGCGACCGAGAACCTGGCCCTGATCCGCAACACCGAGCTGGCACCCGAGGCCCCGAAGACCGTCGAGGACCTGGTCACCGCCGGCAAGCGGCTCCAGGCCGAGAAGAAGGCGTCCGAGATCCTGTGCCTCCAGGTGGGCCAGAACGGCGACGCCTACCACCTCTACCCGTTCTACACCTCGGCCGGCGGAACGCTCTTCGGCACCAACGCCGCCGGCGACTACGACCCGAAGCAGCTCGGCGTGGGCACGCCGGAGTCGATCGCCGCGTTCGAAAAGATCGCGAAGCTCGGCGAGAAGGGCGACGGCGCGCTGAAGCGGTCCATCACCGCGGAGAACTCGATCGCCACCTTCACCGGCAAGAAGTGCGCCTTCCTGGTTGCCGGACCGTGGGCGATCACCGACGCCAAGACCGCGAACATCAAGTACGACATCAGCCCGGTCCCCGGCTTCGCCGGCGCCAAGGAGCCGACGCCGTTCCTCGGTGTCCAGGCGTTCTACGTCGCCGCGAAGGGCAAGAACAAGGCGCTGGCCCAGGAGTTCGTGACCAACTACCTGACCACGCCCGAACTCGCCGTGGCGCTCTACCAGGCCGAGCCGCGCCCGCCGGCGCTGACCGCCGCCTTCGACCAGGTCAAGGCCAGCGACCCGGACCTGGCCAAGTTCCTGGAAGCCGGTGCCAACGCCGTACCGCTGCCGGCGATCCCGGAGATGGCGGCCATCTGGGACCCGTTCGGCAAGGCCGAATCCGCGATCATCGGCGGTGCCGACGTCACCCAGACGATCACCGCCGCCGGCAAGACGATCTCCGACCAGATCAAGTAGATACCGTGACCGAGCGGAGCGAGGGAGCCATCAGGCTCAGCCTTGTACACGGTGACGCCGAGCGTAGCGAGGCGGCACCGTGACCGAGAACGTGACCGGTGCGGGGCTTGCGACGCAGGCCCCGCACCGGGGTCCGGGCGGGGCCCCGGGCCAGCGGCGTGACCCCGACAAGGCACGCCGGACCGTACGCGACGACCGGCCGGTCACGCTTACCGGGCTCGCCGTCAAGGTCGTGCTCCTCGGCCTCGTCGCCGGGATCGCGCTCTGGGCGGCCTTCCCGCTTATCGAGGCCGAGGCGTGGGTTGGTCTGGGCATCCTCGTGGCCACCACCGCCGGGCTGTTCTACCTCTACCTGTCCCGACGGCACATCCCGGCCAAGTACCTGGTGCCCGGCACGCTGTTCCTGATCGCGTTCCAGGTCTTCCCGGTGCTTTACACGGCCAGCACCGCCTTCACCAACTTCGGTGACGGCCACCGGGGCAGCAAGGACGACGCGATCGTCGCCATCCAGTCCTCGTCGGTGGTCCAGGTCCCTGGATCGATCGAGTACGCCCTCTCGATCGCGACCACCGGTGACGCCGCCACCGGCCCGCTGGTCTTCCTGGTGACCGATCCGGCCACCGGGACGGTCTCGGCCGGCGACGCCGACGGCCTGGAACCGCTCGACGGGGGCAGCGTCACCGTCAACAGCGCCGGCAAGGTGACCGCCGCCGACGGCTACACCGTGCTCAACGCCGGCCAGGCCAGCGCCCGCAGTCAGGAGATCACCGAGTTCGCGGTGCCGACCGAGGGCGGCGCCATCCGCTCGGCCGGGCTTTCGCGGGCGTACGAGGGCAAGGCGACGCGGGCGTACGACGCCGGCTGCGACTGCGTACGCGACGCCGACAGCGGCAAGGTCTGGACCGCCGACCCCGAACGTGGCGCCTTCGTCGCCGCCGACGGCGAGCGGCTGCTCCAGGGCTGGCGGGTCAACGTCGGGCTGAGCAACTTCACCCGGGTGCTGACCGAGCCGTCGATCTCCGGACCGTTCCTGGAGACGCTGATCTGGAACTTCTCCTTCGCCATCGGGTCGGTGTTCGTCACCTTCGCGCTCGGCCTGCTCTGCGCGCTGGCGCTGCACTCGCCCCGGGTACGCGGCCGGACCCTCTACCGGGTGCTGCTGATCCTGCCGTACGCGATGCCGTCGTTCGCGATGCTGCTGGTCTGGCGGGACATGTTCAACACCGACTTCGGCCTGGTCAACAACCTGTTCGGACTCAACGTGGACTGGATGGGCGAGGCCTGGTCGGCGCGGGCCGCGGTGGTGCTGGTGCAGTTGTGGCTCGGCTACCCGTACATGTTCCTGGTCGCGACCGGTGCCCTTCAGGCGATCCCGCGCGAGCTGACCGAGGCGACCTCGGTCGACGGGGCCACGCCGTGGCAGTCGTTCCGGCGGATCACCCTGCCGCTGCTGCTGGTCGCGCTGAGCCCGCTGCTGATCTCGTCGTTCGCGTACAACTTCAACAACTTCAACGCGATCTACCTGGTCACCGAGGGGGGGCCGTTCCCGGCCGACAACCCGAGCGTGGGTGCGACCGACCTGCTCATCACCTACACGTACCGGCTGGCGTTCGGTGCGGCCGGTGCCCAGTTCGGCTTCGCCGCGGCCATCTCGATCTTCATCTTCACCCTCGTCGCGGTCATCTCGGCGATCAGTTTCCGCCGGTCGCGCCAACAGGAAGAGGTGTACGCGTGAGCGCGAGGAGTG
>NZ_JBFAKM010000017.1:0-115647 GCF_040655695.1 Polymorphospora sp. NPDC050346 | reverse complement strand
AGTGAGCGAGCGCAGCGAGTGAGCCCCGCAGTGGCGCGCAATGGCCGGGTGGGTGTGAGCGCGAGGAGTGAGCGAGCGCAGCGAGTGAGCCCCGCAGTGGCGCGCAATGGCCGGGTGGGTGTGAGCGCGAGGAGTGAGCGAGCGCAGCGAGTGAGCCCCGCAGTCGCGAACGAAGGTGGGCAGCGGTGAGCGCGAGCGCTGTTTCCACGAAGCCGGCCCGGCGGCGACGGTGGTTCGCGGACGTGGGGTGGCGGCACACGGTGCTGCTGGTCTCGCTGGCGTTCGCGCTGTTCCCGATCGTCTTCGTGGTCTCGGCGGCGGTCAACCCGCTGGGTACGCTCTCGTCGACCGACCTGCTGCCCACCGGTGCCTCGTTCGGCAACTTCGCCGACCTGTTCCGGAACACGGCCTTCGAGTGGTGGTTCCTCAACTCGCTGCTGATCGCGAGCGTGTCGGCGGCCGTGTCGGTGTTCCTGTCCGCGCTGGCCGCGTACGCGTTCAGCCGGATGCGGTTCAAGGGCCGGCGGGTCGGCCTGCTCTCGCTGCTGCTGATCCAGATGTTCCCGCAGTTCCTGGCGATCGTGGCGATTTTCCTGATCTTCACGAGGGTCACCGACCTGTGGCCGGCGATCGGCTTCAACACCCCGTGGGGCCTGCTGCTGCTCTACCTCGGTGGCGCGCTCGGCGTGAACACCTGGCTGATGAAGGGCTTCTACGACACGCTGCCCCGCGAGTTGGACGAGTCGGCGACGATGGACGGCGCCTCGCACACCCAGGTGTTCTTCCGGATCATGTTGCCGCTGGTGGCGCCGATCCTCGCCGTCACGGCGCTGCTGGCGTTCATCGGCACGATCAACGAGTTCCTGATCGCCAACGTGTTCCTCACCAGCCCGGAGTCGAAGACGCTGTCGGTCGGCATGTGGGGTCTGGTCGCGGGGGAGCGGAACAACAACTTCGGCATCTTCTGTGCCGGTACGTTGCTGACCGCCGTCCCGACGGTGCTGGTCTTCCAGTTCCTGCAGCGCTACATCGTGTCCGGCCTGACGGCCGGGGCGGTCAAGGGCTGACCCACGCCGGTCGGGGCGGCCGGCCCGCGCGTGTTGGCGTCGCGCGGGCCGGCCGTCGGCCGGTCAGCCGGGGTGGGCGGCGAGGGCCTGGTAGACCCAGGCCCAGACCGGGCTCACCGCCGGGTACGGCGGCCACCCGTTGACGACCGCCATCAGTTGCCAGTAGTGCGCCGGCCGTGGGTCGGCGCCGAGTTCCCAGGTGTCGAGCAGTTGCCGCCGGTACGCCGGGTCGTCGGTCCGGCCGACGGCTTCGGCGTACGCGGCGACGACCCGGTCGATGATCTGGCCGGCCTCGGCCGACGCCGGGTCGATGCCGCCGGCCTGGGCCGGTCCGGCGAGTTCGTCGACGAGTTCGGCGACGGCTCGCGCCGGTTCGGCCTCGACCGGGACGACCGGCTGCGAGGTCTCCCCGAACGACTTCTCGCTCATCCGGCGGAGCAGACCGCGGAAGTCCGGGTCACGGACCAGTTCGGACAGTTCGAGCCAGGCGTCGAGCTGAGCGTCGGTCGGGTCGTCGGGCAGCTCGGGTCTGGTCCGCCGCAGCATCCCCTCGAACTCCGGGTCGACCGGTATGCCGGTGAAGATGCTGTCCAGGAACTCGTCGATGATCCGTCGCCGGTCGTCGGCGGTGGCTTGGGCGATCTGGTTCATCCGGTCTACCTCCTGTGGGGTCGGTTGGCGGCGAGCCAGCGCGCGCAGTACGGCCCGCCGTACCCGCAGCAGCCGGATCTGCGCGTCGACCGCCTCGGCGTGCCGGGCGACGACCTGGGTCAGGTCGGCCTGGCGGTCGAGGACCTGCCGGATGGTGGCCAGGTCGAGGCCGAGTTCGCGCAGGGTCCGGACGAGGTCCAGGCGCGCCGCGGCCTGCGCGTCGTAGCGGCGGTGTCCGCTGTGGGTGCGGGCCACCTCCGGTACGAGGCCGAGGTCGGAGTAGTAGCGGACGGTCTTGACCGACAGTCCGCTGCGCCGGGCCAGCTCGCCGATGTGCATGCGTTCGATGCTCGGACCTCCCCCCACTGGAGTTGCAACCCCGCGCCGCGCCGCCGTCCCCGCTGTCCTCGCCGCCGTCGAACCGATGCGCTGATCAAGGAGTCGTTGCCACGATCGTGCCCCGTTTTGCCCGTTACATCACCTAGATCGACGGGGCCGGGTGGCGGGCGGAGGCCGGATCCGGGGGTGGGGGAAGAAGGGCGCGGACGCCGGTCAGGAAGGTCTGGTGGTCGGGGGTGCCGGTCAGCAGCCGCTGCAGGGCGTAGCCGGGGATCATGCCGAGCAGGACGTGGCCGACCGCCGTGACGTCGGTGTCGGCCGCCAGTTCACCCCGGTCGCGGGCCTGCCGGGCCAGCGTGGTGAAGAACTCGCGGAGCCGGGGATAGCGGTCGGCGACCAGGGCGGCCACGGTTCGGTCGTGCATCGCCTCCGACCACACCTGGACGGCCAGGCGGAACATGCCGTCCGGGCCGAGTTGCGTGTCGACCACCGCCAGTACCCGGTCCATCGCCTCGATCAGCGGGTACTGCGGCTCGTGTGCGGCGATGGCGTTGAACTGCTGGCCGATGCCGTCGACGGTCTGTCCGGCGATGGCGGCGACGATCTCGTGTTTGCTGGTGAAGTAGCGGTAGACCGCGCCGACCGACAGCCCCGCCTCGGTGATCACGTCCTGCATCGACGTCTGGTGGAAGCCGTTGCGCAGGAAGCATCGGCGGGCCGCGTCGAGGATCTGCTGTCGGCGGGCGGCCAGGTGCTGCTCGGATACGCGTGGCATGACGCACAGCGTAAAACGAGGGTTCGTTTCTTGACGGTCGGTCACCTCGGGGGCACTCTGGAGGCGTAAAAGAACGAGCGTTCGTTTTAAGGAGATGGTCATGGCCCGCCGCCAGCCGCCGCCGGTTCTGCTCGCCGTACTGATCGGGATCGCCGCCGTTGCTCTTCAGGCGCTGCTCGTACCGCTGTTCGCCGGACCCGCCGCGAACCTTCAACCGCGCGACCTGCCGATCGTCGTCGCCGGACCACCGGAGGCGACCGCCGCGATCACCGCTCGGATGGAGCAGGCCCTGCCCGGCGGGTTCGAGATCATCGTGCGCCCCGACGCGGCGGCGGCGGACCAGGCCCTGCGCGACCGGGAGGCGTACGGTGCCGTGGTGGTCGGCCCGGACGGGCCGGTCCTGCACACCGCGTCGGGGGCCAGCCCGACGGTGGCCACCCTGCTCGTCCAGGCCGCCGGGCAGCTCGGCGACGGCCGGCCGGTGCCGGTGGTCGACGTCGTGCCCGGCGACCCCGACGACCCCCGGGGCGGCGGATTCGCCGGCGGGTTCCTGCCGCTGGTGATGACCAGCCTGGTCGCCGCCGCCGCGCTGACCCTGGCGGTCCGGTCCCGGCCGGTACGGCTGGCCGGCCTGCTGACGTACGGCGTGCTGGCCGGCCTCGCCGGGGCGGCCGTACTGCAGTTCTGGCTCGGCGTGCTGCCCGGCGGCTACCCGCTGAACGCCGCCGTCATCGGCCTCACCGCGCTGGCCGTCGCGGCCACCGTCGCCGGGCTCGGTTCACTGCTCGGCCTGCCGGGCATCGGTCTCGGTGCGTTGATCGTGTTCCTGGTGGGCAACGCCCTGTCGGCGGTCGGTGCGGCCCCGGAGCTGCTTCCGCAGCCGTGGGGCACGGTCGGGCAGTGGCTGCCGGTGGGAGCCGGCGGCACCCTGCTGCGCTCGGCGGCGTTCTTCGACGGGGCGGGCGGCGCGCAACCGGCGTGGATCCTGGCCGGCTACGTGCTGGTCGGGCTGGTGCTCCTGCTGGTCGGGCGGGCGGTGCCCGCCGTACCCGGGCGGTCGGTGGACCGGCCGGCCGAACCCGGCGACCCGGCCGCGTCCGGTGTGCCGGTGGCGACGTCCGGCGGGCCGGCGGTGACCCGGGGCTGAGCCCCGGTGGGGTCCGACGATCCGCTCCCGGATCGGCCGTTAGGTGGAAGCCGGCTAGCAAGATTTTGCAGACTTTACGCAAGACTCTTGCATCGATGAGGGGCGTCAGCCTAGATTCGCCTTCTCGTATCTCACGGTCGATGTCCCATCGCCGGCTCGCGTCACGAGGAGTTGGACGTGTCCATCAGCGCGCCTACGACCGGCGTACGGGCTGACGCCACCGGATTCTCGCTCCACGCCGCGGACGGCACCGCCTACCGGGTCGAACTCACGATGGACCTGTTCGCCCCGGGGAATCCGCTGCTGCGCGACCGCCTGGCCGGTCGGCGGGTCGTCGCCTACGTCGGCCCGACCGTGAACCGGCTGTACGGCGAGCGGATCCGGGCCTACCTGCGGGACCGGTTGTCGCCGGGAAGCTGGACCGTCCACATGGTACGAACCGGCGAGCGCTTCAAGACGCTCGCCTCGGTCGAGCGGATCGGCGCCCTGGCCAAGGCCGACGGGCTCGATCGGCACGGGGTGATGCTCGCCGTCGGCGGCGGCGTCCTGTGCGACCTGGTCGGGTTCGCCGCCGCCACCTACGCCCGCGGGGTGCGGTACGTCAAGGTCAACACCACCCTGGTCGGACAGGTGGACGTCGGCGTCGGGATCAAGACCGGGGTGAACGCCTTCGGCAGCAAGAACATGCTCGGCGCCTACCACCCGGCGTACGCCTCGATCAACGACCCGGCGTTCCTGCGTACCCTGCCGGACCGGGAGATCCGCTGTGGACTCGGCGAGATCGTGAAGATGGCCGTGATCAGGGACCGGGCGCTCTTCGAGACCCTGGTGGAGCACCCCGACGCCTTCCGGCCGCCACCGGACCGGGTCGGCCCGCCGGGCCCCGACGGCATGGACCGGGTGGACCCGCCGCGTCCCGACGGCGCGGTGGGTGGCCCGGCCGGGGTGGAGGACTACATCCTGCGCGCGGCGATGGAGTCGATGCTGCGCGAACTCTGCCCCAACCTGCGCGAGGAGAACCTGGCCCGGCTGGTCGACTTCGGCCACACCTTCGGGCCGGTGATCGAGACCGCCAGCGACTACCGCGTCGCGCACGGCGAGTCGGTGGCGATCGACATGGCCCTGTCCAGCCAGATCGCCCGGCTGCTCGGCCTGCTGTCCGAGGCGGACTGTGACCGGATCACCGACCTGCTGCTGCGGCTCGGCCTGCCGGTGCACGACGCGGCGACCTGCACCCCCGAACTGATGTGGCAGGCGCTGCGCGGCGCCTGGGAACGACGTGGCCGGCGGCTGCACCTGGTCGTACCCACCGGCATCGGTTCGGCCACCTTCGTAGACGACCTCGACGACCTGCCGGCCGGGGTGCTGGACAAGGCCCTGGTCGCGCTCGCCGCCGCCGGCCGGGCCGGGCGGCCGCGCCGGCTGGTGGTCGCCGGATGACCGGCCCCACGCCCGGTGCCGGAGAGCACGAGCCGGTGGTACGCCGTACCCGGGTCCCGAACCTGCACCGCGACCTGATGCGGGAGGTGACCGGCGACCACGGCGGGACCGGCACCATCCGGGTGCACCGCGCCTTCGACCGGGCGCACGCCCCGGCCGGGGTCGCCTTCGTCGACCTGGTGGTGCTGCCGCCCGGGACCTCGATCGGGCTGCACCGGCACGGCGACGACCAGGAGACGTACGTGATCCTGCGCGGCACCGGCCGGATGACGCTGGACGGCGACACCTTCGACGTGACGACCGGCGACGTCGTGGTCAACCGGCCGTACGGCGAACACGGCCTGGCCAACAGCGGCGCCGACGACCTGCACCTGCTCGTCTTCGAGATCGCGCCGATGGGCGCGCCCGCACCCGGACCGGAGCCGGCGTGACGGGGCCCGGCCCCCGGCAGGTGGAGTTGCTGGCCCGGGAGGCGGCGCACCTGGCGCCCGGCGCCTCCGAGGAGGCCGCCCTCGGCGGCCGGGTCTTCGTCTCCGGGCGCGGCGCGGTGCTGGTCGACGCCGACGGCAACGAATACCTGGACTTCGCCGCCGGCACCCTGACCCAGTCGCTCGGGCACTGCCACCCCGAGGTGGTCGCCGCCCTGACCGAGCAGGCGGGTCGACTGTGGAACGTGCACGACTTCGCGACCGCCGACCGGGCGGCGCTCTGCGAACTGCTCGCCGAACTGCTGCCGGAACACCTGACCACGCTGGCGTTCTTCTCCACCGGTGCCGAGGTGGTCGAGGCGGCGCTGCGTACGGTCCAGGCGGTCGCCGAACCCGGCCGCAACCGGGTCGGCGCGCTGCGGTACGGCTTCCACGGCAAGACGCAGGGCGCGCGGATGCTTGTGCACTGGGACGTCGGCCACCAGTCGTTCGCCGGCAACAGCGTGCTCGGCTACTCGCCGTACTGCTACCGCTGCCCGCTGGAGCTGACCTACCCGTCGTGCGACGTACGGTGCGCGAGCCTGGTCCGCCGGCACATCGCGGAGAAGCCGAACGTCAGCGCGCTGTTCTTCGAACCGGTCCTCGGGGCGGCCGGGGTGATCGTGCCGCCGCCCGGCTACTGGGAACAGATCGCCGCCGCCTGCCGGGACAACGGGGTGCTGCTGGTCGCCGACGAGGTGCTGACCGGTGGCGGGCGTACCGGGTCGTTCCTGGCCAGCGAGGCGCTTGGGATACGGGCCGACCTGGTCGCGCTGTCGAAGGGGATGGCGTCGGGTTTCCCGTTCGCCGTGCTCGCCGGCACCGACGCGGTGCTCCGTTCGCCGGCCGCCGCGCGGGCCGGCTCGACCGCGTCGACGTACGCGAGCAACCCGCTGGGCATCGCCGCCGCCAAGGCGACCCTGTCGGTGCTGCGCCGGGACACCCTGGTCGACCGGGTACGGGTGCTCGGCGACCTGATGGCGCCACGGCTGGCGGAACTGCACGAGCGGTATCCGAACCTGGGTGACGTACGCGGCATCGGCCTGCTGCACGGGCTGGAGTTCGTGCACGACCGGCAGAGCCGGCGACCGGCTCCCGAACTCGCCCGCCGGGTCTATCAGGTGGCACTCGACCTCGGGCTGCGCACCGCCATCGGCGGCCACGTCATCCGGCTCGCCCCACCGTTCACGTTGGACGACGGGCAGTTGCGGCACGGGCTGGACCTGCTCGACCAGGCGATCGGCGCCGCGGTCGGTGAGCTGCGGTGATCGTCGCGGAGGGGCTGGTCAAGGAGTTCCGCCGCTACGAGCGCGGGCCGGGCCTGCGCGGCAGCCTGGCCGGCCTCTTCACCCGCCGCCACCAGATCGTGCGGGCGGTCGCGGGCGTGTCGTTCCGGATCCCGGCCGGCACCAGAGTCGCGTACGTCGGCGCGAACGGTGCCGGCAAGTCCACCACCATCAAGCTGCTGACCGGCATCATGCGCCCGACCGCCGGCCGGTGCCTGGTCGACGGGCGGGAACCGTACCGGGAGCGGCGGGCCACCGCGACGGTGATCGGTGCCGTCTTCGGCCACCGCAGCCAACTCTGGTGGGACCTGCCGGTCGGTGACTCGTTCCGGATCCTGCGCCGCATCTACGACATCCCGGACCCGGTCTACCGGCGCAACATGGCCCGGTTCCGCGAACTGCTCGACCTCGACGCCCTCGGTACGACCCCGGTCCGGCAGCTCAGCCTCGGCCAGCGGATGCGGGCCGAGGTGGCGGCGAGCCTGCTGCACGACCCGGCCGTGGTCTTCCTCGACGAGCCGACCATCGGGCTGGACCTCACCCTCAAGGAGGCCGTCCGGGCGTTGATCAACCAGGTCAACGCGGAGCTGGGTACGACGGTCATGCTGACCAGCCACGACATCGGCGACATCGGCTCGATCTGCGACCAGGTGCTGGTCGTCAACGAGGGCGCCGTGGTGCACCAGGGCAGCATGGCCGACCTGCTGTGTACGGCGGACACCCGCACGGTTGTCTTCGACCACGGGGCGGACCGGCCGGTGGCCGGCGCGCTGGCCCTGCTGGAGACCGGGCTGCCCGGGGTGCGTGCGGTGCCGGACGGTCCGGGCCGGATCAGGGTCGACTTCCCGGTGCCGCGCTGGTCGGTCCGGCAGGTGATGGCGTTCGTGCTCGAACACTTCGACGTCACCGAGTGCTTCGCCCCCGAACCGGACCTGGAGACCGTGTTGCGCCGGGTCTACGCCACCCGGGCCACCGTCGCCACCGGCGGCTCCGGATGACCGCGCCGGCCGTTCCGGCCCGGCGGACCGGTGCCGGCCCACGGCGCTACCTGCCCTACGTCACCAGTGGTCTGCAGGGCCTCTTGCAGTACCGGATCACGTTCCTGGTCAGCGGCATCACGGCAGCGGTCACCGCCGGACTGCTGGCGTACCTGTGGCGGGAGGTGTTCGCCGCCCGCGACACGGTGGCCGGCTTCGACCTCGCCGGGATCACCACGTACGTCGTACTGGCCCAGGTGCTCGCCCTGCTCCAGAACAACCGGGTCGACGAGGGCGTCTCCGCCGAGATCAGCCGCGGTGACATCGCGGCGGTGCTGATCCGGCCGGTCAGCTATCCGGTGTCGAAGTTCTTCGCCAGCCTGCCGGTGTCGGTCGCCAACGCCGTCGTGGTCGGCGTGCCGGTGCTCGGCCTCTACGCACTGCTGCTGCCGCTGGCGGCGCCGACCTGGTCCGGGCTGGCCCTCTTCGGCCCGGCCCTGGTCGGTTCGGTGCTGATCGCGTACGCGGTGAACATGCTGGTCGGGCTGGCGGGCTTCGTCAGCACCAACGTGTGGGGGCTGCGGACGATCAAGGACAGCGCGGTGGCACTGCTGGCCGGGCAGCTCGTGCCGCTGGCCGTGATGCCCGAACCGATGGCGGCGGTGGCCCGGCTGCTGCCGTTCCACGGCATGGTCGACAGCCCGCTGCGGCTGCTGCTCGGCCGCTACTCCGGCGTCGGCGAGGCGGTCGGCATCCTGGCCGTGCAGCTCGGCTGGGCGGTCGCCCTGCTCCTGGCGGTGGCCGTCGTCTGGCGGCTCGCGATCCGCCGGCTCGAGGTGCAGGGCGGATGACCGAGCGCAGCGAGGGCATCGTCGGGCTCAGCGTTAAGTCATTCGCTCGCCGAGCGCAGCGAGGTGGGCGGATGACCTCGCGCAGCGAGGTGGGCGGATGACCGGGCGCAGCGGGTTGGGGACGGCGCTCTGGTACGTCCGGCTCACCTGGTTCCTCAGCGGGGTCAGCCTGCACCGGCTGGCCGTGTACCGGGCCGATTTCCTGATCGGGGCCGGCAGCCTGGTGGTCCGGGTCGCCTGCCAGCTCGCGCTGCTCGGGATCATCTTCCAGCAGGTGCCGGCGCTGGCCGGCTGGAGCTATCACCAGGTCCTCTTCCTGACCGGCTTCGCGCTGCTGCCCCGGGCCCTGGACCGGCTCTTCACCGACCAGCTCTGGATCCTCTCCCGCGACCTGGTCCGGACCGGCGACTTCCACCGCTACCTGCTGCGGCCGACGAGCCCGCTCTACACCCTGCTGTCGGAGCGGTTCCTGCACCCGGACGGCTTCGGCGAGCTGGTCATCGGACTGGCCGTGGTCGGCACCGCGGCGGCCCGGCTCGACCTGACCCTCACTCCGGTGCAGTGGCTGTTGCTGCCGCTGCTGGTGCTCTGCGGCGCGCTCATCACCACCTCGATCAAGGTCGTGTTCGCCGCCCTCTCGTTCTGGACCACCACCAGTTTCGCGGCGGTGGTCGCGGCCAGCCAGCCCGGCGACCTCAGCGGCTATCCGCTCGACCTGTTCCACCCGTCGCTGCGCCGGCTGCTGACCTGGCTGCTGCCGTACGCCTTCACCGCCTACGTGCCGGTGTCCTACCTGCTCTTCGACCGCTCCGACCTGCTGCTGTGGCTGCCGCTGGTCACCGCCGCCGCGCTGACCGTGGCCGGCGTGGTGTGGCGGCGGGGCGTCGACCGCTTCGAGATGACCGGGAGCTGACGATGCGTACCGACATCCCCGCCGACGTCACCGCCCTGCTGCGCACGGCGCCGTGGCTGGACGAACAACTACGCCCGGGCCCGTTCCGGGTGCTCGACCAGGCGGTGCTGGGGTCGTCCCGGCTGCTGGTCGTCGCGCCCGAGGTCGGCTCCGTCCGCTACTTCGTACCCGTGCTCGACGCCGATCCGGGGCGGGAGGCGACCCGTACCGACGACCATGACCGGGCCGTCGTCGGGGCACTGCGGGACGGGCTGCGGCTGCCGACCGCCGCCGGCAACGTCGTCGAGTTCGACGGCACGCCGCCGCCGTACCGGGGCGGGTTGCCGTTCGCCCCCGGCTGGTCCTCCAACGCACTGTCCCTCGTGGACCTCGGCGGGGCGGCGCACGTGCACAAGGCGTACCGGCGGCTGTCGGCCGGCACCCGGGAACCCCGGATGATGCGGCTGATGGGCCCCGGCGGGCGGACCCAGCGCTGGGTCGGCGCCTACCACTACGTGGAGCGCGACACCGGCCGGCGGCTGCCGCTCGGCGTCGTCTACGCGTACGCCGACGGTGACGGGCTCGACCTGCCGCTGCGGCACAGCATCCGGGCGATGTGGCCGTTGCTCGCCGCCGGTGCCGGGGTCGCCGCCGCGGTCGACACCGTGCAGCGCGACCTGGTCGACCGGCTGCCCGAGGCCGGTCGCTTCCTGCGGGCCTTCCACGACGAACTGGCGGCCCGGCTCGGCCCGGCCCCGGACTTCCCGGCGGAACGCTTCGTGGCCGAGACCGCCGCCCGGGTGGCCCGGCTCAACCCGCTGATCCTCGCCGACGACCGGCACCCCGGGCCGGTACGCGCCGCCGTCGCCGCCGCCCTCGCCGACGAACTCGCCCGGCAGGCCACGGCCGCGCCCGGAAGCTGGCCGTCCGGCGCCACCCACGGCGACCTGCACCTGTCGCACTTCCTGCGGGCCGAGACCGGCGCCGGCTGGCGGATGTGCCTGATCGACCTGTCCACCCCGGCGGTCGACCCCGCCGACCCGGACCACGCCGACCAGTCACCCTGGCAGGACCTGGTGTCGCTGCTGCGCGGGCTGGAGATCTTCACCGCCGACGAGTTCGCCCACCAGGCCGCCATCGACCTCGACACCGACGGCGACGAGACCTGCCGTACGGCGCTGCTGCTCACCGCCGGGCACGCGCCGGACACCGCCGGCTGGACCGCCGACCGGCTGGCCGTCCTGCGCCGGTCGCAGGCGGCGGCGCAGCTCTGGGCCCGGCGGGTTCGGCGGCTGCTGATCGCCGGGTACGCCGACCCCGGCACCGAACCCGAGCGGCAGCCGGCCTGGCGGATGTTCCGGCTGCGCCGGCTGGTCCACGAACTCGACTACGCGTACGCGCACGACATGCCGTACCACGCGGCGATCAACCTGCGGCACGCGCTGGAGACGCTGCGGCCGGCGACCGGGGAAGGGTGAGCATGCACGTCATCGAGACGTACTTCGAATGCGGAGGCTTCGACCACCGGTTCATCCAGGGCGGCACGTCGGTCTACCTGTGGCAGCTGTCGAGCGCGCTGACCCGGCTCGGTCAGCGGGTCTCGATCGTCACCCCGGCCCACGGCCGCCTCGACGACCTGCGCCGGCTGCACGACGTCGAGACGCTCGACCACGTCGACGAGTACGAGCTGCCGATCCCGCTCGAGCCGAAGACGTGGGGGGAACGGTTCCCGGCCCGGGTCGACATCCCGCTACGGACCACCGCCCACCTGCTCCGGCTGGACGGCGTCGACCTCTACTTCCTCTCCAACGAACTGCTCGACCAGCTTCCGGACCGGTTCTATCCGGCGTACGAGACCAAGGGGCGGGACCTGGTCTTCTTCAAGCCGCTCGCCTATCAGGTCGCCGCCGTACGGTTCATCCGGCACCGGTTCGCCGGCGAGCGGGCGATCGTGCACGCGCACGAGCCGTACTACCACTACCTGATGCCGGCGGCGTTCGCGGCCGATCCGACCAAGCACGTGGTCAGCACGGTGCAGAGCAACATGCCGATCGGCAAGTCGCTGTGGCGGCCGGAGGTGGAACGGCTGCTGGAGTTTCTCGACGTGCCTCCCGGGGCGGTGCCCGGTGCCGATGAGCCGGCGACGGACCGGTCCGCGCACGTGGTCGCGATGAGCCAGTACCAGCAGCTCACCCACCTGCACTACGAATACCCGCGCGACCACGTCCGGATCTACGACCTGGTCGCCGAGCACGCCGACCTGGTCGACTTCCTGTCGCCCGGCCAGCGCGACTTCTACACCGACTTCGCCGACACCCCGTTCGAGCAGCTTTTCACCCTGCTACCGGTCGCGGAGACGGTCCGCCGCACCGCGCACAAGCAGTTCGTCGGCGGCTGCGCGGTCGGCGACAACTGGGTACGCGGCGAGCTGCCCGCCGTCGACCGGTCCGCCGTACTCGCCGAACTGGGCCTCGACCCGGCGCTGCCGACGTTCTTCCACAACGCCCGCCACGCGGTCAACCACAAGGGCCAGGTCGAGCTGATCAGGGCCGTCGACCGGGTGCTGACCGACGGTACGGCCGCCAACTTCGTCCTGCGCTGCCTCAGCGACGCCGGCATCCCCGACCCGCTCTTCCACGAGGTGGCGGCGAAGCACCCGGGCCGGGTCCACCTCCAGTGGTGGCGGGTCGACGACGACCAGCTCGTCCGCTACGCCACCAGCGCCGACTTCTGCCTCTTCCCGTCGAAGTTCGAGATGGACACGTTCCTGATCGCCCAGGGCGAGGCGATGGCGACCGGCGCCGTGCCGATCGCCACCGCCCAGCTCGGCATGGCGCACTTCGGGCACGTCGCCGACCCGGTCGACGGGCCGGACGCCGCGACGGCCACCGGCTTCGCCGTCAACCGGTCCTTCTACGAGGACGACCCGCTGCTCGTCGACGCCCTCGCCGACCGGATCCGGCGGGCCGTACGGCTCTGGCACCAGCGGCCGGAGGAGTACGAACGGTTGTCCCGCAACGCCGTCGACCGGGCACGGGAGTTCACCTGGGACCGGGCGGCCCACGCCCACCTGGCCGCGTTCGAACCGCTGTGGGCCGGACACGAACCGGTCCTGACGACGGAACGGCTGCTACGGCACGGCTGGTTCGACCTGCTGCCCGACGGCGCGTGGACGGACAGGTCGGTCGCCGACGCGGCCCTTCGGCTGGGCGACGCCGACGCCTACCGGCGCTGCGCACCGCTGACCGCCGCCGCCCTGACCGAACTCTTCGAGCGGGCCTGGGAACGCGCCGACTTCGGCCGCTGCGCCCGCTGCGTCGACCTGGCCGCCGACGACCATCCCGAACTGGCGCGGCGGCTCGGTGCGCGGCTGGCCGGGCGGTGCACGGTCTCCGACGGCCGGATCAGCTACCGGCTGGTCCACGCCGAACGGGTCGAACTGGTCGTACCCGACCTGGCCGCGCCGGAACGCGGCCGGCCCACCGTGGTCCGGCTGGAACCCGACGGCGAGGGCTTCACCGGCCCGCTGCCGGCCGGTGCCGGCGAACTGCACCTGCTGCTCACCCTGCGCAGCGGCCGGGCGACCTGGGACCGGGTGCCGGCCGGTGGGGCGGTGTCCCGATGACCGGCGGGGTACGCGCCGCGCTGCTCGCCGGCGGCGAGGGGCGCCGGATGGGCCGGCTCGGGACCGGACGGCTCAAGCCGCTGGTGCCGTTCGGCGGCGCCGGCCGGCTGATCGACTTCTCCCTCGCCAACGCCCGGGCGTCCGGGCTGGACCGGGTCCTGCTGCTGTCCCAGTACGCCGAACGGCAGCTCATGGACGACCTGCGGCACACCTGGTGGCGGCCCGGCTTCCGGGTGCACTTCGGCCCGTACGACGACGCGTACCGCGACGGACCGCCGGCGGAGCTGGAGCCGTTCTCCGGACCGCCGGAGCGGGGCACCGCCGACGCGCTGATCCGCAAGGCGCCGTACCTGTTCGAACCGGACGTGACCGAGGTGCTGGTGCAGCACGCCGACCACGTCTACCGCTTCGACTACGGCCCGATGATCGCCGCGCACCGGGCGAGCGGTGCCGTGCTCACCGTGTCGTACCAGCGGATCGAGCGTCGCTACGTGCACCTGTTCGGAATGGTCGAGTTCGACGCCGCCGACCGGCTGGTGTCCTTCGTGGAGAAACCGGCCGAACCGACCAGCGACCTCGTCTTCGCCGCGTTCTGCGTCTTCGACGCCAAGGTCCTGCACCACTACCTGGAACTGCTCGACGGCACCGGCTGGCAGCACGACATCAGCCGCGACGTCATCCCGGCCATGCTCGCCGCCGGCGAGGAGATCCGGGGGCACGAGGTGCCCGGCTACTGGGCGGACATCGGCACCGTCGAGCGCTACCACCGGGCCCACCTGGCCCTGGTCGACGACCCGCCGTCGATGCCGGTGGACACGATGCCGTGGGTGGTCGCCCCGGCGGTGGGCCGCGCGCTGGTGCCGGCCGCGCCGGGGATCAGCCGTAGCGTCGTACCCGGTGACCTGGTCAACCACGGCGAACTGGACCGGTGCGTGGTGTTTCCGGGGGCGCGCGTGAGCGCCGGCGCGCTGGTACGGCACAGCATCCTGCTGCCCGGCGCGGTGGTCCCGCCCGGAGCCCGCCTCGATTCGGCGATCGTGCTGGAGGACGGCTCCGTGCAGCTGGTCGAAGCGCCGTCCACACAGGACGTGGCAGGGTGACCGCGTACACCGTCGTGGACGTCGGCGGCACCACGCTGCGGGTGGGACGCTACGACAGCGACACCGACCGGGTCGACGACGTACGGCGGATGCCGACCGAGGGCATGGACCGGTATCCGGGTGAACCGGTGCCGGTGTTGCAGCGCCGGGTCGTCGGGCAACTGGTCGACGTCGCCGGGGCCGCCATGGCCCGGCACGGGGCGCGGCGTCTCGCGGTCGCGTTCGCCGGGCCGATCGACGCCGCCGGGCGGGTGACGGCCGCGCCGACCGTCTGGGGCCGGCGGGGTGATCCGCTGCCCCTTCGCGACCTGCTGCGGGAGCGGCTCGGCCGGCCGGTGACCGTGGTCAACGACCTCACCGCCGCCGCCTGGCGGTACGTCGGGGGAACCGACCAGGAGGCGTTCTGCCTGATCACGGTGAGCTCGGGGATCGGCAACAAGGTCTTCCGGGCCGGCGAGGTGCTGCTGCACCCCGACGGGCACGGCGGCGAACTCGGCCACTGGACGTGCGACCCGGCGCCGGACGCGATGCCGTGCGACTGCGGCGGCCGGGGCCACCTCGGCGCGGTCGCCTCCGGCCGGGGCGCCGTCGCCGCTGCCCGGCGCGCGGCGGTCGCCGATCCGGTGGGCTTCGGCGGCTCGGTGCTGGCCGGGGCGGAGTTGGACGCGGTGGCGCTGGCCGCGGCGGTGCGGGCGGATGACCCGTTCGCCACCGGCGTGCTGCGCGCCGGGCTGCGGCACCTGGCGACCGCCATCACCGCGGTCTTCGCCTCGATCGGGGTGCGGCGGTACGTCATCATCGGCGGCTTCGCGCTCGCCGTCGGCCCCCGGTACGCCGCCCTGCTCACCGAGGCGCTGCACCGGGCCGGCTGCTTCGGCCTGACCCCGGCGGAGATCGACGGGATGGTGATGCTCGGCGAGCCCGACGACGACCACGGCCTGATCGGCGCCGGCCGCCTCCTGACCGCCGCCCCTTATCCCCGCGATCTTGCACTTGTCGTCGCCCAAAACAGGGCAGAAGGGGGAGACAACCGCAAGATCGCGGGGGAGAGCGGCGCGGCGGGGGAGAGCGGGGACGGGGCGGGGGGTGTGGCGTGCGGGTTCTGATCGTCGGGAGTGGGTTCGTGGGGCGAGCCGTCTCCCGGCGGGTCGCCGAACTCGGCGGCAGCGCCGTGCTCGCCTCCCGGCGGCCGCCCGCCCGATCCACCGGGCACCCGGACCCCCGGTGGGTACGCCTCGACGTCACCGACCCGGTGGCCTGCGCCGAGGTGGTCGACCGGGTCGCCCCGGACGGCGTCGTCGCCGTACACGGACCGTCCGACGTCACCTGGTGCGAGGCGGAACCCGACCGGGCGGCCCGGCTGCACGAGGCCGCCGCCGCCAACCTGGCCGCCACCACGACCGGCCGCCGGCTGGTACTGATCTCGACCGACAACGTCTTCGACGGCCACGCACCCGGCAACGACGAGGCCACCCCGGTCGCCCCGGCCAACGCGTACGGCCGGGCCAAGCTGCGGGCCGAGCGGGCGCTCGGCGGGGCCGGCACCGTGTTGCGGGTCAGTCTCGTCTACGGCTGGGAGCCGGCCGGCACCGGCAAGTGGCTCAACTTCTTCGCCAAGTGCGCGTACGCGTTGCGGGCCGGCGAGCCGGTCGAGGTGCCGGACGGGCAGTGGACGACGCCGGTGCCGGTCGACGATGTCGCGGCGGTCACCGTCGCCGCCCTCGCCGACGGCACGCCGGACCTGCTGCACCTGGGCGGGCCGGACCGGATCAACCGGGCCGACTGGGCGGACCGGATCGCGGCCGGCCTCGGCGTACCGGCCGGGCTGGTGGTCCGGGTTCCGCTGGCCCGCACCCGGTATGCCTCGCGGCCGGTCAACACCTGCCTGACCAGCACCCGCCTGGCCGGCTTCCTCGAAGCGCACGGGCTGCGGGTACGCGGTGTCGACGAGGGCATCCGCGACCTGCTCGGCGCACAGGGGGTGCCGTGCACGTCGTGAAGGTCGCGTTCGAGGCGCTCGGCTTCGACGTACGGATGATGCGCGGCGGGCTGGCGCCGCTGGTCTGGCAACTGGCCCGGGAGTTCGTCGACCGGGGACACCGGGTCTCGGTCGTCACCCCGACCCACGGCCGGCTCGACCATCTCGCCGCCCGCTACGACGTGACCGAACTGGACCACCACGACGAGCATCCGGTGCCGCTGGTGCCCGACCCGGCGGTGTGGCCGGACCCGCCGGGGGACCACACGGTGACCACCCGGGCCCACCTGCTCCGGCACGGGGGCGTCGACGTCTACCTGCTCGGCAACGACCAGCTCGACCTGCTCCCGGAACGGATCTATCCGGCCGCGACGAGCGAGGGCACCGATCCGGCCTTCTTCAAGCCACTGGTCTTCCAGGTCGCCGCGCTGCGGTTCCTGCTGCGCCGGTTCGGCGGTCACGGCACCGATGGGGAGGGCACCGGCGGGGAGCCGGTGCTGGTGCAGGCGTACGAGCCGTACTACCACTACCTGCTGCCGGCGGTGCTCGCCGCCGACCCGCGCTTCCGGCTGGTCTCCACGATCGCCAGCAACATGCCGATCGACCTCGGCGTCTACCGGCCGCAGCTGGCCCGGCTGCTGGCGATGTTCGGTACCAGGGTGGACCTCGACCGCTACCTCGACCCGCCGGCCCCGGTCGCCGTACCCGACGACCCGGAATCGGTGCGGGCCGCGGCGCTGGCGGCGGCGTGGGCGGGGCACCTGCCACACACCCGGCTCTCGGCGGGCCGGGGCGCCGACCACGTGAGCCTCTTCGCCCTGATCGCCGACCACTGCGACGGGATCGACTTCCTGACCCCGGGCCAGCGCGACTTCTACTCCACGTTCCGGGACACCCCGTACGAGGCGGCGTTCCGCCGGACCGCGGTCGCCCGCGTCGTACGGGACAACGCGGCGAAGCAGTTCGTCGGCGGCTGCGGGGTGCCACGGCCGTGGCTCGACCGCGATCCCGGGACCGTCGACCGGACCCGGATCCTCGACGGGCTGGGGCTCGACCCGGCCCGGCCGACCTTCTACCACGTCGCCCGCTACTCCGTGCACCACAAAGGACAGTGGGAGCTGGTCCGGGCGGCCGAGGCCGTGCTCGACACCGACCCCGAGGTCAACTTCCTGCTCCGGATGGCGACCGCGGCCGGCGGCGACGCACCCGTCGGCGAGCCGTACTTCCAGCGGGTCGCCGACCGCTTCCCCGACCGGGTCCGGCTCTTCTGGTCGATGGCCGACGAGGAGACGTTCTTCGGCGAGGCGGTCGCCGCCGACTACTGCCTCTTCCCGTCCAAGTACGAACTCGACACGTTCCTCATCGCCCAGGGGCAGGCGATGGCGTGCGGCGCGGTGCCGATCGCGACCGCCCAGGAGTCGACCCGGCACTACCGGCGCGCACCCGGCTTCGACCTGCCGCGCTCGTTCACCCCCGACGACCCCCGGCTGACCGCCGCGCTGACCGCGCGCATCCACGAGGCCGCCCGGCTGTGGCGGACCGACCCGGCCGGCTACCACCGGCTGTCGGCCGACGCCGCCGCGCTGGCGCGTACGTTCACCTACGCCGGCGCCGCCGACCGGCGGCTGGACCGGTTCGCCCGGCTGCTGGCCGGCGACCCCGTGCCGGCGCCGGTCGAGCACCTGACCGGCTACGGCTGGTTCGACCGGATCGACGGGCGGCGGTGGCAGACCCACCGGGCGCGGATCCGGGCCGCCGCGATCGGGTTCGCCGACCTGGAAACCGTACGGCGGTGCGGGCCGGTCGACGCCGACACCCTGCGCCGGCTCTACGCGGCGGCCGAACACCGGGGCGACCTCGACCGCTGCCTCGAACTGGCCGAACTGCTCGGCGACACCGCCCGGGCCGGCGCACTGCGATCGCGCTGCCGGGTGCTGCCGCACCCCGACGGCAACGAACTGCGCTACGGGGCCGCCGGGGCGGCCGGCGTCGACCTGGTCACCCCGGACGGGCGGCCGCGCCCGCTCGAACCCGACGGCCCGGCCTTCCGCATCGTGCTGCCCGTCGCGGACACCCCGGGCGTACCGGTGTTCCTGCTGCGGCTCGCCTCCGGCCGCAGCACGTGGGACGTACCGCCGGTGGCGCCGTGACCGCCGAACTGCCGTACCGGATCGTCGCCACCGACCTCGACGGCACCCTGCTGCGCGGCGACCGGACGTTCTCGGCCCGGACCCTGCGGACCCTGGCCGCGGTACGCGCCGGCGGCGCCCGGCACGTGGTCGTCACCGGCCGGCCGGTGTACGGCACCCGGCGGCTGCTCACCCAGCTCGACTACCGGGGGCTCGCGATCTGCGGGCAGGGCGCCCAGGTCTACGACTTCGACGCCGACCGGCTGCTGCTCACCCGCACCCTGGACCGGGAGGTGGCGCGGGCCCTGGTCCAGGCGATCAGCCGGGAGACCGGGACGCTGGCACTGGCCGCCGTCGCCGCCGAGGGTTTCCTGGCCACCGCCGACTTCGACCGGCGGCCCGGCGCCGACTGGCGGCTGGTCACCGAAGCCGACCTGTGGGCCGGGCCGGTGGAGAAGATCCTGATCCGCCACCCGGGCCACGACGACGAGGCGCTTGTCGCGGTCGCCCAACGGATCTGCGGCCCGGCGCTGACCGTCGCCCACGCCGGGGCGCGGCTGGTCGAGCTGCTCCCGGCCGGGATCAGCAAGGCGACCGGACTGGTGTACGCCGCGCGCCGGTGGGGCCTGACCGCCGCCGACACCATCGCGTTCGGCGACATGCCCAACGACATTCCGATGCTCGACTGGGCCGGGTACGGCGTCGCCATGGCCAACGGCCACCGCAGCCTGCGGGAACGGGCCGACGAAACCACCCTGACCAACGACGAGGACGGGGTGGCGGTGGTGCTCGAACGCCTGCTCGCCACCGGGTCCGCGCCCGCGAGGAGTGAGCAGACATGACGGCACTGGCCGAACTGGCCCGGCGGCACGGCGTCGCCCCCGAGTACGCCACCGACCGCGGCGAGCGGATCGCGGTCGCCCCGGAGAACCTGCGCCGGGTGCTCGCCGCCCTCGGCGTCGACCCGGCCGGACCGGACCCGGACACCGGCCGGGACCGGCCGTTGCCGTCCTGCGTCGTCGTCCGGCAGGGGCGGCGGGCCGAATCGGCGTGGCCGGCGGCCACGTACGCGGTCCGTACCGAGACCGGCGACTGGCACGACGTGGCCGACCCGGCCGGCGACCTCGGCCGCCTGCCGCTCGGCTACCACACCCTGCACGCCGAGGTCGCCGGCCGGAGCGTGACGGCGCCGCTGATCGTCGCGCCCGACGTGCTGGCCACCCCGGACCGCCGCCGGTGGGGCCTGCTGGCCCAGATCTACTCGGTGCTCTCCGCGGGCTCGTGGGGGATGGGCGACCTGGGCGACCTGAGCGGACTGGCCACCTGGTCGGGCCGGCTCGGCGCGTCGTTCGTCCTGCTCAACCCGTTGCACGCGTACGTGCCCGGACCGCTGCCCGACCCGTCGCCGTACCGGCCGGGCACCCGCCGGTTTCCGGACCCGATGAACCTGCGGATCGAGGCGATCCCCGAGTACGCGGCACTGCGCGGGCAGGTCGACGCCCTCGCCGTCCAGGGCCGGGCACTCACCGACGGGGTGCTGCACCGCGACGAACTGATCGACCGGGCGGCGGTGTGGGCGCTCAAACGCGAGGCGCTGGAACCGCTGCACCGGGTGCCGCGTACGGCGGCCCGGCAGGCGGCGTACGACGCGTACGTCGCCGGCCAGGGAGCCGGCCTCACCGACTACGCCACCTGGTGCGCGATCGCCGAGGTGCACGGCAGCCGGTGGAGGTCCTGGCCGGCCGGGCTGCGTACGCCCGACGGCGCGGCGGTCGCGCGGGTCCGCCGCGACCTGGCCGACCGGGTCGACTTCCACCGCTGGCTCAACTGGCTCGTCGACGAGCAGATGGCCGCCGCCCAGGCCGCCGCGACCGGCGCCGGCATGGCGATCGGCCTGGTCCACGACCTCGCCGTCGGCGTCGACCCGGAGGGCGCCGACGCCTGGCGGCTGCAACGCTTCCTGGCCGGCGGCATCACGATCGGCTGCCCGCCGGACAACTTCAACGCCGGCGGCCAGGACTGGGGGCTGCCGCCGTGGCGGCCGGACACCCTCGCCGAGGCCGGGTACGAGCCGTTCGCCGAGGTGGTGCGCGGCGTACTGCGGCACTGCGGAGCGCTGCGGCTGGACCACATCATGGGGCTCTTCCGGCTGTGGTGGATTCCCGAGGGGGCCGGGGCCCGTGCCGGGGCGTACGTGCACTACGACCACGAGGCGCTGCTCGGCGTACTGGCGCTCGAAGCGCACCGGGCCGGCGCGATGGTGATCGGCGAGGACCTCGGCACGGTCGAGCGGCGGGTCCGCGACGAGTTGACCGACCGGCGCATCCTCGGCACGTCGGTGCTGCGCTTCGAATACCGGGGCGGGTCCGAGGAGCGCGGCGGGCCGCTGCCCGCCGCCGACTGGCGGGCCGACTGCCTGGCCACGCTGACCACCCACGACCTGCCCAGCACCGCCGCCTGGCTGGCCGGCGACCACGTCGACCTGCACGACCGGCTCGGCCTGCTGACCCGCGACCGGGCCGAAGTCGCCGCCGAGGAGGCCGCCGAACGGGACGGCTGGCTCGCCGAACTGGACCGCGGTGGGTTCCGGTCGGCTGCCGACGGGGTGCCGGGGCTGGACGCGGACACCCTTGCCCTGCACCGGTTCCTGGCCCACACCCCGGCCCGGCTGCTCGGAGTGTGGCTGCCGGACCTGGTCGGCGACCGGCGCCCGCAGAACCTGCCCGGCACGGTCGACGAGTTCCCCAACTGGCGGCTGCCGGTGGCCGATCCGGACGGTCGCCCGGTGTCGCTGGAGCGGTTGACCGAGGGGCCCGGCCCGACGGCGATCGCCCACCTCTACTCGAACCTGGACGACGATTCGCCCCAGCCTTTTGGCAGGTGGGCTCCACCGACGGTATCTTCTGACGGGGCATCCGATGCAATACCGTTGTAATACGATGCGAGGGTGGGTTACGAGTGGGTGCCGCTGCTGCTGGCAACGCTGAAAGGCATCGAACCGTACGAAGTGCGGCAGGTCCTGGAGGACCAGCGGCCCCGCTGGCCGCGTAGAGCGGTCGGTGCCGGCGGTGTGTCGGTCCTCGCGGTCTGGGGACGGACCCGCGCCGGACGTCGGCTCATCGTGGTGTTGCGGCCGACAGAGGTCAACCGTGACTGGTTGATCATTGGCGCCAGGGAGATGACCGCCGAGCAGGTGGCCGAGTACGACCGGTGGGAGGCAGGGCGTGAGCAAGCATGACGAGACGGCCCCGGGCGAGGCCGAACTGATCGCCGCCGCTGAGGGGGAGTTGACCTACGTCGACACCGGCGAGTCCGAGGCTGAACTGTTGGCCGAACTGCCGCCGGTCGCCGAGGATGTCGACGACATGCTCGTGGTCACGTCGCTGCGGATCCCGCTCAGCGTGCACCGTCGGCTGCGTGAGTACGCCGAGGCGCACGGCACCCGGCCCAGCGTGCTCATCCGGCAGTGGATCGAGCTGCACCTCTCCACGGCTGACGAGGACCGGCCGATCATGCTGGCGGACGCGATGCGCGCGCTGGCCCAGCTCCGGCCGGCGGAGCGCCGCGACGCGGCATAGCCGGCCGCACGTTTCAGTGGCCGGCGCTTTCGTAGCGGCGTAGGCCGCGCTGGAAGACGGCGTACGCGGCCAGGGCGCAGAGCGCCGCGACGACCGGCGTGGCCAGGCCGAGCCACGCCGCCCCGCCCTGGTCGAGCAGCCAGGCGGCCGGCAGGAACCCGGTGAAGGCGAACGGCAGCAGGCCGGTCAGCACGACCCGCAGCCCGAATCCGTAGATGGTCAGCGGATAGCGGGCCAGTTCGCCGATCTGGAAGACGGCGGAGGCGAACATCGGGTTCGGCGACGGTATCCAGAACGCGATGGCGTTCGTCGCCACGGTGATGGCGATGCGGATGACGACCGCCCCGAGCAGGATCAGCAGCCCGAGGAGCACCTTCACCGGCGTCCAGTGCACCTCGACCCGGCTCAGTGCCCAGACCAGCAGCACGCCGGCACCGATCGCGTCGCCGGCCCCGCTGAACCCGATCTGGTGGCTGGTCACCTGCAACACCGGCGGGTACGGCCGGACCACCCGGTAGTCGAGTTCGCCGGTGTGCACCAGCGAGCCGAGCAGCCAGGCGCCGTCGGCGACCAGCGGCACCGCCGCCTGGGCCAGCCCGGCCAGGGCGTAGATGAGCACGGTCTCCTCGAACCGCCAGCCGTTGAGGGTGGGTACGCGGGCGAACACCGCGGACAGGAAGATGAAGCCGAGCGACTGGGTGACGATCCCGGCGGTGACCAGCAGCCAGAAGTCCGACTGGTATTCGAGTACGGCGCGCAGGTGCGCGCCGAGGCTGCGCCGGTAGACGCGGACGAGGCGCACGGTCATCCTCCGTGGACGGTGAGCTGGCGTACGGCGGTCCGCCAGGCGAGCCGGGCCAGGAACCACAGGCCGGCCGCCCACAGGAACTGGTAGCCGATCAGGAGCAGCGCCGCGGTCCCGGTCGCCTTGCCGGTGTAGATCAGCGCCGGGGTGGAGGTGATGGCGGCGAACGGCAGCACCGCCGCGGTCGTCTGCAGCCAGCCGGGCAGCAGGGTGAGCGGCACCAGGGCACCGGAGAGCAGTTGGGTCAGGGCGGTGCGGGTCCAGGCGAGCCCGTGGTAGTTCTGGGTCCAGAAGCAGAGCATCGTGCTCAGGTAGATGATCAGGAACTTGATCGGTACGACCGCGACGAGGCTGAGCAGGAGCAGGTCGGGGCGGACCGGGGCCTGCACCGGTCCGGCCAGTGCGACGAAGGCCGCGCCGACGACGACGATCACCGCGAGTTCGATGACGAGGCCGCCGAGCACCTCGGCGAACCGCATCTTCTGGTAATCCAGCGGCTTGACCAGGTCGAGGGCGACCGCGCCGCTGCGGATCCGTTCGGCCATCACGTGTTCGCCGAGCCCGCGGCCGACGATCCCGGTGGCGAAGCCGACGAGCAGGTAGCCCTTCATCTCCGGCAGCGAGTAGCCGCCGATCTGCGTGCCGTCGGCGAGTAGCGCGGTCCACAGCGCCACCATCGCGACCAGTTGGAAGATGACGCCGATCGTGCCGAGCCCGATGCTGAGCCGGTGGGCGAAGGTGGCCCGGACCGTCGTTCCCGCCAGGCGGGCGTATCCCTTGACGCTCACGACGGGGTCGGGGCGGGCGAGAGGATCAGTTCACCGGCGTACACCTTGCGGATCACGTCCTCGATCGCCGGCTCGTCGATGCGTACCTCGACGACCTCGGCCAGCGGGATCACCCCGGCGAGGATCTGCCCGACGGTCAGGGCCGCCTTGTCGAACGTCACGGTGAACTCGCCGGGGTTCGGGCCCGCGTGTACGGCCGCGGCCGGGAACCGGGCGGCCAGGTCGGGCAGGGCGACGTCCCCGGCGAGCTGGAGGTGGACGTCGCGTTGCCGGGCGTAGGTGTCCTTGACCTGTTCCAGGGTGCCGTCGTAGATGACCCGCCCGTGGTCGATGATCACTATTCGGTCGCAGGTGTCCTCGATGTCGCCGAGGTCGTGGGTGGTCAGCATCAGGGTGGTGCCGTCGGCGCGTAGCTCCCGCAGGAACTGCCGGACGCGGTCCTTGACCGCGATGTCCAGGCCGATGGTGGGTTCGTCGAGGTAGACGACCCGGGGGCCGTGGATCAGGGCGCAGGCCAGGTCGGCACGCATCCGCTGGCCCAGGGAGAGCCGCCGGGCGACCACCGGCATGATCTCGTCGAGGGCGAGGACCGCGTCGAACCGGGCCAGTCGTTCGCGGTACGTCGCCGCCGGTACGTCGTACATGTCGCGCAGCAGGGCCAGTGACTCGCGGACCGGCAGGTCCCACCAGAGTTGCGTGCGCTGTCCGAAGAGGACGCCGATCTGTCGTGCGTTGGCGATCCGCTCGCGGTGCGGGTCGCGGCCGGCGACCCGTACCCGTCCGGACGACGGCTCGACGATGCCGGTGAGCAGCTTGATCGTGGTGGATTTGCCGGCGCCGTTCGGGCCGACGTACGCGACCGCCTCACCTGCCTCGATCGAGAGGTCGACGCCGTCGACGGCCCGGACCGTGCTGAAGCGGCGGCGGAAGAGGTGGGTCAGCGATCCGCGCAGGCCCGGGGGCTTGTCCGGTCGGCGGAAGGTCTTCGTCAGTTGGTGAGCCTCCACGAGCGCCATGTAGGCATGTTGGCAGCCGCGGCCTGCAAGCGGCAATCCGGTTCTTGGCAGGACTTGCAGTTTCTTGCAGGCAACTTTCTGCAACCTGTTGACCTGGACGTTTCGGGGGCGTAACTTTCGCTGCGAGTCACTTTGTTGACTAGTAATCAAATCGAGAAGCCTCGACGTGGAGGTGTGTGTTGTCCAGCGCGGACGCCCGACTTGCCGAGCTCTACCAGCGGCTCCAGCGGATCTACGTACTGCTGGACGACGGTGACCGGCGGGCGTTGGCCGCGGTGGGGCTCACCCCGACCCACTACAACCTGCTGCGCCTGCTCGAAGACGACACCCCCGACGGCCTGGCCGGCGCCACCGGCGCAGGCGGCCGGTCGGTGAGCCAGCTCGCCGATCTCCTGCTCTGCACCCGCGGCAACATCACCCGACTCGTCCGGCGGCTCGTCGAGGCCGGCCTGGTCCGGACCGGATCCGACCCGACCGACCAGCGGCTGGTCGCGGTGTCCCTGACCCCGCTCGGCCGCGAGCGGCTCACCGCCGCCCACGCGGTCTTCGCCGAGACCAACCGGCAACGCTTCGCGCACCTGTCCGACGACGACACCCATCGGCTGTACGAGTTGGCCGGAGACCTCGCCGACCAACTGATCAAGCAGTGCGACAGCGAGCGGTGATCCCGCTCGGCGAGCACTCGTAGTTGTAGTAAGGAGCCCCCCTTGTCAAGACGATCATGGCGCGTGGCCACGCTACTCATCGCCGGCCTGGCCGTCGCCACGGTCGGCCCGGCCGGTGTCGCCCGCGCCGACGCCCCGGTGAGCAACCGGGCGAGCCTCAAGGCCGACCTCTGCTACCAGATCGCGACCGACCGCTTCTTCGACGGCAACGCGAGCAACAACAACCCCGCCAAGAGCCCCGGCCTCTACGACGCGGGCAAGTCCAACTGGAAGCTCTACTGGGGCGGTGACTTCGCCGGCATCCAGCAGAAGCTCGACTACCTCCAGGGGCTGGGCGTCACCTCCATCTGGATCTCGCCGCACGTCGACAACATCGACGTGGCCGCCACCTACGGCGGGGTGCCCAACGCCGGCTACCACGGCTACTGGACCCGCGACTTCAAGAAGACCGAGGAACACTTCGGCACCCTGGCCGAGTTCGACTCGCTGATCGCCGCCGCCCACTCCCGGGGCATCAAGGTGATCATGGACTGGGCGCCGAACCACACCTCGCCGGCGGACGAGTCCAACCCGGGCTTCGCCGAGAACGGCCGGCTCTACGACAACGGCACGCTGATGGGTGGCCTGACCGGCGACACCAACGGCTACTTCCACCACAACGGCGGCATCACCGACTACAACGACCGCTACCAGAGCCAGTACAAGAACCTGGCCGACCTCGCCGACCTCAACCAGCAGCACCCGACGATCGACAACTACCTCAAGACCTCCGCCGACTACTGGATGAACCGCGGCGTCGACGGCGTACGGGTCGACGCGGTCAAGCACATGACGTCCGGCTGGCAGCGCTCGATGGCCGACCGCTTCCTGACCAACAAGGATTCGTTCCTGTTCGGCGAGTGGTACCTCGGCAGCAAGACCGACCCGCTGTACGACGACAACGTCCGCTTCGCCAACGAGAGCGGCATCTCGGTGCTGGACTTCTACCTCAACATCTCGATGCGGGAGACGTTCGGCTCCAACGTCTCGATGCACAACCTCGACGCGGCGATCAGCAAGACGGCGACCGACTACCGCTACCCGGAGAACCTGGTCACGTTCGTCGACAACCACGACATGTCGCGGTTCCTGACGCTGAACAACAACCAGAACCGGCTGCACCAGGCGCTCGCCTTCATGATGACCGTCCGCGGTACGCCGTGCGTCTACTACGGCACCGAGCAGTACCTGCACAACAACACCGCCGGCGGCGGCGACCCGTACAACCGGCCGATGATGCCGGGCTTCAACACCGGCACCACCGCGTACCAGCTCATCAACAAGCTCTCGACGCTGCGGCAGAACCAGCCGGCGCTGTCCTTCGGCACGCACCAGAGCCGCTGGATCAACAACGACGTCTACGTCTACGAGCGCCGCTACTTCAACGACGTGGTGCTCACCGCGATCAACAAGGGCGGCAGCGCGGTCTCCCTCACCGGCCTCAACACCGCACTACCGGCCGGCACCTACACCGACCGGCTCACCGGCCTGATGGGCGCGGGCGGCATCACGGTCGGCAGCGGCACCGGCGGCAACAACCCGGTGACCCCGTTCAGCCTCGGCGCCGGCCAGGTCGGGGTGTGGTCGTACAAGGCGGCCGAGCCGAGCGCGCCGACCGTCGGCAGCGTCGGCCCGACCCTCACCCGGCCCGGCAACAAGATCACTGTCGAGGGGCGCGGCTTCGGCGCCACCGGCACCGTCAAGGTCAACGGCGTCAACGCGACGACGGTGAGCTGGTCGCCGAACCGGGTCGTGGCGACCGTACCGGCCGGGGTGACCGCCGGCCTGCGGCCGGTGACCGTCACCACCTCGGGCGGCACCAGCAACGCCTACCAGGTGCAGGTGGTCGGGGGAGCGCAGATACCGGTGAAGTTCACCGTCAACAACGCCTCACCGACCGGATGGGGCGACAACATCTACCTCTCCGGCAGCATTCACGAACTCGGCAACTGGTCGAGCAGCAAGAGCGTGGCGATCGGCCCGATGCTGGCCCCGAACTATCCGAACTGGAACACCGTGGTCAGCCTGCCGGCCTGCTCGACGGTGCAGTTCAAGTTCCTGAAGATCACCTCAGGCGGGGCGGTGACCTGGGAGAACGGCGCCAACCACAGCTACACGGTCCCGTGCTCGGGCACCGGTAGCTCCACCTCGAACTGGCAGTACTGATCGACCCGGTGGCCGCCGCCCGGCAACGGCGGCGGCCACCGGCCGCACCGCACAGAGGAAACGCCGATGATCCACCACGACGGGTCCGCACTGTACGTACCCGACCCCGCCCCGACGCTCGGCGGCACCACCGACGTGTACGTCCGGACGTCCGCCGACGCCGGCGTAGACCGGGTCTGGGCCCGCTGGACCTTCGACCGGGAACCCCGGTTCGTCGCCGCCACCGACGCCCGCCCGCCCGCCGCCCGTACCGGCGAACGCTGGTTCCGGGTCAGCCTGCCGCTGCGTAACCCGGTGTCCCGATACCGGTTCCTGCTCGACGGGCCCGGCGGCTACCGCTGGCTCACCGCGGCCGGCGTGTTCGCGCACGACGTCGGCGACGACACCGACTTCCGGATCGTCTGCGGCCACGCCCCACCGGCCTGGGCGGCCGACGCGGCCGTCTACCTGATCTTCCCGGACCGGTTCGCCCGCTCGGCGGCCGCCGCCGACCGGCAACTGCCGGACTGGGCCGTCGCCCGCGACTGGGACCACCCGGTCTCCGGAGACGGCCCCGACCGCCCCCGCGAGATCTACGGCGGCGACCTGGACGGCATCGCGGACCGGCTCGACCACATCGCCTCCGTCGGCGCCGACACCATCTGCCTGACCCCGTTCTTCCCGGCCCCGGCCAACCACCGCTACTGCCCGACCACCTTCGACCGGGTCGACCCGCTGCTCGGCGGCGACGCGGCGCTGCGCCGGCTCGCCGACGCCGCCCACCGCCGGGGGATGCGGGTGATCGGCGATCTCACCACCAACCACACCGGCGACCGGCACGACTGGTTCCGCGACGCGCTCGCCGGCCGGCACCGCGACCTCTACTACTTCGACGACGACCTGGAATTCGGCTACGAGACCTGGGTCAGCGTCAAGCGGATGCCGAAGCTCAACTGGACCTCGGCCGAACTGCGCCGGCGGTTCCTCGACGGCCCCGACTCGGTCGTCCGGCGCTGGCTCGAAGCCGGCCTCGACGGCTGGCGGATCGACGTCGCCAACACCACCGGCCGGCGGATCGCCGAGGACAACACGCACGAGGTCGCCCGCGGCATCCTCGCCGCGATGACCCGCAGCAGGCCGGACGCCCTGCTGCTCGCCGAGAACGCCCACGACGCCACCGGCGATCTCGACGCCGGCGGCTGGCACGGCACCATGAACTACGCCGGCTTCACCCGGCCGGTCTGGACCTGGTTGGCTACCGAGCCGCTGCCGTTCCTCGGCGTACCGGTCGGGGTGCCGCGCCTGCCGGCGACGGCGATGGTGGCGACGATGCGGGCCTTCGCCGCCCGGATGTCGTGGCGCAGCCTGACCACCTCCTGGTCACTGCTGGACTCGCACGACACGCCCCGGTTCCACACGCTGGCCGGCGGTTCGGCCGGCCTGGTCGAGGTCGGGGTCGGGCTGATGGCGACGTTGCCCGGCACCCCGATGGTCTACTACGGCGACGAGGTGGGCCTTTCCGGCAGTTGGCCGGAGGACGGCCGCCGTACGGTCCCGTGGCACGACCGCGAGCGCTGGGACCACCGGCTGCTGGCCGTCTACACCGACCTGCTGGCACTGCGCCGCGAGCATTCCGCGCTGCGCCACGGCGGCCTGCGCCTCCTGCACGTCGGCGCCGACCGGCTGGTCTACCTGCGGGAGACCGCCGACGACCGGCTCCTCGTCCTGGCGGCCCGGCGACCGGTGCCCGAACCGCTGCGGCTGCCCGGGATCGGTGCCGCCGACAACATCTACGGCCAGGCGCCCGACCTGGCGCCCGGCGATCCACTGCCCGGCGACGGACCCACCTTCCAGGTGTGGCGGCTGGCCGACTGACCGGTCCGGTGCCGCCCGGCCCGGCCGAATCCACGAACAAACCGAAGGAACCCCATGCAGTTGCTGCACCTGCCCCACCACGACGGCTCGTCCCTGTACGTCTCGGACGCGGCGCCCGCCCTCGGCCGGACCGTGACCGTCCGGGTACGGGTGCCGGCCGCCGCCGACGTCACGATGGTGCACGTCCGCGTCGTCGTCAACGGTGAGCCGGTCTTCCACCCGGCATCGGTCGACCCGGAGCGCACCGGGTCGACCGTGGGTGGCTACGGCGCCGACGACACCTGGTGGCAGGTCGAGGTGACCGCGCACAACCCGGTCACCGGCTACCGCTTCTATCTCGAACGGGCCAGCGGGGCGCCGCTCTGGCTGACCGCAGCCGGCGTCGTCGACCACGACGTGCCGGACCGGACCGACTTCCGCCTGGTCAGCTACGCCCCGCCGCCGGCCTGGATGGCCGACGCCGTCGTCTACGAGGTGTTCCCGGACCGGTTCGCCCGGTCCGTGGCCGCCGGTCCGCTCGACCCGGCGACCCTGCCCGACTGGGCGATCCCCTGCGACTGGGACACCGACGCGGTGATCTACCAGGGACCGCAGACGCCGTTGCAGTTCTTCGGCGGCGACCTGGACGGCATCGTCGAACACCTCGACCACATCCAGGCACTCGGCGCCAACACCATCTACCTGCGGCCGGTCTTCCCGGCCCGGTCCAACCACCGCTACAACGCGACCAGCTTCGACCGGGTCGACCCGCTCGTCGGCGGCGACCCGGCGCTGCGCCGGCTCGCCGACGCCCTGCACGCCCGTGGGATGCGGCTGATCGGCGACATCACCACCAACCACTGCGGCGACGACCACGAGTGGTTCCAGGCCGCGCAGGCCGACCCCGACGCGCCGGAACGGTCGATGTTCTACTTCGACGCCGACGGCGGCTACGAGGCCTGGTACGGCGTACCCAGCCTGCCGAAGCTGAACTGGGGTAGCCCGCTGGTCCACGAGCGGGTCGGCGCCGTCATGCGCCGCTGGCTCGACGTCTACGACGGATGGCGGGTCGACGTGGCCAACATGACCGGCCGGTTCGGCGCCCAGGAGGACACCCTCGCGATCGGTGCCAGCCTGCGCCGGGAGGTCGTCGCCCGGGCACCGGAGGCGATGCTGATCGCCGAGCACACCCACGACTTCACCGGCGACCTCGACGCCGACGGCTGGCAGGGCACGATGAACCACGCCGGCTTCACCCGTCCGGTGTGGACCTGGCTGCGCGGCGACGGGCTCGACCTGCCCGACTTCATCGGCGTACCCGGCGGGGTGCCCCGCCGCGACGGCGAGAGCGTCGTACGGACCATGCGGGCCTTCGCCGCCCAGGTCTCGTGGCGGTCGCTGGTCCACTCCTGGCAGCTGCTGGACTCCTACGACGTGCCCCGGTTCCGCACCGTCACCGGCTCCCGCGAACGGCACCTGGTCGGCCTGGGGCTGCAGGTGACGCTGCCGGGCACGCCCATGGTCTGCGGCGGCGCCGAGTGGGGGCTGACCGGGCGCAACGGCGAGCACGCCCGTACCCCGATGCCGTGGCAGCGCCCCGAGGACCGCGACGACGTGCTGTTCAAGTCGTACCAGGACCTGATCCGGTTGCGGGCGACCGAGCCGGCACTGCGTGACGGCGGCCTGCGCTGGCTGCACACCGGTGCCGACGCCATCGTGTTCGTACGCGAGACCGCGACGGAGTCGCTGCTGGTCGCCGCGGTCCGGTCGACCACCGGTGCGATCGAGCTGCCGCTGGACGCCCCGCTGACCGGTCTCCACGACGCGGCCGACGTGTCCTCTGTAGACGGAACGGTGACCCTGCCCGGCGACGGGCCGGCGCTGCGGGTGTGGCGGCTGCGCGGTGCGGCCGGCACCGGTCAGGCCGTCGGGTGATCGTCGACGACCAAACCACCCCGGTGCCGCCGGCCGGCGGCACCGGGCCGGTGCCCGAGCCGGCCCCCGACTCACTCGCCGGCCTCCCGGCCGGGCCCGCCGGACCCGGCCACCCGTCGCCGGCCGACTGGCGCGACGAGGTGCTCTACTCGGTCCTGGTCGACCGGTTCGAGGCCGGGCCACGACCGGTCGGGTACGGCGACCCGGCCGACGGCGACTCCCGGCACGGCGGCAACCTCGCGGGCATCACCAGCCGGCTGGACTACCTGCGCGACCTCGGCGTCACCACCCTGCTGCTGTCGCCGGTCACCCGGACCACCCCGGACAGCTACCACGGCTACGCGCCGGTGCACCTGCTCGCCGTCGACCCCTACCTCGGCAGCCTCGCCGACCTGCGGGAACTGGTCGGCGCGGCGCACCGGCACGGCATCCGGGTGGTGCTCGACCTGGTCGTCAACCACGCTGCCCGGATCTTCGAGTACGAGGGCGGCGACGACGGCTGGAAGGGCGCCGCCCACCCGGCCCCGATCGGCGCCTGGACCACCGACTTCAAGCCGGCCGAACTCGCCGTACCCGAGCACTTCTCCCGGCGTGGCCAGATCGCCGACTGGAAGGACCCCGACCACGCCGCGCTCGGCGACTTTCCCCCCGGCTACCGGCGCCTGGCCACCGAGAACCCGGCCACCAGGGTGCTGCTCCTGCGGGTCGCCCGGTGGTGGCTGCGGGAGACCGACGCCGACGGGGTACGCCTCGACGCCATCCGCCACCTCGACCCGGACTTCGTCCGCGAGCTGACCGTCGACCTCAAGCGGTACGCCGCCACGATGGGCAAGCACAACCTCCTCGTCCTCGGCGAATACTCCAGCACCGCCGACGGCCCGATCGTCGACAGCCTCGCGCTCGGGTTCGACAGTGCCTACAACTATCCCGAGTACCGCCGGCAGAGTCGGGCGCTGCACGGCGCCGCACCCGCCCGCGACCTGGCCGACAGCCTGGCGACCGCCGCCGACGCCTTCGGCCCGCACCTGCCCCGGCTGGTCCGGTTCATCGACAACCACGACGTCTACCGGTTCCTGCGCGACGGTGAACCCGACGGCCGGCTGCGGGTGGCGCTGGCGTTCCTGATGTTCTCGATCGGTATCCCGATGCTCTACTACGGCACCGAGCAGGGCTTCCGCCAGCCCACCCGGCGGCTGGAGCGGGAGTGCTCGGCCGACCGGGCGGCGCCGCGCAACCGCGAGGACATGTTCGCCGCCGGCCGCTTCGTCTCGGCGAGTTCGGCCGGCGACCGGTTCGACACCTCCTCGGCGATGTTCCGCTGGACCCGGCGGCTCGCCGACGTACGGCGCCGGTTCGTCGCGCTGCGCCGGGGCGATCAGGTCGTCCGCTGGTCCGATCCGGACGGGCCCGGCGGCTACGTGTTCAGCCGCCGGCACGGCCACGAGGAGGTGGTCGTGGTGCTGAACACCGCCGACGAGCCGCGCCGGGTCGCGCTGGACACCGGCGGGCGGTGGGCCGACGTGCTCGACCCCGGATACGCCGGCCCGTCGCCCGAGGTCGACGTCGACGCTTTCGGCGTACGGGTGCTCGTCCGGACCGGTCCGCGATGACCGCCCGGATCGTGATCGAGGCGGTCGCGCCGGTCGTGGACGGCGGCCGGCAGCCCGCCAAGGCGGTCGTGGGGGAATACCTGCCGCTGCGGGCCACCGTCTGGCGCGAGGGCCACAGCGTGCTGTCCGTCGCCGCGGTCTGGCGCGGCCCCGGCGACGCCGCCCCGGTCCGGGTCCCGATGGCCGTGCTCGACGCCGGCCGGGACACCTGGACGGCGACCGTCGTGCCGGACCGGGTCGGCCGGGCCGGCTTCCACGTCGAGGCGTGGCACGACCCGTGGCTCGACTGGTGCCGGGCCGTACGGGCGAAGACGGCGGCCGACCTGCCGGTCGCCGAACTCGCCAACGACCTCGAACTCGGCGCCCGGCTGCTGGACGCGGTCGCCGGCCGGGCGCACGCCGACCGCGACCCGCTGGCGGCCGGGACCTGCGCCGACGCCGCCGGGCTGTTGCGCGACACCGGCCGCGAACCGGCCGAACGGATCTCGGCCGCCCTCGGTGCCGAGGTCTGCGCCGTCGTCGACCGCTATCCGACCCGCGAGCTGCTCAGCACCGGCACCGACTGCCCGGTGTACGTCGACCGGCCCCGCGCCCAGTTCAGCGCCTGGTACCAGGTCTTCCCCCGGTCGACGGGCGGGCGCGGCACTGACGGCGAACCGGTCCACGGCACCCTGCGGACGGCACTGGCCGATCTGCCCCGGATCGCGGGAATGGGGTTCGACGTCGTCTACCTCACGCCGGTGCACCCGATCGGCACGGTGGCCCGCAAGGGCCGCAACAACAGCCCGACCGCACAGCCCGGCGAACCGGGCTGCCCGTGGGCGATCGGGTCGGCCGACGGCGGCCACGACAGCATCGCGCCGCGGCTCGGCACCCTGGCCGACTTCGACGCGTACGTGGCCCGGGCCGGGGAACTGGGGCTGGAGGTGGCGATGGACCTCGCCCTGCACTGCGCGCCCGACCACCCGTGGGTCACCGCGCATCCGGAGTGGTTCACCACCCGGCCGGACGGCTCGATCGCGTGTGCCGAGAACCCGCCGCGCCGGTGGCAGGACATCTATCCGCTGAACTTCGACAACGACCCCGAAGGGCTCTTCGCCGAGATCTTCCGGGTGCTGCGGCACTGGATCGACCGGGGTGTGCGGATCTTCCGGGTCGACAACCCGCACACCAAGCCGGTCGACTTCTGGGCCCGGCTGATCTGGCACACCAAGGCGGCGTACCCGGACGTGCTCTTCCTGGCCGAGGCGTTCACCCGGCCCGCCGTGCAGCGCGGGCTGTCCCGGATCGGATTCAGCCAGACATATACCTACTTCACCTGGCGGACCACGAAGGAGGAGCTGGTCCAGTTCGGCGAGGAACTGGTCGAACTCGACGCCGGCCTGCGCCCCAACCTCTGGCCGACCACCCACGACGTGCTGCCCGCACACCTGCGACAGGGCGGCCCGGCGATGTTCGCGATCCGGGCCACGCTGGCCGCCACCCTCTCGCCGAGTTGGGGGATCTGCACCGGCTACGAACTGTTCGAGGACGCCGCGCGGCGGCCGGGCAGCGAGGAGCACCTGGACTCCGACAAGTTCCAGGTGCGGGCCCGGGACTTCGCCGCCGCCCGGGCCGCCGGCCGGTCGCTGGAGCCGTGGCTGACCACGCTGAACCGGATCCGGCGGGCGCACCCGGCCCTGCACCAGCTCCGGACGTTGCGGTTCCACGACGTCGACAACGACGCCCTGATCGCCTACTCGAAGATCGATCCGGCGACCGGGGACACCGTGATCTGCGTCGTCACGCTCAACCCGTACGCCGTCGAGCGTGGCGTGCTGACCCTCGACCCCCGTGCCCTGGACCCGTACGCCCTCGACCGCCGCACCCCGGTGCCGGCCGACCGCACCGACCACGAACTGCTCGACGAGGTCGACCGGCGGCGGTGGCTCTGGGGCCGTACGCAGAAGGTCGAGATCGATCCCGCCCAGCGGGTCGCCTACATACTCACCCTGGCCTGAAGGAGATCAGTTGTCCGACGACAGCGACGTGCTGGTGCTCGGTGGCGCCGGCGTCGACACCATCGTCTACGTACCCGAACTGCCACTGCCCCTGCGGGACAGCTACATGGTGCCCGCGATCGAGCCGCGCGCGGGGCAGACCGGCGACAACGTGGCGGTGGGGCTGCGGGCCCTCGGCCTGCGGACCGCGCACATCGACGTGCTCGGCGAGGACCGGGAGGGGGACCTGGTCCGGGCGCTGCACGAGGCGTACGACGTACCGCTGCACGCGGTGCCCACGAAGGCCGGCACCAAGCGGGCGGTCAACCTCGTCGACCCGGCCGGCCGGCGGCTGTCGCTGTACGACCCCCGGGGCAGTGACGCCGACCGGCTGCCCGCGGACCTGGTCTCGGCGTACGCGGCCAGCGTCCGGCTGGTGCACGTCTCGATCACGCATCCGTGCCAGCACGCCCTGCCCCTGCTGGCCGGCGCGCCGGCGCTGGTCTCGACCGACCTGCACAACTGGGACGGCGAGAATCCGTACCACGAGGCGTTCGCCTACGCCGCCGACGTGGTCTTCGTCTCCGCGACCGCGCTGGCCGACGGCCCCGCCACCCTGCGTCGGATCATCGACCGGGGCCGCGCCGGGGTCGTGGTCGCCACCGCCGGGGCCGAGGGCGGCTACGCCCTGGTGCGTGGCGAGGACGGGGTACGGCCCTTCGCGGCGGCCGGGCCGGCGGCGCCGGTCGTCGACTCCAACGGTGCCGGTGACGCGTTCGTCTCCGGCTTCCTCTACGGCCATCTGGCCGGCGAGCCGGTCGACACCTGCCTGCGCTACGGCGCCGTCGCCGGGGCGCACGCCTGCACGGTGCCCAGCACCGGGATCGATCCGATCGACCGGGCCACGCTGCTGGCCAGGGTGTAGCCCGGGACCGGGCGGCGACGGCGGATCGAGATCACCGACCGGGGTAGGAGAGGATGAACGGTGTGGAAGCTCTACGTCTCGTGCTGCTGTATGTCCATCTGATCGGGTTCGCGCTGCTGCTCGGCGGCGCGGCCGTGCAGTATCTGTCCGGAAAGATCCGGATCAATAAGGCGATGCTCTGGGGTGCGGCGATCCAGGTGCTGACCGGGCTCGGGCTGTCCGCGCCGCTGCGCGACGGTGCCGAGCCGGATCCGGCGAAGCTTGTTATCAAACTGGTGCTCGGGTTAATGATCTTCGTGATGGTCTTCTTCGCCCGGAAGCGGGAGACGGTCAACAAGGGCCACTTCCTTGCGATCATTGGTTTGACGCTGGTCAACGCCGCTGTGGCGGTCTTCTGGCGGTAGGCGCCGGGGCGTGACAAAAGGGGCAAACGATCGTTTGGGTCGGCCGTTAGGGTGACTCTGGTAAAGGCGGAAGGTCGGCTCGCGCACGACAGAGTTACGCGAGGGTAACGAGCCCTCAACAGTCGTGCACGATTGTCGGCCGTTGGGCGGGCGCGCGCGTACGCTCCCGTGCGTGGATTCACCGCAGACGTGAGCGGTGTGCAATGGAAGGAGACCGTCTTGCGCTCTGTGCGTGGGATGCGGATCGTGTCGCTCGTCGCGGTGGGCGGGCTGGCCCTGGGCGCCGCCGCATGCGGTGAGGCACCTGAGGACAACGACAACGAGGGCGGCACCGCCGCCGAGAAATACACCGCCTGCATGGTCACCGACGTCGGTGGCATCGACGACCGCTCCTTCAACGCCTCGGCGTGGGCCGGTCTCCAGGCGGCGGCGACCGAGAACTCGGACGTCGACCCGAAGTACGTCGCCTCCACCGCCGAGGCCGACTACGAGCCCAACCTGACCCAGTACGTCAACCAGGACTGCAACTTCATCCTGGCGGTCGGCGGCCTGATGGGCGAGGCGACGCAGAAGGTCGCGGCGGCCAACAGCGGCCAGCAGTTCGGCATCGTCGACGCCAAGATCGAGGCGACCAACGCCTTCCCGATGCAGTTCGACACCGCCCAGGCGGCGTTCGTGGCCGGCTACCTGGCCGCGGGCTACTCGAAGGCGGGCAAGGTCGGCACCTACGGCGGCATGAAGATCCCGCCGGTGACCATCTTCATGGACGGCTTCGCCGACGGCGTCGCGCACTACAACCAGGTCAAGGGCGCCAACGTCCAGGTGCTCGGCTGGGACAAGGCGAGCCAGAACGGCTCGTTCACCAACGACTTCGTCAAGCAGGACGAGGGCAAGAAGGTCGGTGACACCCTCGTCGCCCAGGGCGCCGACGTGATCATGCCGGTCGCCGGTGGCGCCGGGCTCGGCACCGCCGCCGCCGCGCAGGCCGCCAACGGCGCCTACAGCGTGATCTGGGTCGACGTCGACGGCTGCGAGAGCGCCCAGCAGTACTGCTCCACCTTCCTCACCACCGTCGTCAAGAACATCAAGGACGCGGTGAAGGACGCCGTGGTCAAGGGCGCCAACGGCGAGACCCTCGCCAGCACCCCGGGCTACCTCGGCACGCTGGAGAACAACGGCGTCTCGATCGCGCCGTACCACGAGTTCGACAGCAAGGTCCCGGCCGAGCTGAAGGCCGAGGTCGACAAGGTCAAGGCCGACATCATCGCCGGCACCATCAAGGTCACCTCGGCGGCCCAGCCGAAGGTCGACTAGTTCCACGCGACACCGTGCCGGATCCCACTGGTGACCATCACCGAGGGGTCCGGCACGGTGCGTGAACACCAGGACACCCCCACCCGCGGGCCGCAGCCGCCCGTACGTGGGGGCGTCCTGTCCGAGGCCCGGTCCGTGTCCCGGGTCGCACGTCCGTCAGGAGGCTCCGCTGAGACTCGAACTGCGCGGCATGACCAAGCGCTTCGGTGACCTGGTCGCCAACGACCACATCGACCTGACCATCGAGCCCGGCGAGATCCACGCCCTCCTTGGCGAGAACGGCGCCGGCAAGTCCACCCTGATGAACGTCCTGTACGGCCTGCTCCAGCCCGACGAGGGCGAGATCCTGGTCGACGACAAGCCGATCCAGATCCGCAGCCCCCGGGACGCGATCAACGCCGGCATCGGCATGGTGCACCAGCACTTCATGCTCGTGCCGGTCTTCACCGTGGCCGAGAACGTCATGCTCGGCGCCGAGCAGACGCGTGGCGGCCTCCTCGGCCTGCTCGACCAGCGCCGGGCCCGCCGCCAGGTCACCGAGGTCTCCACCCGGTACGGCCTCCAGGTCGACCCGGACGCGGTGATCGAGGACCTGCCGGTCGGCATCCAGCAGCGGGTCGAGATCGTCAAGGCCCTGACCCGTGAGGTCGACCTGCTCATCCTCGACGAACCGACGGCGGTGCTCACCCCGCAGGAGACCGAGGAACTGCTCGCCGTGATGCGCTCGCTCAAGGAAGCGGGCAAGTCGATCGTCTTCATCACCCACAAGCTCGGTGAGGTCAAGGCCATCGCCGACCGGATCACCGTGATCCGGCGCGGTCGTACGGTCGGCACCGCCACCCCCGACGCCAGCCGGGACGAACTCGCCGCGCTGATGGTCGGCCGCAACGTCACCCTGACCGTCGAGAAGACCCCGGCGCAGCCGGCCGGAGCGGTCCTCGAAGTCGAGGGGCTGGTCGTCGACGACGACCGGCAGACCCGGGTCGTCGACGGCGTCGACCTGACCGTACGCGGCGGCGAGGTGCTCGGCATCGCCGGCGTGCAGGGCAACGGCCAGACCGAACTGATCGAGGCGATCATGGGCCTGCGCCCGGTCCGGGCCGGGACGATCAGCCTGGACGGGCAGCGCACCGACGGCTGGACGACCAAGAAGGTGCTGCGCGCCGGGGTCGGCTACGTGCCCGAGGACCGCAGCGTCGACGGCGTGGTCAAGGAGTTCACCGTCGCCGAGAACCTGGTGCTCGACATCTACGACCGGCCGCCGTTCGCCGCCGGCCTCGCGCTCAGGCCCGACGCGATCGCCGCCTCGGCCAAGGAGCGGATCGAGCAGTTCGACGTGCGTACGTCCTCGGCCGAGGCGACCGTCGGGACGCTGTCCGGCGGCAACCAGCAGAAGGTGATCGTCGCCCGGGAGCTGTCCCGCCCGCTCAAGCTCTTCATCGCCGCCCAGCCGACCCGGGGCGTCGACGTCGGCTCGATCGAGTTCATCCACCGCCGGATCGTCGACGAGCGGGACACCGGCACCGCCGTACTGCTGGTCTCCAGCGAACTGGACGAGGTCATCGGGCTCGCCGACCGGATCGCGGTGATGTACCGCGGCCGGATCCTTGCGATCGTCGGCCCGGACACCCCCCGTGAGGAGATCGGCCTGCTGATGGCCGGCATCACGCCGGACGCGGGCGACGACGCCCCCGTGAATAAGGAATCGGCATGAGCGAGCGCAGCGAGCGAATTATTGGCGCAGTTGAACTCATGCGGCTGCCGAGCGTAGCGAGGCGGGACGCATGAGCGAACGTAGCGAGGGCGCATCGTCGCCGGACAAGACGCCGGCGGTCGAGTCGGAACTCGCCAAGACGGAGCGGACCGCCGCGGTGGAGCCGGCCGCGGACGCCAAGGGCAAGCAGCCCGACGGCGGACGCGAATCCCTCGGCCAGCTCTTCCTGCACAACCTGTGGGCGGCCAACACCTTCACCGTCACCGTGCTCGCCGTGGTGCTGGCCCTGCTGATCGGCGCAGTGCTGATCATCGTCTCCGAGCCGGACGTGCTGGCCACGTACAGCTACATCTTCGCCCGGCCCAGCGACGCGTTCACCGAGAGCTGGATCCTGGTCAGCGAGGCGTACTCGAGCCTGTTCAAGGGTGCGGTCTTCGATCCCGGCGCGGTCAGCGCGTGGATCGGCGGCGACGGCGGCTGGAAGCCGGTCTTCGCGCCGATCTCCGAGACGCTGACCTACACCACCCCGCTGGTCTTCACCGGCCTGTCGGTCGCGCTCGCCTTCCGTGGCGGCCTGTTCAACATCGGCGCCCAGGGCCAGGCGATCATGGGCGTGGTCCTTGCCGGGCTCGCCGGCTTCCTGCTGCCGCTGCCGCCGGTGGTCCACCTGATCGTGGCCCTGCTCGCCGGCGCCCTCGGCGGCGCGATCTGGGGCTTCATCCCCGGCTTCCTCAAGGCGCGCACCGGTGCCCACGAGGTGATCAACACGATCATGCTCAACTACGTGGCGATCTACTTCCTCGGCTGGCTCATCGTGCAGCGCGGGGTCCAGAACCCGGACCGCACCGACGCGATCAGCCGCCCGGTCGACTCGTCCGCCCAGTTGCCCCGGCTGCTCGGCGACGACCTGCGGGTGCACGCCGGCATCCTCGTCGCGGTCGCCGTGACCGCCGGGGTGGCCTGGCTGCTCAACCGGTCGACGTTCGGCTTCGAGTTGCGGGCCGTCGGCGCCAACCCGGACGCCGCCCGGACCGCCGGCATCAGCGTCACCGCCACGTACGTCATGATCATGGTCATCGCCGGTGCGCTCGCCGGCCTCGGCGGGGCCAACATGGTCGTCGGGTCCACCGCCAACGCGCTGACCGCCCTGGTCGTCGCCCAGATCGGCTTCGACGGCATCCTGGTCGCGCTGCTCGGCCGGGTCAAACCGTGGGGAGTCCTGCTGGCCGCGTTGCTCTTCGGCGCCCTGCGCGCCGGCGGCAACACCATGCAGTCCTTCGCGGGCATCTCGCTCGAACTCGTGACCGTCCTCCAGGCGTTGATCGTCATCTTCATCGCCGCGCCGGCCCTGGTGAAGGCGATCTTCCAGCTCCGGGCCGCCCGCGCCGCGCGGCTCCAGACGAGCATGGCGAAGGGCTGGTGAGCGGCGTGTCCACGACGACCGCACAGGAAATGACCAACGTGACCGTGGCGACCGGCTTCTGGACCAAGGGCCGCAAGGTCGGCCTGGGGCTGCTCGTCGCCGGGGTCCTCGCCGCGATCATCTTCGGCAGCCTGGCCACCGAGCAGTCCGCCCGGTTCACCCTCAGCGAGGACTCCGGCGGCGCGGCCCTGGAGATCGGTGGCACCTTCGGCGCGATCCTTTTCGGGATCATCGCGGCGGCGGCCGGCGCCGCGCTGCTCGCCGGCCTCGACAAGCGCTTCTTCCTCTGGGCGCTCGGCGTCGGCATCGTCGGGCTGGTCCTGTCGTTCCTGTGCTGGCAGATCTCCGACGCGCCACCCGGCCAGAACTTCATGCCGATGGTCAACATGGTCCGCGGCACGTTCCTGCTCGCCTTGCCGCTCATCTTCGGCGCGCTCGCCGGCGTGCTCTGCGAGCGGTCCGGTGTGGTCAACGTGGCGATCGAGGGCCAGCTGCTGATGGGCGCCTTCGCCGGTGCCCTGATCGGCACGATGAGCGGCAGCATCTGGATCGGCCTGATCGCCGCGGCGCTCGGCGGCGCCTTCATCTCGCTGCTGCTCGCCGTCTTCGCGATCCGCTACCTGGTCGACCAGGTCGTCGTCGGCGTCGTGCTGAACCTCTTCGCGATCGGCCTGACCGGCTTCCTCTACGAGCGGTTGATGCAGACCAACCAGCAGGAATACAACCAGCCGCCGCACTTCGGCACCTGGGAGATCCCGCTGCTGTCCGACATCCCGGTCATCGGTCCGGCGCTCTTCCGCGGCAGCATCTTCCTCTACCTGGCGCTGATCCTGGTGGTCGTCCTCCAGATCGCGCTCTTCCGCACCCGCTGGGGGCTGCGCACCCGGTCGGTCGGCGAGCACCCGACCGCCGCCGACACCCTCGGCATCCGGGTGCTGGGGCTGCGCTACCGCAACGTGCTGCTGGCCGGCATGGTCGCCGGCATCGGCGGTGCCTCGTACACGCTGCTGCTCTACTCCTTCACCAAGAACATGATCGGCGGCAAGGGCTTCATCGCGCTCGCCGCGCTGATCTTCGGCCGGTGGAGCCCGACCGGGGCGCTGCTCGCCGCACTGTTCTTCGGCTTCGCCGACCAGCTCGGTGCCTACCTCGGCGCGATCAACAGCATCATCCCCAGCCAGTTCCTGGCGATGCTGCCCTACCTCGCCACGATCCTCGCCGTCGCCGGTCTGGTCGGGCGGGTCCGGGCGCCGGCCGCCGACGGCAAGCCGTACATCAAGGGGTGACCCGGCCCGGTGCCAGCCGCACCGGCCGGAGCAGGGCAGGATGGACGACGTGACCATGGAGATCGACTGGAGCCGGCTGCGGGACGCCGCCGTCGCCGCGATGGCAAACGCCTACGCCCCGTACTCGAAGTTCCCGGTCGGGGCGGCGGCCCTCGTCGACGACGGCCGGATCGTCGTCGGCTGCAACGTCGAGAACGCCGCGTACGGTGTGGTGCTCTGCGCCGAGTGCGGGGTGGTGTCGGCACTGCACGCCAGCGGCGGCGGCCGGCTGGTGGCGCTGTCCTGCGTCGGCGGCGACGGCGAGCCGCTCATGCCGTGCGGGCGCTGCCGGCAACTGCTCTGGGAACACGGCGGACCCGACTGCCTGATCGAGGCCCGGCCGGCGCCGCTGCGGATGTCCGACCTGCTGCCGCACGCGTTCGGCGCCGACGACCTGACCGCGGCGGCCCGCCCCTCGATCCCGTCGGTGCCGGCGGGACTCGCCGCCTGGCGTGGCCGCGGCACCGTCTTCGTGCACCCCGACGTCGCCGGCGGCGAGCAGGTGTGGACCGGCTACTGGGAGCGGTCCGGCGGCGGGGGCGAACCCGTCGAGCCGGGCATCCTGGAGGAGGCGCCGACCTGGTCCGATCCGGCCGACGCGGTCGCCTGGGGACACGCCCGCACGCCCCGGGTGGTGGTGGTCGACGCCGAGGGCGCGACGTTCTGGGCGGGTGAGGGCCAACCACCCGTCGACGTCCCCACCCGCTGGCCGGGCTGACGCCCGCGCCCGCCACATTCCTGATCCGACAGAAAGGCCCGAGCGATGAGCGCGTTCACCGCCGTCGACGTGATCCGTACCAAGCGGGACGGCGGGGTGCTCTCGGACCCGCAGATCGACTGGGTGGTCGACGCGTACACCCGGGGGCTGGTGGCCGACGAGCAGATGTCGGCGCTGGCCATGGCGATCCTGCTGCGGGGCATGACCCCACCGGAGATCGCCCGGTGGACCGCCGCGATGATCGCGAGTGGGGAGCGGCTCGACCTGTCGGCGGTCGACCGGCCGACCGCCGACAAGCACTCGACCGGCGGTGTCGGTGACAAGATCACCCTGCCGCTGACCCCGCTGGTGGCGGCGTGTGGCGCGGCCGTACCGCAGCTTTCCGGCCGCGGCCTCGGGCACACCGGCGGCACCCTGGACAAGCTGGAGTCGATCCCGGGCTGGCGGGCGGCACTGCACAACGACGAGTTCATCGCCCAGCTCCGCGACGTCGGCGCGGTCATCTGCGCCGCCGGTGACGGGCTCGCCCCGGCCGACCGCAAGCTCTACGCGCTGCGCGACGTGACCGGCACCGTCGAGGCCATTCCGCTGATCGCCAGCTCGATCATGAGCAAGAAGATCGCCGAGGGCACCGGCGCGCTCGTCCTCGACGTCAAGGTCGGCTCCGGTGCCTTCATGAAGTCCATCGACGACGCCCGCGAACTGGCCCGGACCATGGTCGAGCTGGGTACGGCCCACGGCGTGCGGACCGTCGCGCTGCTCACCGACATGTCGACCCCACTCGGGCTGGCCGTCGGCAACGCCGTCGAGGTCACCGAGTCGGTCGAGGTGCTCGCCGGTGGTGGCCCCGCCGACGTCGTCGAACTGACCCTGGCCCTGGCCCGCGAGATGCTCGCCGCCGCCGGGCTGCCGGACGCCGACCCGGCCGCCGCGCTCGCCGACGGGCGGGCGATGGACTCGTGGCGGGCGATGATCCGGGCCCAGGGCGGCGACCCCGACGCGCCGCTGCCGGTCGCCCGCGAGACCGAGACCGTACGCGCCGCGGCCGACGGCTACGTCGCGTCGGTCGACGCGTACGCGATCGGGGTGGCCGCCTGGCGGCTCGGTGCCGGCCGGGCCCGCAAGGAGGACCCGGTCAGCGCCGCCGCCGGCATCGTGTTGCACCGCAAGCCGGGCGACCGGGTACGCGCCGGCGACCCGCTCTACGAGCTGCGGACCGACGACCCGGCCCGGCTCACGGCGGCACTGGCCACCGCCGCCGAGGCGGTCACGGTGACGGCGGCGGCCGCGCCCACCCCGACCCCGCTGGTGATCGAACGGATCGGCTGAGCCGGGCGTCTTCGCGGGTCCGCGTGTATTGCCGGTCCGGCAGCGGCTATCCTGCCCTCGCCAGCAGGCGGTAGCCGCTGACCTGCCCCACCGGGGAGCCGGCCGCCCCCGCCACCGTCGACAGGGGACGATGCGATGACCGTACCCGCGCCCGATCCCCGTCCGGTCCGGCTGGCCAACGTCGAAGAGGTACGCCGGCTCGGGCTGCCCGTCCCCCCGCCGCAGTTCCCGCTGGTCTGGGAGCCGGGCGACGAGGTCGCGCTGCGCTCCACCGGCGAGATCGAGGCCCGGACCGCGGTGTTGCAGGTGGTGCTGGCCCGCTGCTTCGGCATGGCACCGCAGGACGCGATGGGCTGGCTGCTCGGGTCGCATCTCGTCGAGCTGGTGACCCCGCCGGAGTGGCAGTACGTCATGGGCGGGCGCGGTGACCACCGGTCGTTCGTGCTGCACTACGACGCCGTCTTCGCGCTCACCTGGCTGCTGGGGCTGACCAAGCACCTCGACCCGCTGACCCCGCCCGACGAGCGGCTGATGGACGTGCTGCCCGACCTGTCGACCGGGGAGACGTTCACCGCGTGGCGGTCGCGTACGCTCGCCGCCCCCCGCGACGCGGTGGAGGCGGCCGCCCTGCTCGACCTCTACTACTGCCTCGACTGGGCCTACCTGGAGGCGGAACGCACCGGGACCCCGCTGCCGGGGCAGATCGACGCGAACGCGATCGGCCAGCGCCGGTGGGCGCTGGAGTGGGCGGTGGTCTTCCGGGGCCCGTTCCACGACCCGCCGCCGGGCTGGGAAGAGGTCGACCTGTCGACCTAGGCCCGGGCGGCCCGACCACGCGGGCGGTAGCGGCCGAGCACGACCGACGCGGTCACCTCCACCGGTTCCGCCAGGCCGGCGATCCGCGCGTCGAGCCCGCCTCCGTCGGTGTGCCAGGCGCTCGGTCCCATCCCGACCAGCGTCCGCACCTGGGCCCGGTCGAGCGGCAGTGTCCGGCGGTGCGTGGACCGTTCGGCCAGTTCGAAGTGGTCGGCGAGGCTGCCGGCGACCCGGTCGGCCTTGGCCGGGTCGACCCGTAGCAGGTCGAGCCGGTCGACGAGTTCGGCGAGGTGGTCGTCGGCGGGGGTGACGACGAGCAGCGCCCCGTCCGGGCGCAGCACCCGCCGGAACTCGGCACCGTTGCGGGGCGCGAAGACGTTGAGCAGGACCGCCGCCGCCCCGTCGGCGACCGGCAGGGTGCCCCAGGAGTCGGCCAGCGCCGCCGCCGCCCGTGGATGTGCCCGCGCCGCCCGGCGTACCGCCGGTTTGGACACGTCGAGGGCGAGCCCGACCGCGCCCGGCACGGCGTCGAGAACCGCGGCGAGGTGCCGGCCGGTGCCGGCGCCCGCGTCGAGCACGAGCGGTCCGGCCGGGCGGTCGCCGGGTGCGGTGGGGTCGTCGTCGGCCGTGGCGACGGCGTCGGCCGCCGCGGCGGCCAGCGCCCCGGAGACGAAGTCGTAGTGGCCCGCCGACAGGAAGGCGTGGCGGTCCGCCACCATCTGCGCGGTGTCGCCGGCATGCGCGACCCGCCCGGCGACGAGATTGACGTATCCCTGTCTGGCCAGGTCGAAGCTGTGGCCCCGGGGGCAGCGCAACGCCCGCGCGGTGCCGGCGGCGACGGCGGCGAGCGGTTGCCGGCAGACCGGGCAACGCAGGTACGGCGTAACGATGTCGACCACGTTCCTCCGCCCACTAGTGTCTCCACATGGTCGCAATCGCTTACGAAGAGATCGTCAAGGCCCCGAAGGCGCTGCTGCACGACCACCTCGACGGGGGCCTGCGGCCGGCGACGGTGGTCGAGTTGGCCGAGGCGGTCGGGCACCAGTTGCCGGCCACCGACCCGGCCGAGCTGGGCGGGTGGTTCGTCGAGTCGGCGGACTCGGGCTCGCTGGAGCGTTACCTGGAGACGTTCGCGCACACGGTCGCGGTGATGCAGACCGAGGACGCGTTGTTCCGGGTCGCCGCCGAGTGCGCGCTCGACCTCGCGGCCGACGGGGTGGTCTACGCGGAGGTGCGGTACGCCCCGGAGCAGCACCTGGAGCTGGGCCTGCGGCTGGAGCAGGTGGTCGAGTCGGTGCTGGCCGGGTTCGAGTCCGGTGCGGCGCAGGCCGCCGAGGCCGGTCGTCCGATCCGGATCGGCACGCTGCTGACCGCGATGCGGCACGCGGCCCGGTCGCAGGAGATCGCCGAGCTGTCGGTCCGCTACCGCGACCACGGTGTGGTGGGGTTCGACATCGCCGGTGCCGAGGCGGGCTTCCCGCCCACCCGGCACCTCGACGCCTTCGAATACCTCCAGCGCGAAAACTCGCACTTCACCATCCACGCCGGGGAGGCGTTCGGGCTGCCGTCGATCTGGCAGGCGATCCAGTGGTGCGGAGCCGACCGGCTCGGGCACGGCGTCCGCATCGTCGACGACATCACCCTCGGTGAGCAGCCGGTACTCGGCCGGCTCGCGGCGTACGTCCGCGACAAGCGGATCCCGCTGGAGCTGTGCCCGTCGTCCAACGTGCAGACCGGTGCCGCGGCGTCGATCGCCGAGCACCCGATCGGGCTGCTACGTGACCTGCGGTTCCGGGTCACGGTCAACACCGACAACCGCCTGATGAGCGGCACGTCGATGTCCCGCGAGATGGCGCTGCTGGTGGAGGCGTTCGGCTACGGCTGGGCCGAACTCCAGTGGTTCACGATCAACGCGATGAAGAGCGCCTTCATCCCGTTCGACGAACGGCTGGCGATCATCAACGAGACCATCAAGCCGGCGTACGCGAAGCTGCTGGGCTGACCCGTCGGGCGGCGGGTCCGGGGCGCGCGCCGGCCCGGCTGGTGGTGCGGGACGGATCAGGCCCGCGGGTCGGTCTTCGGGACCCGGGCGACGATCTGCCGGACGAACTCGCCGCCGCGGGCCGGCTGGCAGCCGAGGCTGGTCTGCCGGCGCAGCACCCGTGGCTCCGACCGGAGCAGGCCGAGTCCGCGGCGCAGGAGCACCCCGGCCGGCTTGCGCCGCTCGGCGAGATCACGGACCAGGCGCCGGAGGAAGGTGGCACCGCGCGGCCGGCGCAGCGCGTACGCCCCGGCCAGAAGTCCCGCACGTTGGCACTCCGAGACGATTTCGGCGGCGAAGATACCTTCGGCGATGAAAAGTGGCGATCCGGCGAGATCGAAAACCCGCGTGGCCACCCGTCGGTCCGCGCCGATCGCGTAAACCGGCACTTCGGCCTTGCCGTCTCGGACCAGTTGGGCGATGGTCTGGACCGCTGCCGAAGCATCCCAGGCGGCTGGTGACTCCCAGTCGATCACCCCGTTTGTCCGCGGAAGGGTGGGATCGTCGCCTTCCTTGTAGAAGTCGTCGAGGCAGAGCACGGGGAGTCCGGTGCGACGGGCGATGTAGGACTTCCCGGAGCCGGACGGACCAGCGAGAAGAACAACTCCGACAGGGGGATCGATCACTGTAGGTAACTCCGGGCGTGCGGTCAGCTATTAAACCTCATGAACATCCCATCACACGCTCCGGGCCGAAGAACGTGGGCTTTCTTCTTGACTTGCGGCGTGATGGAATCTCGGAGGTCCGACCCGACCGGGGCGGACGATGGGCGGCGCCCGGTGCCGCCGACCGGCGCCGAACTAGGGGGGCGGTGACGTGAGCAGCCAGCCGGAACCGGCGAACTCCATGGTGTCACGGCTCCGTCGACCGTTCGGGCGGCTGCGCGACCTGCCGATCTGGTCCAAGCTCGGGCTGATCATGGTAGTGCCCATCCTGGCCACCGTGATCGTCGGTGCCAACGGGCTCATCACGCACCTCGAAACCCACCAGACCGCCGACCGGGCCCGCAGCCTGGCCAGCCTTTCACAGGTCTCCGGCGAACTCGTCCAGACGTTGCAGGACGAGCGGGCCGCCGCCGTCATGCTGCTCGGTGCCGGGGAGAACGCCCAGCTCAAGGAGCGCTACCTCCAGACCTACGACGGCCAGCGCAAGAACGTCGACGACGCCACCGGGCCGTACACCACGCAGCGCAACGCGCTCGACGGCCTGCCGGCCAACTTCTCCGGCCTGCTCGGCCGCATCGACCAGACCCTCGTCGACCTGCCCGGCATCCGCAGTCAGGTGGTCAACGGCACCCTGCGGATCAACGACGCCGCACAGTCGTACGAGGGGCTGATCAGCGACCTGCTCGACATCCGCGACTCGGCCGCGCAGCTCGCCGGCGACACCGAACTGAGCGAGCGGATGCGGGCCGCCGCCGCGATCTCCCGGTCCAAGGAATACCTGTCCCTGCGGCGGGTCGTGGTGCACCGGGCCCTGATCCAGGGCGCACTAACCCCGGTGCTGCGCACCGACTACATCGCCACCCAGACCGGACAGCAGCAGGCGCTGCAGAGTTTCCAGGCGGCCGCCAACCAGTCCGAGTCGGCGTTCTACGAGCAGACCGTCGCCGGTTCCGAGCAGCGGGAAGCCGACTCCTACAGCGGCTACGTCCGCGGCAAGACCACCGACAACCTCGACGACGTGCCGTTCGACGCCGACGAGTGGGACGCGGCGATGGCCGGCAACGCCAACCTGATCCGCGCGGTCGAGACGAAGCTCGACGGCGACGTGGTCGACCTGGCGACCGACCTGCGCGACGGCGTACAGCGGCAGTTGTTGATCGAGACCGGGCTGCTGCTCGGCACCGTGCTGCTGGCCATCTTCTTCGCCTGGCTGGTGGCCCGCTCGATGGCCCGCTCGCTGCAGGAGCTGCGGCACGGCGCGCTCAACGTCGCCCGCTACGGGCTGCCCCAGGCGGTCAGCCGGCTGCGTGACCCGAAGATCGCCGGGCAGTACTCACCCGAGCAGATCGCCGAGCAGGTCGCCGAACCGCTGCCGGTCCGCAGCCGCGACGAGTTCGGCCAGGTGACCGAGGCGTTCAACGCCGTGCACCTGGAGGCCGTACGCACCGCGGCCCAGCAGGCCGCCCTGCGGGCCTCGGTGTCGACGATGTTCGTCAACCTCGCCCGCCGCTCGCAGATCCTGGTCGACCGGCTGATCGGGCACCTCGACCGGCTCGAGCGCGGCGAGGAGGACCCGGACCGGCTGGCCGAACTCTTCCAGCTCGACCACCTGGTCACCCGGATGCGCCGTAACGACGAGAACCTGCTGGTGCTCGCCGCCGCCGACTCGACCCGGGTGCAGCGCGAGCCGGCCGCGCTCATCGACGTACTGCGTGCCGCCCAGGCCGAGGTCGAGCACTACACCCGGATCGAGTTCGGAGTCGTCGACCGCGACATCGAGGTCGCCGCACCCGCCGTCAACGACCTCGTACACCTGGTCGCCGAACTCTTCGACAACGCGACCGCGTTCTCGTCACCCGACTCGCACGTCATGGTCGAGGCGCGCCGGGTCGGTGACAACGTCGGGCTCTACGTCGAAGACCAGGGCATCGGCATCAAGCCCGACCTGCTCCGCGAACTCAACGACCGGATCGCCTCGCCGCCGCAGATGGACGTCGCGGTGTCCCGGATGATGGGGCTCGTCGTGGTCGCCAGGCTGGCCGCCCGGCACGACGTCCGGGTCGAACTGCGTCCCGGCACCGAGCGCGGCACCGTCGCCGAGGTCACGCTGCCCCCGTCGGTGCTCGTACCGCGCTCCATCTCCAGCGGACGGACCGCGGCCGGCGCGCTGGAGATGTCCCTCCAGGCGCCCCCGACGAAGGGATCGCCCTTCGCCGCGCCGCTGGCGCTGGAGGGTGGCAGTGACGAGCCGGCTCGGCCCGCCGCCGCCGGCCCGCTGCCCGGCGACCCGGCGCCAGCCGGGCCCGGCCTCGGTGGGCGCCCCTTCGATCCCATGCCGCTCAACGGCGGCGGGCTCGGTGCCGGCGGCCGTGGCATGCCGGCGTGGTCCGACCTGACCGGTGCGTCGGCGGCCAACGGCGGCAACGGCAACGGGCGGGGCCGTCCCGTCGATGTTTTCACCCCGCGCCAGCATCCGGACGGCGAGCCGCTGCCGCAGCGCCGGGCCAACGACCACTGGACCGTCGACGGCGAGATCGCGGCGGCCAGCGGTGGCGGCATGCCCGGCATCCCGCGCCAGCTTCCGGCGACGCCCGAGTCTCGCACCGGAATGGTGCCGCCGGTGTCGGCGCCGCCGGTCGCCTCGGGGCCGCCGGCCACTTCGCCGCCGGTCTCGGCACCTCCGGTCGCACCGCCGCCCGGCCCGGCCACGGCGCCGTCCGGCGCCGTCCCGCCGGCGTGGCCCCCGGTCGCCGCCGACGACCGCGAGCCGATTGGTGGTGAGCGGGAGCAGGTGGCGCCGCAGGTGCCGGAGGATCTGGCGGCGGCACTGGACATGACCACCGAGCTGCCCCGCATACCGCGGCGGACCGCCGACACCAGCCTGACGGTACCTCCGGTCCCCGAGAACCGACTGCGGTTCGCTGATGAGACGATGGAGCTGCCGATCTTCCGGGAGTTGGAATCCGCGTGGTTCCGCACCCGGCGCTCGGTCCCCGAGGATGCGTCGCCATCGACGACCACGGGGGCGGATGACAGCTCGGACCAGTTCGTCACGGCGGATGCCGCGCGCGTCCTGGGACCGGGGCAGGGCACATCGACGGGGACGACAGGTAACGCAGCGATGGCGAACACGCCGTGGTCCACGGGCGAATCCCGTGGCAGGGGGCCGGCGGCGACCAGCGCGGGCGCGACAGCCGCCGGCAACGGTGGCGGCGCGACACGCGGAGGCGAGGCCGCGACAACAGCCGGGTGGCAGACCGCGGCCGACGACGGCTGGCGGGCGGCTTCGGCCGCCGCCGAGGTGTCGGCCACGGCGACCACCCAGACGGGCCTCCCCAAGCGGGTACCGATGGCTCAACTGGTACCCGGAGGGGTGGACAAGCCGACGAGTTCGGTGCAACGACGCACCCCCGAGGCGGTACGCGGGCTGCTGTCCGCATACCACCGCGGTGTGCAGCGCGGTCGTACCCAGCCCAAAGACGAAAACCCCGGCCCGGAGCGCACTTCGGACGGGCAGCAATCTTCGCAGGGTGCGGGTGGCTTCGGTCGCCCGCGGCCAGAAGGAGCATGAGGGATGACATCTACGCAGGATCTTGGTTGGCTGCTCGCCAACTTCGCCGATCGTGTGCCCGGGGTCGCCCACGCGATCGCGGTGTCCGCGGACGGACTGCTCCTCGCGTCGTCACGCGATCTGCCACGTGACCGGGCCGACCAGCTCGCCGCGATCGCTTCAGGACTGGTGAGCCTCACACAGGGAGCGGCGCGCTGCTTCGAGGGTGGTGCCGTCCTTCAGACAGTGGTCGAAATGGACAACGGCTTCCTGTTCCTGATGTCCATTTCGGACGGCTCGTCGTTCGCCGTACTGGCGGCGCGCAGTTCGGACGTCGGCCAGGTCGGCTACGAGATGGCGCTGCTCGTCGACCGGGTCGGCGACGCGTTGACGCCGCAGCCGCGTACCGCGGTGGGAATGCTCGGCTGAACAGGACCGTGCCGGCCTCCACCGGCACGGTCGCAACAACTGGAAACGGCGAGCTGCGACGGGTGGGTACTGTCGGCAGGGCAGAAGGGGGTGAACGGCTAGGTGATCGAACGCGACGAGCCAACCGGAGCGCTGGTCAGGCCCTACGCCGTCACCCGCGGACGGACCCGGCCGCGGTTGCACATCGCGCTCGAGGCGCTCGTCGAGACGACGGTGCGAGGCCGATCCGCGGGCAGTGCCAAGGGCGGCCAAGGCCGGGAGCACCAATACATCGCCGCGCTGTGTGACGGCCGGTTGCAATCACTCGCCGAGATCGCGGCGCGGATGCAGTTGCCGCTCGGAGTGGCCCGGGTCCTCATCGCCGACATGGCCGCGGACGGCCTCGTGGCGGTGTACGAGCCGACCTCCCTGGACGACACGAACGACGCGGTGGGCACTGAACTGCTGGAGAGGGTGCTGAGTGGACTTCGCAGGCTCTGACATGTCGCAACGTCCGATGGCCGGACGCGTGACATCGGCGAAGATCGTGATCGCCGGTGGCTTCGGCGTCGGGAAGACGACGCTGGTCGGCTCGGTTTCCGAGATCACGCCACTGACCACCGAGGCCATCATGACCTCGGCAGGTGTCGGCGTGGACGACACCCGGCAGGTGCCGGGCAAGACGACCACCACCGTCGCGATGGACTTCGGGCGTATCTCGATCGACCGTGACCTCATCCTCTACCTGTTCGGCACGCCGGGCCAGACGCGTTTCTGGTTCATGTGGGACGAACTGGTCCGGGGTGCGATCGGTGCGGTCGTGCTCGTCGACACCCGTCGGCTGGCCGACTGCTTCGCCGCGATCGACTTCTTCGAACATCGCCGGCTGCCATACCTGATCGCCATCAACTGCTTCGACGGGATGCAGTACCACGACCCGCAGGACGTCCGTGACGCCCTCGCGATCCCGAGCGAGGTCCCGGTGGTGGCGTGCGACGCGCGGAACCGGGAGTCGACGAAGCACGTGCTGATCTCGCTGGTCGAATACGTCCTGACGATGCGCCGGTCGCGGGCCGTCGCCCCGGCCTGACGGCTCGGCACGCACAGACCGAACAACGCGGCGGGCACTCCATCTGGAGGGCCCGCCGCGTTCGTGTTCCGGCTGCAAAAGGGATGGGCGAGAGTGGGCCCCGGGCGTGATGGCCGTCCACCGTCGGGTGGGACGCCGGACCGGGCGACCCGGAAACGCCCCGGACGAGCCGGGGCGTACGGGCGACGTCAGGACCGGTGGCCGGCCGAACGGTACTCGTATTCCCGGTCGCTCTCCTCGCGGCCACCGTGGTCCCGGCTGAAGTCCCAGCCACCGGCGGCCTCCCGGCCCGGACGGCCACCGACGGCGTATCCGCCGATCTCCTGCCCGCGCCGCCAGCCGCTGAAGTAGCCGGTCGTGTTCTCGGCGATCCGGGCCGCGTCCCGCACGATCCGCAGCGGCCGTTCCTCCCGCAGCGGAGAGCCGGGTACGAGGTTGGCCTGGGGGACGCGCTTCGGCAGCCCGGCGGCGGTCTCTACGCCGACCGACGGCTGCGCGGCCTGCTCGGCGGCCCGCCAGCCACTGTCGGCCGTGGACGACCACTCGAGTTCGGTGCCCTCCTCGTCCTGCCCGGAGAACCACGCGGACGCGGCGGCGAAGATGAGCAGGTCGTTGTCGCCCTCGGACGACACGACGGGCGGCGCGGCACGTTCGGGCCCGGCCTGGCGGGGCTGGGGGCCGCGGTCGGACCCGGGTTCGACCAGGCGCAGGGGCGCGGGGTCGGGCTGCGGGGCGTCGGGGCGGGGCTTGTCGGGCCGGGGAGCCGGGCGAGCGGTGCCCGCCGGTCCGGTGGGCTGCTCCTGGCGCGCCGCCGGGGCGACGACCGGGCGCGGTTCGACCAACCGCAGTGAGGGTGGCTCCGGCGGCAGGTCGTCGGCCAGCCACGGCGGCTTGACCCGGGTCTCACCGGTCGGCTCGCCGGGTCCGCCGCGGGACCGGTCCCGGCTGTCGAGGTCGTACGCCGGCTCCCGCCGGTCGGTCCCCTCGCCGCTCTCGTCGGCGGGGCCGACCAGGGGCCAGGCCGCCCGGGAACCGGGCTCCGCCGCCGGCGTCTCCTCTGCCGGCGGCCGGGAAGCCGGCAGCGGCACCACGAAGTCGGTCGCGTTGAAGCCGGCCTTCGCCGACGGCTGCTCACCCCTGGTGTTCGGGCGGGGCACGATCGGGGTCGGGCGCTGCCGTTCGGCGCGGGCACTGTTGATCGCCGCGGCGGTGATCGGCGCCCGGAACGGCTCGCCCGCCTCGGCCGGCGGCACCGGGCCACGCCGGGCCGGCCGGTCCGGCGTGGACGGTGCCGGGACGTCGGGACGTCGGGACGGCGCGTCGGCGTCGGGCGAGGCACCCCGTCGGGGCAGCCCTTCCGGCGTGCGGGCCGCGGCCGCCCGTCGGCCCGGGCCGGACGGCTCGGAAGGCGGCGACGGCCGCTGCGAACGGTTGTCGGTGTCGGCCTCGGAGGAGGCGACCCGCTGGGCCGGCACGATCGGCGTCATGCCCGGCGGAGGCGGTGGCGGGGCCGAGATCGGCCGGTTGTGCGGCGGGTCGAGCCGGTGCTGGGCCGCCGGGGCGAGCGGGAAAGGCGGCCCGGACACCGGCGGGGCCGATACCGGCGGAGCCGAGGTGGGCGTCAGCGCCGCTGCGGGAGCCGCCGGGCGGGGCGCCACCGGCGGTGGTGCGACCGGATCGGGGGCCACCGGTGGCGGCGCGAGCGGTCGAGGTGCCGCCGGAGCGGTGCCGGCCTCGGGCGCGAGGCGATTGCGACGGCCACCGACCGGGGTGCGCTCCGCGGCGGGGTGGACCGGGCGAGGCCCGGCGGCCGGTGGTGCCGACGTCGGGGCCTCCGAAGACGCCGACGCGGTCCGTCGGGTGCGACGGCCGGCGGTCGACGGTGGCGCGGTGATCCGGGCCGAGAGCGTGGCGACGAGCGCGTCGCAGCCGGCGTCACATGCCCGTACGGCCGCGACCGCCTGGCGGACGGCCTCCGCGGTCGCCGACGTGATCGCGGTCGTGTTGGTGCCACGAGCCGGGGTCTCGGCGATGGCCAGCCGAAGCGCGGTCACCGCATTGGTGATCGTCTCGGTGTCGGCGATGCCGTCGGCGGCCAGGTGGGCGGCGACCGCTTCGGCCGCCACCGTCGTGTCCCGGCCCCGATTGCCGGAGCCGCCGAGCATGCCGGGCTCGGGCAGCGCGTCGAGGACCGCCAGCGACAGCGGCTCGGCGGGGTCGGGGTAGGCCCGCAGCGCGGCCGGGTACAGCTCGCGCAGCACCTCGCGCAGCGCGACGGCGGCCGAATGGCGGCCGCTGGCGAGCGCGAGGTGGGCGGCGAGGGCCGGCTTGAACGCGGCGAGGTCACGCGGAGCGGGCAGAGTCGTCGCGGAGATCGCGCCCGCCTGGAGCGCCCGGGCGAGGCCGACGGCCCGACGGGTCCCGGCCGGGGAGGAGATCTCGGTGGGCGAGTCGTCGTCGGCGAACCGCTCGGCGTAGTCGTCCACCGAGTCGTCGTCGGCGATCGCCAGCGGCCGGCCCGCGGCGGTGAGGAGCGAGGTCACCAGGTGGTCGTCGCTGTCGGCGGCGACCACCGCTCCGCTCGATCCGCTCGATCGGCCGGCGAGCAGGACACCGAGCTTGGCGTAGCCAGCCGGATCGTCGCCGATCTCGCATACGTCGAGCAGCCGTCCGGCGTCGTCGACCACTGCGGCTGTCAGCGTCGCGCCGGCCGAGGCCGGTGCGGCTGCCGAATCCACCGATGCGAGACCGCAGTACACCCGCACGAGCGCCACGGCGTCGTCCTCCTCCCGGGACACATGTCGTGTGCCAAGGACTGATGTTCCCCGTTGAGGGGTCAGTCGCGCCAGTCCACAGCAGCAGAGATCTTCCCGATAATCGTGCGCCAACCGAGACTTGCCGTTTGTGCCCCGATTTTCTTCAGGCGGCGGCGTCCCATGAAACCACCGAGGCCACCCTTCACGGTCGACCGTAGCGCCTCGTCGAGATCGTCGAGGCTGGATCCGGGCGAGAGCATGTCGAGAACCGCCGGCAGGCGCAGGGCGTAGGCCAGGTCACGCGACACCTCACCGGCTTCGATGAGCAGCGTCGAGTCCCAGACGTCGTGGCCGCCGCGGAGGTTCTCCACCACCAGGTCGAGTTCGTACGAGTCCTCGTCGAGCGGTGCGACGTCGGCGGGCTGGAGTCGCTCGACAAGCTGGGGCCAACCGTCCAACTGGGTCAGATCGTTGGGCGCCCCGGACCGGACGAAGCTGACCAGCGCCTCCGGCGTCTTGAAGAGCAGCAGCTTGCCGCGGTGGCTCAGGAAGGCCGGGACCTCCTCGTCGTCCGGCTCCTCGTCCTCGGCTTCCTCGGCCTCTTCGGCGTCGGTGGCCTTGTCCGTGTCGACCTCGGCGTCCTTGCCCTCCGACTCGTCCGACTCGTCGTCGTCCGACTTCTTGGCGTCCGCCTTCTTCTTGTCCTTGCCGCGGCGGGACTTGCGGTCCTGCTCTTCCTCTTCGTCGGTCTCCGCCGACAGCGCGGCGAACTCCTCGTCGAGGATCACCACGGTCTCGTCGTCCTCGTCGTCGACGGCGGGACGGGTCCGGCTGGCGAAAAGGTCCTCGTCCTCCCGCTCGCCAATGTCGGTCGGCGTGACCTCGGAAGACATCCGGTAGGCGCGGAGGGTGAAACCCGCACCCGACGGCAGCGCGATCTCGATCGGGTCGATCCGTACGTCCGACCACAGCGACCGGTCGGCGGGCGGAGCGGCGGCCCCGTCGTCGTCCTTGTCGAGGTCGACGTCGTCGGTGTCCGTGTCCGTGTCGAGGGCGGCCTCGGCCTCGACCTCGGGCTCGTCGGCGTCGGGTCGGTGAGTCGACTTGCGGGCCACGCTGACCTCCGGGTCCAATCAGGTTGCGACGCCGACCCGGTCTGTCGGGTCGGTGACTCTGGGCACACCCTAGTGTGCGGCCGTCGACGGCGAACGGCGCACCCCGTTGGAGATCGGTCCAACCATTAGTAGCCTTGCTACCTATGAAGGCGCAGGCGCTGCACGGCCACCTCGACGCACTGCTGCTCGCGGTGCTCGCAGGAGGCGCCCTGCACGGCTACGCCATCATCGAGGCCCTCCGGGCGCGCAGCGGCGGGGTGCTCGACCTGCCGACCGGAACCGTCTATCCGGCGCTGCGCCGGCTGGAGCGCGCCGGACTGGTCGAGAGCGAGTGGAGCACGGTCAGCGGGCGGCAGCGGCGCACCTACCGCCTCACCCGGGCCGGACACGGTGCCCTGCGCACCGAGCGGACCGGATGGCAGGAGTTCAGCGCCACCGTCGGCCGCTTCCTCGGCGTCGACGAGCCGCCGCCGGCCGCCACCTGACCGCCGGTCCGTACCACCGCCGCGGAGCGCCGGGCACCGGCGCCGTTCAGCGGGTACCGGCCAGGCAGCCGCGTACCGCCCCCGCCAGCCAAACGAACGCCACGCCGGTCGCGACCATCCCGACCAGCATCGGCGGCCAGCGCACCGCGGCGTCCCACATCACGAGCGACCAGGCGTAGAGGGTCACGCCGGCACCGGCGGCCAGCCCGACGCACGCCGCCATCGACCGGCCGAGCAGGCGGGGCAGCCGAACCGGCGCACCGTGCCGGGCGGCGTACCTCAGCCCGAGCCAGGCCCCGGCGGCGAGCAGGCCGGTGACGATCCAGAAGAGGTCGAGCGAGGCGGACAGCGCCAGGTATCCGGCCGGCGGGCGTACGCCGGTCCACGGTGCGCCCTGCCACATCAGGTCGGCCGACGAGAGCAGCACGATGGCCACGACCAGGATCCGGAGCGCCAGGGTCCGGGTCCCCGCCGCGGCCAGCTCGGCCTGGTAGGCGGGGACGAGTTCGCCGGGGGTGCCGAACTCGGCCACCGCCCGGCGCCGCGCGGCCACCGGCGCCAGCCCGGCCCGCTCGTACGCCGCCGCGGCGTCCTCCAGGCTGTCGCGGGCCTCGGCGAGCAGGTCGGCCCTCAGCCGGCGGGGTCCGTGCAGCCGTTGGCCGAGCGTACGCAGGTAGTCGTCGATCTCGGCGGCGGGGACGGGCATGGTCGCCAGCCTGCCACGACGCATCCGCGGGCGCGTCAGGAACTTGTCCGGATATCCGGATCAGGGTGGCCGGCATCACGCCCGGCCATCCCCTAGGCCGGGCCGAGCGCCAGATAGCCGCGCTCGGCGGCCTCCTGGAGCTGCCACTGGTCGCGGTACCAGCCGGGCCGGTGGGCCAGCTCGGCGGCGGTGCCGCGCTGCGTGATCCGCCCGGCGTCGAGGATCAGCACCTCGTCGACGCCGGTGAGCCCGCGCAGCCGGTGGGTGACCAGCACCAGGCTGCGTCGCGGGTCGAGGCCGGCGAGCACACCGTCGAGGACAGCGTCCGCGGCCGTCGGGTCGAGGCCCTCGGTCGGCTCGTCGAGCACGAGTACGGCGGGCGCGGCGAGCAGCGCCCGGGCCAGGGCCAGCCGTTGCCGCTGGCCGCCGGAGAGCTGGGCGCCGTCCTCGCCGACCACGGTGTCCCAGCCGTCGGGCTGCTGGCGTATCCAGTCGAGCAGGCCGGCGGCGGCCGCCGCGGCGGCCAGCTCGTCGGCGTCGGCGTCGGCCCGGCCGAGCAGGAGGTTCTCGCGCACGGTGGCGTGGAACACGTACGCCTCGGCGAGCAGGCCGCCGACGAGCCGGGGGAGTCGTTCCGGATCGTGGCCGAACAGGTCGGTGCCGTCGACGGTGGCCGTGCCGGCGGTCGGCCGGACCGTGCCGGTCAGCACGCCGAGCAGGGTGCTCTTGCCCGCGCCGCTCGGCCCGACGACCGCTATCCGGCGGCCGGCGGGCAGGTCGAGGTGTACGTCGTCGAGCGCCGGGGCGGCGCCGGCCCGGTAGCGCACCGTCACGCCGTCGAGCCGGCAGTCGTGACCGGAGCCGCCCGGCGCCCGGTCAGGCGTGGACCCGGCGCCGGCCGGCCCGGCGGGCATCGGCGGGCTCGGGTCGGCGGGCATCGGCGGGCTCGGGTCGGCGGGCACCGGCGGGCCTGGGGCGGCGGGTGCGGGCGCGGCCGGCCGGTCGGGTCCGAGCAGGTCGGCGACCCGGCCGAGCGCGGTGCGCAGCAGCGTCCACTGCCGGGCGGCGCCGACCAGCGCCAGCGTCGCCTCGACCGCGGCGAGGGTGCCGACGGCCAGCACCCCGACGAGGACCCCGCCGACGTCGGCGCCCAGCGCGGCGACCACCACCGCGGCCACCGTCGCGCCGACGACCAGGGTGCCGGCGCCGTCGACCGCCCAGCCGGTGACCGCGAGCCGGCGTTCGAGCCGGGCGAGTTCGGCGGCCCGCGTCCCGGCCCGGTCGAGTGCTCCCCGGGTCGCTCCGAAGGCGGCCAGGTCGGCCGCGCCCTGGGTCAGGTCGACCGCGTCGACGGCGAGCGCGCCGCGCAGCGGGGCCACCCGGTCGGCCGTACGGCGGGTCAGTGCGGTCGCCGCGACGGGCAGCGCGACGCCGGCGACCAGCAGCCCGGCGAGCAGGCACAGCGCCGCCACCGGGGAGACGAACGCCGTGCCGGCGACCGCCAGCAGGCCGACCACGGTCGCGGCGGCGGCCGGTACGAGCACCCGCAGCACCAGGTCCTGCACGGCCTCGACGTCGGAGACCAGCCGGCTGAGCGCGTCACCGGAACGTTGACCGGCGACCGGTCCGGGCCGGGCGGCCAGCGTCGCGAACACCCGGGCCCGTACGTCGGTGACCATCCGCAGGACGGCGTCGTGGCCGGCGAGCCGTTCGGTGTAGCGCAGCACGCCCCGCCCGATGGCCAGCGCCCGTACCGAGACGATGGCGACGGTCAGGGTGTCGAGTTCGGGGCGGCCGGCGGCGGTCATCAGCAGCCAGGTCGCGGTCGCCATCAGGGCGAGCCCGGCGATCTCGGTGCCGGCGGCGAGCAGCCCCGCGCCGACCAGCCGGGGCAGGTAGGGGCGGGCGAGCCGCAGCACGGTGCGTTCGGCGCCGAGCCGGCGCGCTCCGGCCGGGGTGCCACCGCCGCCCCGGCCACCGGCGCGGGTGTCCGCCCGGCCGCCGGTTCCGGCCGGGGCCGGCGTGGGCGACGGGACCGTTGCGGTCGTCCGGTCGGCGGTGGTGGGCGTCATGCGGTCGCCACCACGTCGGGCGTCGGACGGTCGGGGGTCAGTTCGCGGACCGTCCCGTCGTCGACGCGCAGCACCCGGTCGGCCTCCCGAAGCAGTGCCGGCCGGTGGGCGACGAGCAACGCGGTCCGGCCGACGACCAGGCGACGGGTGGCGTCGAGGACGACCGCCTCGGCGGCACCGTCGAGGCGCGCGGTCGGCTCGTCGAGCAGGATCAGCGGCTCGGGGCCGGCGAACTCGACCCGCAGGAAGGCGCGGGCCAGGGCGACCCGCTGCCGCTGCCCGCTGGACAGGCCGTGACCGCGTTCGCCGAGCAGGGTGTCGAGCCCGTCGGGCAGGCCGAGTACGACGTCGTCGAGGTTCGCGGCGTGCACCGCCCGCCGTACGGCGTCGGCCGGGGCATCGGGGTGGCCGAGCCGGATGTTGTCGGCCAGCGAGGCGGCGAACAGGTGGGCGCGTTGCGGCACCCAGGCGATCCGCCGCCGCCAGGCGTCGAGGTCGACGTCGGCGGGGCCGGCGCCGTCGACGAGCACCAGCCCGGGTTCGTCGCCGGTGGCCGGCCACCGGTCGGCGCCGGTGACGACCCGCCCGCCCGTCGGGGTGACGAACCCGAGCAGCAGGCCGAGCAGCGTGCTCTTGCCGGCGCCGCTGGGGCCGACGACCGCGATCCGTTCACCGGGCCGGATGGTCAGCGAGACGTCGCGCAGGGCGACCGTACGCCCGTAGTCGACGGTCACCGACTCCAGCCGGATCGCGCCGCCCGGCGCGGGGGTGGCCGCCGCCTCGCGTGGGGTGGCCGTGGCACCGGGGCCGGGCTTCTCCCGGGTGGACAGGGTCAGCGCCTCGTCGAGCGCGGTCAGCCCTTCCATGCTGGCGTGGAAGCGGCTGCCGGCGGCCCGCAGCGGCAGGTATGCCTCGGGGGTGAGCAGCAGCACCAGCAGCGCGGTCTGGAGGGTCAGCCCGCCGCCGAGCAGCCGCAGCCCGATCGGTACGGCGACCAGCGCCACCGACAGCGTGGCGACCAGTTCCAGCACGAGTGCCGACAGGAACGCGATGCGCAGGGTGCTCATCGTGGCCCGGCGGTGGCCGTCGGCCATCCGGCGTACGACGTCGACCTGGGCCCGGGCCCGGCCGAAGGCGCGCAGCGTGGGCAGCCCGGCGACCATGTCGAGGAAGTGCCCGCCGAGCCGGGACAGCCGGCGCCACTGCCGTTCGGTCGCGGCCTGCGCCTGCCAGCCGAGCAGTGCGCCGAAGATCGGGATGAGCGGCAGGGTGACCGCGACGATCAGCGCCGAACTCCAGTCGGCGAAGGTCAGCCGGGCCAGCACCGCGATCGGCACGGTGACGCTGAGCACGAGTTGGGGCAGGTAGCCGGTGAAGTAGGCGTCGAGCGCGTCCAGCCCGCGCCCGGTGAGGGTGGCGATCGTGCCGGCCCGCTGGCCGGCGAGCCAGCCCGGGCCGCGCCGGCCGACCGCGTCGAGCAGGTCGACCCGCAGCGCCGCCTTGACCGCGGCGGCGCTGCGGGCGGCGACCACGCCCTGTGCCCAGACCAGCCCGGCCCGGGCGGCGACGGTGACGACGAAGACGGCGAGCGCGGTGCGGTCGAGCCGGCCGTGGATCGCCTCGGCCAGCACGGTCGCGAGCGCGGTCGCCTGCGTGATGACCAGTGCGGCGGCGCCGACCCCCAGGAGTCCGAGCACGGCCAGGTGGCGCCGGGTCGCGGGGACCCGGCGCAGCAGGCGCGGATCGAAGGGGCGGCGGTTGCTCACCAGTACACCGGTGCCCGGCCGTCGGTGCGTCCGCGGAAGACCCACCAGCTCATCAGTTGAAAGCCTAGTAGGGCCGGCAGGAGCGGCAGCGCCGCCCAGGTCAGCAAGCGCAGGGTGGGGTCGCTGGCGGCGGCCTCGGCGACGGTGATGCCGGCGGCCGGGTCGGCACTGGAGAACAGCGCGTACGGCCAGGTCGCGGCCCCGACGAGCAGCACCGGCAGGGCGACCGCGAGCGAGGTGGCGGTGAACGCGAGCCCGGGACGCCGGGTGATCGCGGTGCCGGCGACGGCCAGTGCGGTGACCAGGACCACGAGCATGAGTACGGCCACACCCGGCTGCTGGACGGCGGCGCGTACCCGGTCGGACAGGGCGCCGACGGCGGCGGCCAGGCCGACGGCGCCGATCGCGGCCGGTGCCAGGCGGCGGCCGAGCCGGGCGAAGTGGTCGGCCGGCTCGGCCGGCAGGCGCAGCGCGAGGAAGGCGGCGCCGTGCACGGTGACCAGGGCCAGCAGGGCGAGCGCCCCGGCGGCGACGAACGGGGTGAAGACGTGCCCGACGCCGATGGCGTGCCGCCCGGACTGGAGCGGGACCCCCTGGAGCAGCCCGGCCAGCACGGCACCCCAACCGAGTGCGGCGGTCACGGAACCGGCGATGACGGCGCGGTCCCAGGCGGTGCGGATCCGAGGGCTGGCCGGCCGGCTGCGCAGTTGTACGGCGACGGTGACGACGACGACACCGGCCAGCGCGAGCGCGAGCGCGGGGTACAGGCCGGAGAGGAGTTCGCCTTCGAGGAACGGGAAGGCGCCGATGAGGATGCCGATGGCCGCGACCAGCCAGACCTCGTTGCCGAGGAAGAAGGGTCCGACGGCGTTGAGGATGGCCCGCCGGCCGTCGACGGAGCGGGTGCGGGCGAGCAGCAGCCCGGTGCCGTAGTCGTAGCCGCCGAGCACCAGGTAGGTGGCGAAGAAGAGGCCGAACAGGGCGTACCAGAGGGTTTCCATCGGGGCCTCCTCAGACGAGCGCCGGGTCGGGGCGGGGAGCCGCGGGCTGGTCGTCGACCGGCCGGCCGAGAGCCAGGTCGGGGTGTGCGCCCCGGGCCGCGTACCGGGCGAAGATGATCCAGTTGGCGACCACGAGCGCGCCGAGCAGCAGGGTGAAGCCGATCAGCGAGGTGAGCATGAGCCCGCCGCTGGCCGGGGTGACCGCGTCGGTGGTGCTGAGCAGCCCGTAGACCGCCCAGGGCTGGCGACCGACCTCACGGGTGATCCAGCCGGAGATCGAGGCGAGGAACGGCAGCGGTACGGCGAACAGCAGCAGGTAGAGCGGGAACCGGAGCCGGATGATGTAGTCCCGCCAGCAGAGCGGCACGAGCACGGCGAGGAGCAGCAGACCGAATCCGATCATGATCATCAGTTCGAGTGGGACACCGGTCCATGCCGGTGGCGAGTACTCGCCAGGCCCGAACCGGGTGGTCCACTCGTCTATCAGCGCGGCGCTGTCGGCCGGGTCGCCGCCGAGCTTGGTGGGCTGGGTGGTGGCGAGCACGACGAACTGCGCGAAGCCGAAGCCGACCGTGGCGATCGTGGCGACCGTCGTGGTGACCAGGCCGATCCGCAGCGACCGCCGGAAGAGGTCGTGGTCGGGCGTACGCCGGATCAGGTGCCAGGCGCTGACCCCGGCCATCAGAGTCCCGCCGGTGACCAGCGCGGCGGCGACGACGTGCCCGAGCGCGCTGCCCAACGCGGGGTTGGTGAGCAGGGCGCCGAAGTCGGTGAGGTGCGCGACGCCGTCCTCGATCCGGTAGCCGACCGGGTTCTGCAGCCACGCGTTCGCGACCATGACCCAGAACGCCGACAGGTACGCGGTCAGCGCGACGCCCCAGAGCAGTGCCAGGTGTACGCCCCGCCGCAGCCGGTGCCAACCGAAGATCCACATGCCGAGGAACGTCGACTCGAGGAAGAACGCGACCAGCGTCTCCATCGCCAGCGGCGCCCCGAAGACGTTGCCGACGTAGCGGGACAGCCCGCTCCAGTTGAGCCCGAACTGGAACTCCAGCACGATGCCGGTGCCGATGCCGAGCACGTAGTTGATCACGTAGAGGGTGCCCCAGAAGCGCAGCAGCCGCTCGTACTCCGGCTTCTTGGTCACGAACCAGGCGGTGTGCAGGTAGACGAGCAGGGTCACGAGGCCGAGCGTCACCAGTACGAAGAGGAAGTGCGCCGAGGTCGTCGTGGCGAACTGCAGGCGCGCGAGGAGCAGCGGGTCCATGGCCACCCTCCGGTCTTCGGGCCCAGGCCGGGCCACCATTGCGGGGCAGGCTACACGTAGTTTGCCTACCTATAGGAGTCGGTATCCCGCGTGCCCGGGCGGCTGGCCGGGCTCAGGAAACGAAGAGGGTGACCGGTATTGACACCAGCAGCGCCGCCACGCCCAGCGCCGACGCCACCCGCAGCCGCGGCGGCCGGCCGGTCGCCCGCAGCCGGCGTACCCGGGCGTCGAGATGGCTGTCGGCGATGCCGAGCGCCCCGGCCGGGGTCACCCGCGACGGCGCGGTCGCGAACCGCAGCAACGCCGCCGCCAGCGACTCGTCGGCGTGCAGCCGCCGCGCCTTGTCGTCGGCGCGCATCTCCACCAGCAGCGCCACCTCGTCGTGCGCCGTACGCACCCAGCGCACCCAGGGCAGCGCCCGGCACAGCGCGGTGAACGGCAACAGCACCAGGTCGTGCCGCTCGTCGGCGTGCGCCCGTTCGTGGCTGAGCACCGCCGCCAGCTGCGACCGGTCGAGCAGGGAGAGGGTGCCGGCACTGACCACCACGCGCGGCCGTACGCCGGGCAGGCAGTAGGCCGCCGCGCTCGGATGGTCGAGTATCAGCGCGCCCGGCACCGCCGGATCGTTCCGCGCCACCAGGGTCAGCAGGTCGCGGTGCCGGCGCTGGACGCGCAACGCACCGAGCAGGCTGCGGGCCAGCGTCCCGAGCAGCGTCGCGGCCACCCCGAACCCGATCCCGACCAGCCCCAGGTGCACCACGGTCATCCCCGCCGGCAGCCGGCCACCGAACAGGTCGGTCGCCAGCATCCACAGGGCCGCGCCGGTGCCCGTCCCGTACGGCCCGAGCCCCAGCGCCATCGGCAGGCCGATCGCCGACAACCCGAACGCCAGGCCGAGCGCCTGCCAGCACACGATCGCCACCCGTGGACTGTGCCACGTCCACGAGCGACCCAACCAACCCGTACGCAGCAGCACCTGGGCGGTCACATAACAGGCCAGGAGCGATGCGGCGAAGTGGACGGCCTGGACCACCGGATCAGCCTCGCCGGTCCGCGGCCTCGTCCGCCATGGCCGGCTCGGCCTCGGCGGCCAGCGCCGCCCGCAGCACGTCGGCCTCGGTTCCGGTCACCGACCGGGCGAACCGCACCAGTGCCGCGTCCCGGCTGCCGGCCAGGTCGAGCGCGTCCAGCATCAACTGGGCGATGTATGCCTCGCGGGTCGCCGCCGGCCGGTAGCTCCAGGCCCTACCCTCGCGCTCGCGCTCGACCATGCCCTTGCCGGCCAGCCGGTCGAGGACCGTCATCACCGTCGTGTAGGCCAGCTCGCGGTCGTGCAGTGCCTCGGCGACCTCACGGACGCTCACCCCGACCCGCCCGTCAGCGGCGGGGCCGCGATCCCACAACACGTCCATCACGGCCCGCTCGAGGTCACCCAGTCGTATCACGGGCTAAGCCTACAGCGTGTAGTAGATGCCCGGTGCGGTCAGATCCCCCGGGGATGCCAGACCGTCTTGGTCTCCAGGAACGCGGTCATCCGGTGCACGCCCGGGTCGGCCGACCAGTCCGGTGCGTCCGCCGGCGGGCGGAGCACCCGCTTCAGGTTCTCGGCCGCCGCCCGCTCCAGGTCGGCGGCCAGCTCCGGCTCGGTCACCCCGGTCAGGTCGACGGCGTTGACGTCCATGTGCGCGGCCAGCCACGGCGCGGTCTCGGCCACCCGGCCGGTCAGGATGTTGACCACCCCACCCGGCAGGTCGGAGGTGGCCAGCACCTCGGCGAGGGTGATCGCCGCCAGCGGCGACTCCTCGGCCGCCAGCACCACCACCGTGTTGCCGGTCACGATCGCCGGCGCGACGACGCCGACCAGGCCGAGCAGCGCGGGCGCCTGCGGTGCGACGACCGCCACCACCCCGGTCGGCTCCGGCGCCGACAGGTTGAAGTACGGCCCGGCGACCGGGTTGGCCCCGCCGTACACCTGCGCGATCTTGTCGGCCCAGCCGGCGTACCAGACCCACCGGTCGATCGCCTCGTCGACCTCGTCGGCCGCCAGCCCCAGGCCGACGAACTGGTCGCGGCGGCCCTCCAGCATCTCGGCGATCCGGTAGAGGATCTGCCCCCGGTTGTAGGCGGTCGCCCCGGACCACCCCTTCACCGCCGCCCGCGCCGCGACGACCGCGTCCCGGGCATCCTTACGCGAGGCCAGCGCCACGTTCGAGTCCTGCACCAGATACGACCGTCCCGACTCGCTGCGCGGGAACTTCCCGCCGACGAACAGCTTGTACGTCTTGCGCACCGCCACCCGCTGCCGCTCAGACATCGAGGTAAGCCTCCAGCCCGTGCCGGCCACCCTCGCGGCCGTAGCCCGACTCCTTGTAGCCGCCGAACGGCGAGGTCGGGTCGAACTTGTTGAACGTGTTGGCCCACACCACACCGGCACGCAGCCGGTCGGCCATCCACAGGATCCGGGAACCCTTCTCGGTCCAGATCCCGGCCGACAGCCCGTACGGCGTGTTGTTGGCCTTCTCGACCGCCTCGGCCGGAGTGCGGAACGTCAGCACCGACAGCACCGGGCCGAAGATCTCCTCGCGGGCGATCCGGTGCGCCTGGGTGACCCCGGTGAAGATCGTCGGGGCGAACCAGAACCCGCGGTCGGGCAGCTCGCACGGCGGCGACCAGCGCTGCGCGCCTTCCTCGGCGCCGATGTCGGACAGCGTACGGATCCGGTCCAGCTGCTCCGCCGAGTTGATCGCGCCGATGTCGGTGTTCTTGTCGAGCGGGTCACCGACCCGCAGCCGGGCCATCCGCCGCTTCAGCGACTCCAGCACCTCGTCGTACGCCGACTCCTGCACCAGCAGCCGCGAACCCGCGCAGCAGACGTGGCCCTGGTTGAAGAAGATGCCGTTGACGATGCCCTCGACCGCCTGGTCGACCGGCGCGTCGTCGAAGACGATGTTGGCGGCCTTGCCACCCAGCTCCAGGGTGACCTTCTTACGGGTGCCGGCCACCGAGCGGGCGATCTGCTTGCCGACCTGCGTCGACCCGGTGAACGCCACCTTGTCCACGCCGGCGTGCTCCACCAGCGCCCGGCCGGTCTCGCCGGCCCCGGTCACGATGTTGACCACGCCCGGCGGCAGGTCCGCCTGCTGGCAGATCTCGGCGAACAGCAGCGCGGACAGCGGCGTCGTCTCGGCCGGCTTGAGCACCACCGTGTTGCCCGCCGCCAGCGCCGGCGCGATCTTCCAGGCCAGCATCAGCAGCGGGAAGTTCCACGGGATCACCTGGCCGGCCACGCCCAGCGGGCGCGGGTCCGGGCCGTACCCGGCGTGGGCGAGCTTGTCGGCCCAGCCCGCGTAGTAGAAGAAGTGTGCCGCCACCAGCGGGATGTCGACGTCACGCGACTCGCGGATCGGCTTGCCGTTGTCGAGCGACTCCAGCACCGCCAGCTCCCGGCCGCGCTCCTGGACGATCCGGGCGATCCGGTAGAGGTACTTGGCCCGGTCCCGGCCGGGCATCGGACCCCACACCTTGTCGTACGCCTTCCGGGCGGCGCGCACCGCGCGGTCGACGTCGGCCGCGCCCGCCTCGGCGACCTCGGCTAGCACCTCCTCCGACGCCGGATTCACCGACTTGAAGCTGCCGCCGTCGGCCGGCTCAACGAACTCGCCGCCGATGAACAGCCCGTACGACGGCTTGAGGTCGACCACGGCGCGCGACTCGGGCGCCGGGGCGTATTCGAAGACACCCATGATCAGTCCAGCGTGAAGTAGTCGGGGCCGGAGTAGGCGCCGGTGGTCAACTTGGTCCGCTGCATCAGCAGGTCGTTGAGCAGCGTCGACGCGCCGAACCGGAACCAGTCCGGGTCGAGCCAGTCTTCCCCGGCGGTCTCGTTGACCAGCACCAGGTATTTGACCGCGTCCTTGGTGGTGCGGATGCCGCCGGCCGGCTTGACCCCGACCTGCCGGCCGGTGCGGGCCCGGAAGTCGCGTACGGCCTCCAGCATCACCAGCGTCACCGGCAGCGTCGCCGCCACCGGGACCTTGCCGGTGGAGGTCTTGATGAAATCGCCGCCGGCCAACATCGCCAGCCACGAGGCACGGCGCACGTTGTCGTACGTCGCCAGCTCGCCGGTCTCCAGGATCACCTTCAGGTGCGCGGCGCCGCACGCCTCCTTCACGGCGGTGATCTCCTCGAAGACCTCCAGGTAACGGCCGGACAGGAAGGCGCCCCGGTTGATCACCATGTCGATCTCGTCGGCGCCGGCCGCCACCGCGGCCCGGGTGTCGGCGAGCTTGACCTCCAGCGGCGCCTGCCCGGACGGGAACGCGGTCGCCACGCTCGCCAGGTGCACCCCGGTCCCGCGCAGCACCTCGGCCGCCACCGGCACCATCGCCGGATAGACACAGACCGCCGCCACCGCCGGACAGGACGGGTCGGCCGGGTCGGGGCGTACCGCCTTCGCCGACAGCGCGCGGACCTTGCCCGGGGTGTCGGCGCCCTCCAGCGTGGTCAGGTCGACCATCCGGATCGCCAGGTCGATCGCCCGCGCCTTGGCCGTCGTCTTGATCGACCGGGTGCCGAGCATCGCGGCCCGCTGCTCCGCGCCCACCTGGTCGACACCGGGCAACCCGTGCAGGAAAGCACGAAGAGCCGCCTCTGACCCTGTCACATGGGACAGCTCGGACACCGTTGTCGCCGTCATAGGCCCGAGTCTACGCACGCGCCGATCCCGCGATCCGGCTCGCCGGACGGCGCCCATCGACCCACCTACGCCCGGGACGGGGCCGACGGGTACGCCCACGCCTCGGTAAGGGCAGGTGCGTACGGGCGGGTAGGTTGAGCGATCGTGGACGTACTCGTAGTTGATCATGTTTTGGCCGGCTCGCGACTCACCGCGATGCGCGACGCCCGCACCGACTCGGCGGCGTTCCGCGCCGCCCTGCACGAACTCACCACCATGCTCGTGTACGAGGCGGCCCGCACCTTCCCCGCCGAGCGCTACCCCGTCGAAACCCCGGTCGGCCCCACCCAGGGCACCCGGCTCGCCAACCCGCCACTGCTCGTACCGGTCCTGCGCGCCGGCCTCGGCATGGCCGACGCCGCCCTCGCCCTGCTCCCCGAATCGTCGATGGGCTTCGTCGGCCTCGCCCGCGACGAACACACCTACGAGCCCCGCGCCTACATGGAGTCGCTTCCCGCCGACCTCACCGGCATCCCGGTCCTCGTCCTCGACCCGATGCTCGCCACCGGCGGATCGCTCGAACACTGCTGCCGGCTGCTCACCGAACGCGGCTGCACCGACATGACCGTGCTCTGCGTACTCGCCGCCCCCGAAGGCATCGACCGGCTGCGCCGCTCCGGCCTGCCGCTGCGCGTCGTCACCGCCTCCATCGACGAAGGGCTCAACGACCGGAAGTTCATCGTCCCCGGCCTCGGCGACGCCGGCGACCGCCAGTTCGGCGGTATGCCCCGGTTCTGAGTTGGTTGGCCTCGCCTGCGGCTCGGCTGGCTCGCTCCGCTTCGCGCCGCCTAAGTGCACCGTCTTCGCCCTGCGGGCCGCGACCGCTTCGCGGCGCGGTCCTCGGGCTCCAGACGGTGCGGCGGCGCTCGGTCGACTCGCGACTTCGGTCGCGGTCTAAAGCTGTCCGTTGATTGCTTCGTCGGGGTGTTTCGGTTTGTGGTGGTTGCGGGCGGGGCGCTGTCTGGTTTGTCGGGGGCGTTGGCGTTGTGCGTTGTTGATCTGAGCGGGAGAGACCTATCCGGGCTGGATTAGGTCTCTCCTGCTCAGATCAGCGTTGCTGCCGGCCTTCGCGACGGGGGGTGACGGCGGAGTCAGCTCCAGCTCCAGCTTTGGGCCTTGCCGTCCTTGAAAGGCATGACGCCGTGGAAGACGCGGGGCTCGGGGGCGAAGACCAGGGGCAGGAAGTGGTGGTCGCTCTCCCACATCGGCACCCGGCCGGCCAGGATGTCGGCCAGGTCGGTCCAGAGCAGGGTGCCCTCGGGGCAGTCCTGCTTCGGCTCGCCGGTCCAGGACGGGATACGGAAGACGAACCCGAACCAGTTCTCGCCGGACCGCCCGAAGCCCGGCCACGACACCGTGCCGGCCAGCTCGACGGTCTCGCACTCCAGGCCGGACTCCTCGTGGATCTCGCGGCGCATGCCGGCGACCACGTCCTCGCCCGGCTCCAGCTTGCCGCCGAGGCCGTTGTAGTACCCGTAGTGCAGGTCGTCGGGGCGGGCGTCGCGGCGGAGCATCAGCACCTGCCGGCGGTCGGGGGACAGCACGTAGCCGAGCGTCGCGATGATGGCCTGCACCGGGCCACCTTAAGCGAACCGGCCCGGCCGGGCCGTAGGCGCGGTCGTCCGGCGGCCCGACCGCGAGAACCGGTCCGGCCGCGAGGAGCGGTCCGGCCGCGAGGAGCGGTCCGGCCGCGAGGAGCGGTCCGGCCGCGAGGAACGGCCCGGCCGCGAGGAGCGGTCCGGTGGCGAGGAGCGGTCCGGTGACCGGGCCCGGTGGTGGGGGACCGGCCCGGGCGCTGGTGCGACGGTCGGTACCTCCGGATACGGCGCCGCTGGCAGCGGCGGCGGAGCGTGTCTACGATCGGACGGCCAGGATGGATGCGGGACATGCGCGGACCGACTACCGTTCCGGGCCATGACGTCTGTTGCTCTCGCCGAAGAGCTGCTGCTGCTGGCCTACGACGACGAGTCCGGTAAGGCGACCGGCTCGCGGATCGGCCTGGACCTGGGGATGGCCGCGGCGGTGCTGGTCGACCTGGCGCTCGCCGGCCGGTTGGCCTATTCCGATGGCTCGATGGTCGTGATCGACGAGACGCCGACCGGCTCACCGCTCGCCGACGAGGTGCTGGCCCGGATCGCGGCCGACACCCCGAACAGTCCGGCCGCCTGGGTGCAGCGGCTGCGGCACGGCCTGCGCGACCGCGTGCTCGCCGGCCTGGTCGCCCGTGGGATCGTCCAGGATGTCGACGAGACCGCCCTCGGGTTCATCCACGTGCACCGCTACCCGATGACCGACGCGACGGCCGAAACCGATGCCCGGGACCGGCTGGCGAAGGCGCTCACCGGGGACGGGACGCCCGACGAGCGTACGGCGGCACTGGCCACCCTGATCGCCGCCGTGCGGATGGAGCCGACCCTCGGGCTCAGCGGCTCCGCCATCGACGACGCGCACCGCCGGCTGCAGGAGATCGCCGGCAGCGCAGGGTTCGGCGGGACAGTCAGCCTCGACGAGTCGACCGTACGGCCGTCGGTGGCGCTGGTGATCGCCACGCTGACCCGGGCCATCGACGCCGCCCTCGGCGCCCGCGCCTGACCGGCCGCCGGGCCGCCTGACCGGCCGCCGGGCCGCCTGACCGGCCGCCGGGCCGCCTGACCGGCCGCCGGGCCGCCTGACCGGCCGCGTGGCCGACGAGCCGCCTGGCCGACGGGCAACAGCAGCCCGGGCGCCCGCACCGGTCGGCCCGGGCGCCCGGCACCGGTCACCAGATGCCGAGCGCGGCGGCGGTTTCGGTGCGCAGTGCCTGCAGCGACGCGGCCGCCCGGCCCCGGGCCCCGGGGACGTCGTCCGCGGCGACCGGTTCGATCACCTCGAGGTACGCCTTCAGTTTCGGCTCGGTTCCGGAGGGGCGTACGACGACCCGGGTCGACGCGGTGCGCAGGATCAGCACGTCGGCGGCGGGCAGCAGGTCCTCCGTGGACGTGACCGGCTCGTCGAGCAGCGTGTCGGGGGTGCGGTTGCGGATGTGGGTCATGGCGGCGTCGATCTCGGAGAGGTCGTCGACGCGTACCGAGAGTTGGTCGGTGGCGTGCACCCCGAACTCGGCGGCCAGTTCGTCGAGCCGGCCGGTGAGCGTACGGCCCTCGGCCTTGAGCCCGGCGGCGAGTTCGGCGACGGTCAGCGCGGCGGTGATCCCGTCTTTGTCGCGTACGTGGTCGGGGGCGACGCAGTAGCCGAGCGCCTCCTCGTAGCCGTAGGCGAGGGGCTCGTCGCCCGCCCCGGCCCGGACGATCCACTTGAAACCGGTGAGCGTTTCGTCGAACGGCAGGCCGCGGGCGGCGCAGATGGTCCGCAGCATCGACGACGACACGATGGTGGTGGCGTAGAGGCCGGCCCGGCCCCGGCGGATCAGGTGGTCGGCGAGCAGTATGCCGACCTCGTCGCCGCGCAGCATCCGCCACTTTCCGCCGTCGGGTACGGCGACCGCGCACCGGTCGGCGTCGGGGTCGTTGGCGATGGCGATGTCGGCGCCGGTCTGTTCGGCGAGGGCTGTCAGCAGGTCGGTGGCGCCCGGTTCCTCGGGGTTGGGGAAGCTGACCGTCGGAAAGTCGGGGTCGGGTGCGGCCTGCTCGGTGACGACGGCGGGGGTGCCGAAGCCGGCGCGGGCGAAGGTGGCGGTGAGCACGGTGGCCCCGACCCCGTGCAGCGGCGTGTAGGCGATCGTCAGGTCGCGTGGCCCGTCCCGGTCGATCACGGCGGCGGCACTGTCCACGTACGACTCGACGAGGTCTTCGCCGAGGACGGTGCCGGGGTCGCCGAGCGGCACCGCGGACAGCGGCCCGACGGCCCGGATCGCCGCCTCGATCTCGGTGTCGGCGGGGGGCACGATCTGGGCGCCGGCGCCGGACGGGCCGCCGAGCGCAGTTCCCAGGTAGACCTTGTAGCCGTTGTCCTGGGGCGGGTTGTGGCTGGCGGTGACCATCACTCCGGCCGCCGCGCCGAGCCGCCGTACGGCGTAGGCCAGGACCGGGGTCGGCAGCGGGCGGGGGAGCAGGACGGCCTCCCGGCCGGCACCGGTCGCCACCCTGGCGGTCTGCTCGGCGAACGCCCTGGAGCCGTGCCGGGCGTCGTACCCGATGACCAGCGGGCCGTCGGCGTCGCGGGCGGCGAGCCAGGCGACCAGGCCGGCGGCGGCCTGGGTGACGACGGCGAGGTTCATGCCGTTGGGGCCGGCCCGTAGCGGCCCGCGCAGCCCGGCGGTGCCGAAGGTCAGCGGCCCGGCGAACCGGTCGGTGAGTTCGGCCGCGCTGCCCGGCAGCCGGTCGATCACCTGCCGGAGTTCGTCGCGGGTGGCGGGATCCGGGTCGTCGTCGAGCCAGATCCGGGCGCGCTCGCGCAGTTCGTCTAGTCCGGTCGTGCCGGTGCCGGTTGCCATCCCGTCTTGATAACACGGGCCGGCCCGGTATGCCGCCCCGGCCCGGCCGTCCCGCCGGGACCGGAACCGGCCGGGATACGCCGCGGCCCCACCCCGCCGGAGCGGGATGGGGCCGCTGGTGGTCTGGCGACGGCTATCCGTTGCCGGTCACCTGGAAGGTGCGGGTCATCTCGTCGAAGACCGGCCGGCTCTCCTCGAACCGGGCCTCGGGCGAGGTCAGGTAGAACGAGTAGGCCGTGCCGTTGGCGATGACTGCCTGCCACACGCCGTGCCGCTTGGTCTCGCCGTCACCGCAGGTGTATTCGAGTTCGGCGGCCGGCTGGCCGGCGAGCTCGACCTGACGCAGGACGATCTGGTTGTACGGCTTGGCGCAGGAGGAGGCGTTCTTGTCCAGCCGCCCGGCGGCGGCCTGGAGGAAGCGCATCGGGTCGGTGTTGGCCTTCTCCACCAGGATGCGTACCCGCCGGCCGGAGTCCTCCGGGTCGGTGAAGTCGATCCACACCCCGGTGCCGGTCTGCTTCCAGTCCTTGGGCACGTTGACCGACAGCCCGCGTTCGGCGTGCGTCTGCACCTCGAACGCCGGCCCGGCGGGTTCGGTGGGCGCGACCACCGGTGGCGTGGACGGTGCCTCGTTGTCGGAGCCGTTGAAGACCACGAAGGCGCCGATCAGCAGCAGCACAACCAGCCCGCCGGCGGCGGCGAGCTGGATCTTGCGCGGCCAGCCCTTCACTGTGGTGATCAGGGAGTTTCCGGTGCGCTGTACGCCGGCGACGGCCTGCGAGACGGCACCCGGCCCACCTGCGGCGGGGGGTGCCGGGGCGCCGACGGTGACGACCGGGGCGGCGACCGTGGCCGGGCCGGGTGGCGGCGACGGTCGGGCGGCGATGGTCGGGCCGACCTGGGTGGCCGCCGCGTTCGCGCCGCCGGGCGCCCAGGCCTGGGCGGTCGGCTCGTCCCACCGTTGAGGTTGCGGTGCCGGCATCTCGCCGGTCGCGCCGGGGTTGTCGGGGTCGAGCCCGGCGGCCGCGTACTGGGCCGGGGTCGGCATCTGCCGGCCGGCCTTCCGTAGCGCGGCGAGCCGGTCGGTCAGCGACTCGCCGGGGGCGATCATCGCCCGGCCGCCGATGCTGCCGGTCGGTGCCGGCTGCTGCGGCTTCGCGGGCTGGGCCGGTGCCGGCGCCGCCGGTGGGGTCGGCGGCTGCCAGGCCGGCCGCTGCGCGGGTACGACCGAGTAGGGATCGGTCGTCAGGTGGCCCGGCGCCTTGCTGGCGAGCTGGCCGGCCAGCAGTTCCCGGAGCATGTTGCGGGCGGTGTGGGTGTCGAGCCGGCGGGCCGGGTCCTTCTCCAGCAGCCCCATCAGCATCGGTCCGAGTACGCCGGCCCGGGTCATCGGCGCGGGCGGGTCCTCGACCACGGCGTGCATCGTCTCGATCGGGTCACCGCGGTCGAACGGCGGACGACCCTCGACGGCGGTGTAGAGCGTGACACCGAGGGAAAAGAGATCGCTGGGCGGCCCGAACTCGCTGCCCATGGCCCTTTCGGGAGAGATGAAGTGCGGCGAGCCGAGAACCATGCCAGGGGTCGTGAGCTGCACGTCCGTCGGCATCCGGGCGACACCGAAGTCGGTGAGTACGCAGCGGCCGTCGGAACAGATCAGCACATTGGCGGGCTTCACGTCGCGGTGCAGTACTCCGATTGCGTGCGCCACCTCCAGTGCGCCGAGCAGCGCGATGCCGATCTTGGCGACCGCCCGGAGGGCCAACGGGCCGTCCTCGATCACCATGTCGGCGAGGCTGCGGGCGTCGAGCAGTTCCATCACGATCCATGGCCGACCGGCTTCGGTGACCACGTCGTAGACCTGCACGACCGCGGGGTGTTGCAGAGCCGCCGCGGCCCGCGCCTCGCGCAGTGTGCGTTCGTACATGGCGTCGCGGTCGCTGGGGGCGAGTCCGGGCGGGAGGATGACCTCCTTCACCGCCACGTCGCGGCGCAGCAGCGTATCGGCTGCCCGCCACACCGTGCCCATGCCGCCGTGGCCGACGGCTGCGCGAAGTGCGTACCGTCCGCCGATTGTGGTGCCTGGTGCCGCGCGTCCGCTGGTAGGGCTGATTGGTCCGCCACTCCACGTCGGAATTTGAGTCACAGGAAATGCCGCCGAGGTAATCGAGGGTCCCGGATAACAACCCCTCTATCTTGGCGGTTGGGACGCCAGAAGGAAAAGGCGAGGGTGGACCTCGATCCGAAGTTGACTGGTTGCAGCCGCGCCGTTGCCCTAAGTCCCGAAAGTTGTACGCAGCGTGCGGAATCCCTTACCCGTTCGGCGGAGTGTGGATCCGGCGAACGTGCTCCATTCGCCGAAAGGGGCGCGCCGGCGGCCGCATACGGTCGGCGAAGACTGTGGGACGCTGCGTAACGTGGGGTGTCCGGGTCGACGGGCCCCGCCGGGCCGAAGGTGGGTGCCGCTGCCGCTGCCCGTCGTTTCGTCACGCCCCGTAGGGGCTGGGGTGTATCGGCCGGACCTGCGGGTACCTACGGTGGGTGACGGCGACGGACTGCCTGTGCGGGCGAAACGTGCGCGGGTGTGGCACGGTGGGGAGCGGGCTCGGGTCTGATCGATGTTCGCCGTACGCGTTCGTCAGGACTGGACGACACCTCCACTTGGTGGTGGTCTAGGGGTTTACGTCCGTTTTGTTATGCACCCGACGTGACCATCGCGACTGTCACACGTTGTAGGAGGTGTGCGAGACATGGCGGCGAACGAAACCAGTGCACACGCTGCCGCGCGAGCAACTCAGCAGGGATTTCGTGACTCTGTGCGATCTGAATACTACCGTAACGAAGTTGCGCAGCGTCACCGTCCTCGGTCTAGGCTGTCCAACGGATCACAAACTTCTACTGATCGAGAATTCGACGTGACGAGTGCGTTGACACTGCCCACCAGCAGTCCACTGGCGTCGTCCTGGCCCGAAACTCCGCCCGGGGCCGACGCGTTGCCCGGTCAGCTCGACCGCTGGCTCGCCTCCCGTGGAGCCGAACTGGTAAGCGTGCGTCGCCACATCCACGCGCATCCCGAGCTGTCCCACCAGGAGTTCGAAACCGCCGCGCTGATCGCCCGCGAGCTGGCCGTGGCCGGTCTCAACCCGCGCCTGCTGCCCAAGGGCAACGGAGTCATCTGCGACGTCGGCGAAGGCGACCGGGTCATCGCGCTGCGCGCCGACCTCGACGCGCTGCCGCTGCCCGACACCAAGGCCGTGCCCTACCGCTCCACGGTCGACGGGGTGGCGCACGCCTGCGGGCACGACGTACACACCACCGTCCTGCTCGGCGTCGGCCTCGCGCTCGCCCAACTCGCCGACCGCGACGAGCTGCCCGGCCGCGTACGCCTGCTCTTCCAGCCGGCCGAGGAGGTCATCCCGTCCGGCGCACCCGAGGTGATCGCCGCCGGCGGGCTGAACGACGTGGCCGCGATCTACGCGTTGCACTGCGCCCCCCAACTGGCCGCCGGCCTGGTCGGCGTCCGCTCCGGACCGCTGACCGCCGCCGCCGACACCGTCGAGGTCCGGCTCACCGGCCGGGGCGGGCACACCGCCCGCCCACACCTGACCGCGGACCTGATCCACGCGCTCGGCCGCGTGATCGTCGACGTACCGGCCCTGCTCGACCGGCGGATCGACGCCCGCGCCGGCGTCTCCATGGTCTGGGGACGGGTGCACGCCGGCGAGGCGTACAACGCCATCCCCGGCGAAGGCAGCATCAAGGGCACCGTACGGATCCTCAACCGCGAGGCGTGGCGGGAGGCGCCCGAGCTGATCAGCCAGCTCGTCAAGGACGTCGTCGCCGGCACCGGTGCCGAGGCCGAGGTGGTCTACACCCGGGGCGTACCACCGGTGATCAACGACCGGATGGCATCGGCGATCGTCGCGGGCGCCGCCGGGGCCGCGCTCGGACCCGACAGTGTCGTCGAAGCCGAGATCAGCATGGGCGGCGAGGACTTCGCCTTCTATTTGGACCAGGTGCCCGGTGCGATGATCCGGCTCGGCACCGGCGTCCCGGGCGTCGACAGCGGCTTCGACATCCACCAGTCCGCGTTCGACGTCGACGAGCGGGCGATCGGGTACGGCGTGCGGGTGATGGTGCACACCGCACTGGCCGCACTGGCCGCCGGCACGTTCTGAGCTGGCTCGGCTGGGCTGGCTGGCCCCGCCTCCGGCGGGGCTGGCTCGCTCCGCTTCGCGCCGCCTGAATGCACCGTCTTCGCCCTGCGGGCCGCGACCGCTTCGCGGCGCGGTCCTCGGGCTCCAGACGGTGCGGCGGCGCTCGGTCGACTCGCGACTCCGGTCACGGTCGACCCACGACCTGGTCGCGGTTTACTCGCGGCTCTGGTCGGGGACTACTCGCGACTCCGGTCGGGTCTGTTCGCGGCCCCGGTCGCGGTCGAGTTCGTCGTCTGCTGCGTTGAGGGGCCGGGCCGTCATACGGCCCGGAAGTGGCGGACGGTGCTGGGCCGGTCCGCCCACCCACCCTCATAGGGGAGTTTGGGGTGGGTGGGCGGACGTGGCTCGAAGCGGTGGCCGGCCCGGCGGCCGCGGGTCAGGACCGCGGGGGTGCGGTGACCGTGGCGGGCTCGACCGGCGGGCGGCGGTTGCGGCGCCGGAGCAGCCAGACGAGTGCGGCCACCGGCAGGCCGAGCACGATCAGCCACGGCAGCAGCGCGCCGACGATGGTCAGCAGCACCAGCAGCGATGTGACGAACATCTCCCAGCCGCCCTTGAGGCCCTGGACGAAGCCGAGTTCCTCCCCGTCGCGCTCCGCCTCGGGGCCGAGCAGCACCAGGGTGATCGTGGACAGCGCGGTCAGGTCGTCCAGCCGGCGCTTCTTCGCCTCCAGCGAGGCCAGGTCGGCCTCCCGCTTGGCCAACTCGCTCTCCAGCATCACCAGTTCGGTGAGGTTGGTGGCGCGGGCCAGCAACTGCCGGCCGCTCTCCACCCGGGCCCGCTGGCTGGCGAGCCGGGCGTCGAGGTCGAGGGCCTCCTCGGTGACGTCCTGCGTACTGATGTCGCGCTGCTCCTGGTCACCGAGCCGGGCCAGGTCGTCGACGACCGGGCCGAACCGGTTCGCCGGGATCCGCAGCTCCAGCGAGGCGGTCGAGCGCCGGTCGTCGCTGGTGCGCTTGTCCACCCCGACGAACCCGCCGGCCCCGGTCGCGATCGCGGTCGCCCGTCCGGCGGCCCGTTCGACGTCGTCGACCCGTACGGTGATCGAACCGGTGTAGATGATCGCCCGCTCGTCGATCCGGAACCGCACCGGCGCGCCTGCCGCCGGCTGCCCGGCCCCGGGCCCGCCGCCGGCCTCCGGCGCCGCCGCCACGTCGTCCTGCCCGGACTGCTGCTGGTGGTACGGCGCCGCCGAGTCCGCCGTGGACTCCGTGGTCGAACTGCACCCGGTGAGCGCGAGCGCGGCCGCCACGCCAACGGCGGTCAGGACCACGCCGACCCGTCGTACTGCCATGTCCCCCTCCGATCAGTGCCGTCGCCGGCCCACCCGGTGGCGGTTGCGCCCGCCCACCGTCCGGCGATCCGTCAGACGCGCGGCGCGGGTACGCCGGTTCCGGCAGACTTCCGGGAAGACATCTCGATTCGGTGCCGAGGGAGTCACGATGCAACTGACCAAGTACGGCCACTCCTGCGTCCGTATCGCGCACGACGGAGCGGTGCTGGTCATCGATCCGGGTGGCTTCAGCGAGCCGGCCGCGCTCGACGGGGTGGACGCCGTCCTGATCACCCACGAGCACTTCGACCACATCGACGTGGACGCCCTCGGTGACGCGCTCGCGAAGCGGGCCACGGTGACGGTGCACACCCACGCCTCCGTGCTGCCCAAGCTCGCCGGGCTCGGCGGCGTGGTCACCGCCGTGGAGCCGGGCGACACGTTCGCCGCCGCCGGGATGCGGATCCAGACGTTCGGCGGCTGGCACGCCGAGATCCATCCGGAGATCCCCCGGGTGCCCAACCTCGGCTTCCTGGTCAACGATCAGGTCTACCATCCGGGCGACTCGTTCGACGTGCCCGAGGGGGTGCAGGTCGACACGCTCTTCGTGCCGGTCTCCGCGCCCTGGCTGAAGCTCTCCGAGGCGGTCGACTTCGTCCGCGCCGTCGCCCCGCGCCGGGCGTTCGCACTGCACGACGCCCTGCTCAGCGACGCCGGCCACACCGTCACCGACGCCAACATGAGCAAGCTGTCCGGGTGTGAGTACGCCCGCCTGGAGCCCGGCACCCGCGTCCGCTGACCCGCTGCGCGGCCCGAACGGACACGGCAGGATGGCGGACGTGGCCGATGACATCGAGCAGCGCCTCTACACGGTGCCACCGGACCGGTTCGTCGCCGCCCGTGACGACGCGGTCGCCGCCGCCCGGGCCGCCGGTGACCGCGACGCCGCCCGGCGGATCGCCCGCCTGCGCAGACCCACCCTCGCCGCCTGGCTGGTGAACCTGCTGGCCATCAACCGGCCGGAGCTGGTGGCCGACCTGGTCGAGTTGTCGGCGGCGCTGCGGACCGCCCAACGGGAGCTGCGCGGCGAGCGGTTGCGGGAACTGTCCAACCAGCGCCGCGCTGCCGTGAACGCGCTGGTCGCCGCCGCCCGCGACCTCGCCCGGGCGGCCGAGCCGGCCGTCGCGGCCGGCAAGCTGCCGCTGCCCGAGGTCGAGGCGACCCTCAACGCGGCACTGTCCGACGCGGATGTCGCCGAGCAGGTGCGGTCAGGACGGTTGCTCCGGCCGGTCAGCTACGCGGGCTTCGGCGAGGTGCCGCGCCCCCAGCTGCGGCTGCTGACCGGTGGCGCGGGCCCGGCCGAACCGGCGGCCGGCCCACCGGGGAAGGGCGGGCGGGAGCGGCCCGGCGAGGAGCGGCCCGAGCCGCGGCGGGAGCAGGCCGAGCAGCGGGAGCAGGCCGAGCGGGAGCGCGCCGAGGAGGCGGCCCGGGCCGGGCAGCGCCGGGAGCTGACCCGCGAGCTGACGGCGGCCCGTAGCCGGCAGAAGCGGGCCGAGACGGACCTGCGCCGGTGCGAGGCGGCCGAACACGACGGGGTCGGGGCACTGAACCGGATCGAGGCCGAGTTGGCCGAGGTGGAGCGCCGGAGGGCCGCGGCCGAGGAGGAGATCGGCCGGCGCCGGACGGCCCGCCGCGCCGCCGAACGGGCCGCCAGCACCGCCCGCCGGCACGCCGGTGAGGTCGAGGCGGCGATCGAGGCGTTCGACGCCGAGACTGTTCCACAGGCGGCCCGGAGGGCAGACTCAGGGAGCGCCGGTCGCCGGCCGGCGCCGAAGGAGAGGCGGCGCGGTTGACCCCCGAACAGACCGCCGGCGCCGTCCGGGCCAGCGTGTCGGAGATCGGTACCGCGTTCAGCGAGTCCCCCCGCACGCTGCGCCGGGCCCGGCTGCTCGGCCTTTCCGGCTGGGCGTTCCACGTCGCCGGCCGGGCCGGCGCGCTGGGTGACGTACGTGCCGAGACGGTGGCGGCGGCCCTGGGCTTCATCGCCCCGGAGGCGGTCGCCGACGGCTGGGACGGGGCGCTGCGGGTGGCCGCCCCGGCCGACGTCGCCGCCCACAACCTCGCCGAATGCTGCCGGTGGGGGGTCGAGAACCTGGGCGACTTCCCACGGGTGTCCCGGCTGGTCGAGCTGGCCGGCCGGGTCGTCGAGGCCGCCGACCCGGCCGGCATGCCGCTCTTCGCCGCCTGGCGGGCGATGCCGGTGCCGGACGACTCGCCCGGTGCCCGGGCGGCGGTGCTGCTTCTGCTGCTGCGTGAGCACCGGGCCGGTGCACATCTGCTGGCCGTGCGGGCGAGCGGCATGACCCCGCTGGAGGCGATCATCGCCGGCCCGGAGGGGGAGGGCGGGGCGCTCGCGTACGGCTGGTCGCCACCGTTCCCGCCGGCCGAGCCGCTGATCCGGCGCTCGCTGTGGGCCGACGCGGTCGCCGACGGGATCACCTCGGGCGCGTACGTCGTACTGGGCATCGCCGAGCGGGTCGAACTGGTCGGGCTGCTGGAGAGCACGGTGGCCAGGCTGCGGGCCGCACCTGCCGGTGACCTCGACGACCCGGTGGGTGGGCGGGCGGAGCCGGGCAGTCGGCATGCGGACAGAAGCCCGTAATTCAACGGCGCGGGGCGGCCCGTCACGGGTTCAATGCCAGGCGTGATCCTTCCTGACGGCTGGTCGACCCGGCCCCCCACCATCGACGACGTGCCGGCGCTGCTCAAGGTGACCCATGCCAGCGACATCGCGGCCGTCGGCTATCCCGATTTCCCCGAGTACGAGGTCCGGGAGGTGCTGGAGGCACCGCACACCGACCTCGCCCGCGACCAGCTGGTCGCCGTCGACCCCGACGGGACCGTGGTCGGCTGGGCCTACCTCGACAACCCCAACCAGGCCACCCGCGAGTTCGTCGAGGTCTACGTACACCCCGAACTCGGCGTCCCGGCGCGGGCGGTGCTGCTGTCCCGGCAGCTCGCCCGGGTCGCGGAGAAGGCGGCCGAACTCGGGCTCGACCGGATGACCGTCCGGGCCGGAGCCGTCCCGACCGAGACCGGCTGGGCCGGTGACCTGCGGGCGGCCGGCTTCGGGTTCGTGAAGCGGTACGCCCGGATGTCCCGCCCGCTGGACGGCGTGTCGACCACCCCGCCGGCGCCGCCCGCCGGGGTGGAGGTACGGGTGGTGGACCCGTCCTCCGACGACGACATGCGGACCTTCCACCGGGTGCTGGACACCGCCTTCCGGGACACCCCGGACTACGACCCGATGACCTACGAGCACTGGCGGGAGCGGATCGCCGCGCTGAGCAGCGTCGCCTACGACGAGTGGTTCGTCGCCACCGTCGACGGCGCGGTCGCCGGCATCCTGCAATCGTCCGACCAGGGCGTCGAGGACGACGAGGGCTGGGTGCGCTACCTCGCCGTGCTGCGCGGGCACCGCAAGCGGGGCATCGGCGCGGCGCTGCTCGGGCACGCCTTCGCCGGCTACGCCGCCAAGGGGCGCAAGCGGGCCGGGCTCGGCGTCGACCTGAGCAACCCGACCGAGGCGGCCCGCCTCTACCGCGCGGCCGGCATGACCGCGTCGTACGAGGCCGACATCTTCGAACGGAGCGTCGAGGCGACCGCCGGGTGACCCGGCCGGGCCGGGTGCGGTGCCCCTCGGCGCCGCACCCCGGGGCCGGACCCGGGCTAGGGCGACGTGGTGCGGGTCGGCCGGGTCCGCAGCTGGGCGACGTAGTCGTCCGGCGCGCCCGCCTTCTCCGCCGCGTTGGCGATCTCCGACAGGTACCAGGCGGTCGGCAGGCCGCCCTCGTAGCCGTCGAAGACGAACACCCAGGCGGTGACCTCCCCGTCGAGGGTGGCCACCCGGACGTGTAGCTTGCGGTAGGTCCCGGCTACGACGCCTTCGACCTCGTCAAGCTGGGCAGCGTCCCAGGGATGTACGTCGTAGAGGGCGACGAACACGCGGTCGCCGGGCGACTCGACGACCGTGGTGACGGCACCTTCCCAACCGATCACCCCCTCCCCGGCGAAGGTGAGGCGCCAGCCTTCCAGCCAGCCGGTGCCCACCATTGGCGAATGCGGACAGTAGGCACGCATCCGAGCGGGGTCGAGGTTTGAGCCGTACGCGGCGTAATGACGCACGGCGATGACGATAGCTCGGCGAAGCGGTCGTGGAGAATACGACTGTGCGTGTCGGCACGGATCGAGGGAAGAAAGTCGCGGCGAGTGTTGCCGTGGATACCGAGGGTGACTAGGGAAGGGCGAGTGTCGTGAGCCGAATCGTGATCATCGGAGGTGGGCCGGCCGGCTACGAGGCGGCGCTGGTCGCCGCCCAACTCGACGCCGAGGTCACGGTGGTCGAGGCCGACGGCGCCGGTGGCGCCTGCGTGCTCTCCGACTGCGTCCCCTCGAAGACCTTCATCGCCAGTTCGGACGTGGTGACCGGCTACCGCGACACCGAGGAGTTCGGGGTGCACTCCGACGGGCTCGAGGCGGTCACCGTCGACGCCCTCGCCGTGCACGAGCGGGTCAAGCGGCTCGCGCTGGCCCAGTCCGGCGACATCCACGCCAAACTCGTCAAGGCCGGGGTGATCTACGTCCACGGCACGGCGCGGCTCGGCGACGACACACTCGGTCACACCCACCGGGTGTTGGTGACGCCCGCGCACGGTGACGCCCCGTACTCGATCGACGCCTCGACCGTGCTCATCGCGACCGGCGCTACCCCGCGCGTGCTGCCGTCGGCCCGACCGGACGGCGAACGGATCCTCACCTGGCGCCAGATCTACGACCTGCCGGCCCTGCCCGAGCGGCTCATCGTCATCGGATCCGGCGTGACCGGCGCCGAGTTCGCCAGCGCCTACCTCGCGATGGGCGTCGACGTGACGCTGGTCTCCAGCCGCGACCGGGTCATGCCGCACGAGGACGCCGACGCCGCGATGGCCATCGAGCGGGTCTTCCGGTCCCGGGGCATGACCATCCTCAACAACTCGCGGGCGGCCGGGGTGACCCGTACCGCCGACGGGGTGCGGGTCGAGTTGGCCGACGGGCGTACGGTCGACGGCTCGCACGCCCTGATGGCCGTCGGCTCGGTGCCCAACACCGAGGGCCTGGGCCTGACCGAGTACGGCGTCAACGTCGCGCCGGGCGGCTACGTCGCCGTCGACCGGGTGTCACGGACCAACGTGCCCGGCATCTACGCGGCCGGCGACTGCACCGGAGTGCTGCCGCTGGCCAGTGTCGCCGCGATGCAGGGCCGGATCGCCATGTGGCACGCGCTGGGCGAGGCGGTCCAGCCGCTGCGGTTGCGGACGGTCCCGGCGAACGTCTTCACCGATCCCGAGCTGGCGACCGTCGGCGTCTCGCAGAACGAGGCGGACGCCGGCAGTGTCCCGGCCCGCCAGGTGATGCTGCCGCTGGCCGGCAACGCGCGGGCCAAGATGGCCGACCTCCAGGACGGCTTCGTCAAGCTCTTCTGCCGGCCGGCCAGCGGCCAGGTGATCGGCGGGGTCGTGGTCGCGCCGAAGGCCAGCGAGCTGATCCTGCCCATCGCCATCGCGGTGGAGAACCACCTGACGGTGAACCAGCTCGCCCAGACCATCACGATCTATCCGTCGCTGTCCGGGTCGATCACCGAGGCGGCCCTTCAGCTGATGCTGCACGAGCCGGAGTAGCGGCGCCACCGGCCCGGCGGCCGGGCCAGTGGCGGCAGCGGCGTCACCGGTCCGGTCGGCCCGGCCCGGCAGCGGCGGCGGCCCGGCGGCCGGCCGGGTCGGCGAGCGCCAGCGCCCAGCCGGCGCCAGCGAAGACGACCGCGGCCAGCGCCGCCACCACCAGCAGCCGCCACGCCGACTGGGTGAGCGCCGAGCCGCCGACGTGGCCGACGAACCCGCCGTACGCCGCCCAGCCGAGCGCCGCCGCCGCGTCGTACGTCACGAAGAGCCGGGCCGGATAGCGTGCCCGACCGGCGTGGAAGCACGCCGCCATCCGGCCGCCGGGAACGAACCGGCAGATCAGGATGACCAGCGGCCCGGGCCGGCGCAGCCCGCGACCGAAGCGGCTCGCCGCGCGGCGGGCCCGGGCCCACCGCCGGGCGGCGCCGAGCAGCGGGGCGGTATCCCCGTCCGGCGGCTGCGTGCCGGCGGGGAGTGGTTCGGCGCCCGCGGGCGCGACCTGGCGGGGCCGGCGCAGGGCGGGCAGCCGGGCACCGGCCGGCGTCCACCGGCCGAGCAGGTAACAGGCCAGGTCGCCGGCGAACATACCGGCCGCGCCGACCACGATGGTCAGCCGCAGGTCTAGCTGACCGTAGACGGTCAGCGCCCCGCCGGTGATCATCACCGCCTGGGTCGGTACGACGGGTACGACGGCGTCGACGGCCAGCAGCCCGAGCAACGCGAGATAGGCCCAGGTGGGCGACGCGGTGAGCAACTCGGTCAACGTAACCTCGGCGCGGTCGGCCAGCGGTGGAGAGCCGGCGGTGTCCGGCACTTGACGACGATCGTCACGGTACGCGGCCGGACGCGACAGGTGCCGGACGTGCGCCCAGGTGTCGACCTCGGCACACCGGCGACGGACCGCACGTGCGTCGAACGCCCGCCGGCCGGCGTACCGTTGAGACGCGCGGCCGTCGACCTCCGGGTCCCCGTTCGGCGACGGGTCCGGCCGCCAGCGGGTCGCGGACAGGTCCCGTGTCCGCGACCCGCCATCGTGTCCGTCGCCGGTCCGGTGTTACCCGCCCGCAACGCGGCCGGCGTAGGTTCGACCCACGCGGGGTACGGGGCACTCTGGACCGCGGTCGCGAGCGGAAGGCGGCATCGCCATGGCTGACCTGTTCGAGGACTACCGCCTCGGTCCGGGCTGGGACGAGATGTTCGTCGACCAGGGCCTGCCGCGCGAGACGTACGAGGCCCTGCACGCCACCCTCCAGCCACTGTCGAGCGCCGAACTCGGCGTACGCGCCGACGTGCTGGCCCGCGCCTTCCTCGACCAGGGCATCACCTTCGCGCTCAAGGGCGTCGAGCGGCCGTTCCCGCTCGACATCGTGCCGCGCATCATCGCCGCCGAGCAGTGGCGGACCGTCGAGGCCGGGGTCGCCCAGCGGGTACGCGCCCTGGAGGCGTTCCTCGCCGACATCTACGGCGCCGGCCAGGCGCTCGCCGACGGGATCGTGCCCCGGCGGATCGTGGTCACCAGCGCGCACTTCCACCGCGAGGCGGCCGGCATCAACCCGCCGAACGGGGTACGCATCCAGGTCGCCGGCGTCGACCTGATCCGCGACGAGCAGGGCACCTTCCGGGTACTGGAGGACAACGTACGGGTCCCGTCCGGGGTCAGCTACGTGATGGAGAACCGGCGGGCGATGGCCCACGTGCTGCCCGAGGTCTTCGCCGCCACCCGGATCCTGCCCGTCGAGTCCTACCCGGCGCAGCTGCTGCGGGCGCTGCGCGCGGCCGCGCCGACCGGGGTCAACGATCCCACGGTCGTCGTGCTCACCCCCGGCGTGCACAACTCCGCCTACTTCGAACACGCCCTGCTCGCCCGCGAGATGGGCGTCGAACTGGTCGAGGGGCGCGACCTGGTCTGCCTGGGCAACGAGGTCGCCATGCGGACCACGGCCGGCGAGAAGCGGGTCGACGTCATCTACCGGCGCATCGACGACGAGTTCCTGGACCCGGTGCACTTCCGGGCCGATTCGATGCTCGGCGTCGCCGGCCTGCTCAACGCCGCCCGCGCCGGCCGGGTCACCATCGCCAACGCGGTCGGCAACGGCGTCGCCGACGACAAGCTCCTCTACACGTACGTGCCCGACCTGATCCGGTACTACCTGGGCGAGGAGGCGATCCTGCCCAACGTGGAGACCTACCGGCTGGAGGATCCCGACGTCCTCGGGCACGTCCTCGACCGGCTCGACCAGCTCGTCCTCAAGCCGGTCGACGGCTCCGGCGGTGCCGGCATCGTCATCGGCTCGCAGGCCACCGACGCGCAGCTCGCCGAACTCCGCGCGCGGGTCAGCCACGACCCGCGCGGCTGGATCGCCCAGCGCGAGGTCGCCCTGTCGATGGTCCCCACCCTGATCGGCAACCGGCTGCGGGCCCGGCACGTCGACCTGCGGCCGTTCGCCGTCAACGACGGGGACAAGGTCTGGGTGCTGCCCGGTGGCCTCACCCGCGTCGCGCTGCCCGAGGGCGCGCTGGTGGTCAACTCCAGCCAGGGCGGCGGCTCCAAGGACACCTGGGTGCTCGCCGGCAGCGCGTCGGCCGCCACCCCGGTCGACGACCCGCCGGTCCTCGTCGCGATCCCGGAGCCGGTGGAACCGGTCAGCGTGCCCGCGCCGCGCAGCCCCGATCCCGGGCCGGGGCTCGGCCCGGCGATAGCCCAGCAACAGCAGCAACAGCAGTCCGCCCGGACGAACGGGGAGGAGTCCGCCCGGGCGGTCGGGGAAGGGTCCGCCCGAACGGTCGGGGAGGAGGAGGTCGGATGCTGAGCCGGATCGCCGAGTCGCTCTACTGGATCGGCCGCTACGTGGAGCGGGCCGAGGACACCGCCCGCATCCTCGACGTACACCTGCACCGGATGGTCGCCGACCCGTGGGTCGACGAGGAGGTCGCCTGCCGGTCGTTGCTCGCCGTGATGGGCGTCGCCGGCGCCGACGGGCCGGTCACCTCGGCCCGGGTGGTGGGGCTGCTCGGCCTTGACGAGCAGAACCCGAGTTCGGTGGTCGGGGCGCTGGCCGCGGCCCGGGAGAACGCGCGTGGCGCCCGCGAGACGGTGTCGTCGGAGATGTGGGAGTGCCTCAACACGACCTGGCACGGGCTGCCGGACGCCCGGCGGCGGGTCGAGCAGCAGGGCGTGCACGCCTTCTTCCGTTGGGTCCGGGAACGCTGCTCGGTGATGGCCGGTCTCACCGACGCCACCATGAGCCGCGACGAGGGCTGGCACTTCCTGGTGCTGGGCCGCAGCGTCGAACGGGTCGACATGACCGCCCGGCTGCTGTCCACCCACGTACGCGCCGGCGGCAGCATCCCGTCCTGGTTGACCCTGCTGCGGTCCTGCGGGGCGTGGGAGACGTTCCTGCGCACCTACCGTGGCTCGCTCGACGACCGCTACGCCGCCGAGTTCCTGCTGCTCGACCGGCTCTTCCCACGCTCGGTCTTCGCCGCGCTGTCGCGCGCCGAGGCGTGCCTGTCCGAACTGGAACCCGACCCGGGCCGGGCCGGGGTCGCCACCGACGTGCAGCGCATCGTCGGCCGGGCCCGGACCGGCCTGGAGTTCCGCGGCGCCGACGAGCTGATGACCGACCTGGGTGGCGTACTGGCCAGCCTGGAGGGAACCTGCTCGCAGATCAACGACGCGGTGTCCCGCCGCTACTTCCGGCAGACGTCGGCGGTCTCCTGGGTTTCCGAGGCCGTGGCATGACGAGTTCCGGTCCCCGATCCGCCGGTCGGCAACGGAGGTACGACGCGTGACGGTCAGCAGTTGGCGGTTGAAGATCCAGCACCGGACCGGGTTCACCTACGCCGGCAAGGTCGACTCGTCGTACAACGAGGCCCGGATGTCGCCGCGCAACGAGACCCGCCAGGCGGTGCTGGACGCGCGGGTGGAGGTGTGGCCGACGGCCCGGACCTACCGCTACGAGGACTACTGGGGCACCATCGTCACCGCGTTCGACGTGCACAGCGCGCACGAGTCGTTGCAGGTGACCGCCACCGCCACGGTCGAGACGCTGCCCGCCGGCGACCTGCTGCCGAGCACCGGCGGGGTCGGCTGGGAGGAGTTGGCGACGCCGGCCAACGTGGACCGCTGGCACGAACTGCTGCTGCCGACCCCGCGCACCGCGATCGACGAGGAGCTGACCGAACTCGCCGAGTCGGTGCGGGCGGACCACCCGACCCCGCACGCGGCGGCGATGGCGCTCTGCGAGCTGATCCGCGCCGAGATGACGTACGAGGCCGGGGCGACCGGGGTGCAGACCGACGCGGTGCAGTCCTGGCGCCAGCGCAAGGGGGTCTGCCAGGACATCAGCCACCTGGTGGTGGGGCTGCTGCGGGCGATGGGCACCCCGGCCCGGTACGTCTCCGGCTACCTGCATCCGAACCCGGACGCGGCGGTCGGCGAGACGGTGGTCGGCCAGAGCCACGCCTGGGTGGAGTGGTGGGTGGGCCGCTGGACGGCCTTCGACCCGACCAACGGCGTACCGGTCGGCGAGCGCCACGTCGTCGTCGGCCGCGGCCGCGAGTACGCCGACGTCCCCCCGCTGAAGGGTGTCTATTCGGGGCCGCCCAACACCGGCCAGGGCGTGGAAGTCTCCCTGACCCGCCTCCGCTAGCCCCCGAAGATCCGCGTGATCAGGGACCTGGACGGGCGTGTCGTCGGCGTGTCGGGGGGCAAACTCCCTGATCGCGGTGATCAGAAACGGGTGGCGGCGCGGTGCGCGCGAGAGCTAGGCTGTGCGGCATGCGTAATGCGGCAGTGCTGACGACGACGCCGGGGAACCCCGGCGCGGCGCGCTGACGTAACCAGTCGACGACGAAGCCCCGGGGCGACCGCCCCGGGGCTTCGTCGTGCTCCGCGAGTGGGTCGCCCCCGTACCCGATCGAGGAGACCGACATGGTCGACCACCGCAAGCTCGGCCGCGAGCTGGGCATCTTCCACTCCGACCCGCTCTCCGGAGCCGGCCTGCCGATCTGGCTGCCGGACGGCGCGGCCGCCCGGCACGCGGTCGAGGAGTACATCCGCGAACTGGAGCGCCGGGCCGGCTACCAGCACGTCTACTCACCCCCGCTCGGCCGGCGGGACCTCTTCGAGCTCTCCGGCCATCTCGGGCATTTCATCGACGACATGTTCCCGCCGCTGCGGATGGGCGACGACGAACTGATCCTGCGGCCGGCCCTCTGCCCACACCACTGCCTGGTGTACGCCGCCCGCGGCCGTTCCTACCGCGACCTGCCGCTGCGGATCGCCGAAATCGGCGGGATGTACCGTTCCGAACGGTCCGGCGTGCTCGGCGGCCTGACCCGGGTACGCGCCATCTCCCTCAACGACTCGCACAACTTCTGTGCCCTGGAGCAGGTCGGTGCCGAGGTGGCCGACGTGCTACGACTCACCTCCGAGGCGCACGCCGCGCTCGGCGTACGGCCGGCGGGTTACCGCCTGTCGTTGCGCGGGCCGGGCGTCAGCTACGTCGGGGACGACGAGTCGTGGCGGCGGGGCGAGCAGTTGCTGCGCGAGGCGCTGTCGGGGCTGCCGTACGAGGAGGCGCCCGGCGACGCGGCGTTCTACGGACCGAAGATCGACATCCAGGTACGGGACGCCGCCGGGCGCGAGTCGACCCTGTCCACCGTGCAGATCGACTTTGACAAACCGGAGCGCTTCGACCTGTCGTACGCCGATCGTGACGGTGGCCGGCGGCGGCCGGTGCTGGTGCACCGCAGCCTGGTCGGCAGCATGGAGCGGCTGTTCGCCTACCTGATCGAGGTGCACGCGGGCGCGTTTCCGTTCTGGTTCGCCCCGGTGCAGGTCGAGGTGCTGCCGATCGTTGCCGACCAGTTGCCCGCCGCCGAGGCGTTCGCCCGGTCGGCGGTCGAGGCCGGCCTGCGGGTACGGGTCCAGTCCGACGGGTCGCTCGGCGCCCGGATCAGGGACAGCGCGAAGCGGAAGGTTCCGTACGCGGCGGTGATCGGTGCCCGGGAGGCGGCGGACGGGTTGGTGGCGCTGCGTTCGCGGGACGGCCGGGCGCTGGATCCGCTGCCGGTGGCCGTGGTGCTGCGCAGGCTCACCGAAGCGGTCGCCTCCCGCTCACCGGCGCTGCTCTCCTGAGCGTGACGCGCCGGGCGTGCCAGATCATGGCAGCGCGGCGGCCACGGCCAGCGCGACGAAGAAGATCTGCTCGATGGTGCGGGGCACCAGTGGGGTGGCCGGCCGGCCGTCGAACGGGACCCCGCGCCGGGCCGCCGAGACGTTCGCCGGAAACATCGCGACCATCAGCAGCGCGAGGGCGACGGCGGCCCAGGGGGCGGTGGCCGGGATCAGCAGGCCCACGGCTCCGGCGAGTTCGAGCACACCGGTCACCGTGACCAGCAGTTCGGGGCGGGGCAGGCCGGGCGGGACCATCGCGACCAGGTCGGCCCGGAGCTTGGGTACGAAGTGCGCGCCGGCGGTGACGACGAACATCACGGCCAGCCCGACCCGTAGCGCGGGTTGCCAGGCGTCGAGGGCCCCGATCCCGAGCAGCCCGGTCAGGCGGGCGACGGCGAAGCCGGCGACAAGGGCGATCAAGGGAGCCACGGGTTCTCCTTGTCCAGGTGAACGGGAACTTGTCGACGTCAAGATTTGCTCACGAGAGCCAACTTGTCAACGACAAGATATGGTGGGGGTGTGAGCAAGAAGGATGGGGCGTACCACCATGGCGACCTGCGTCGTGCGCTGCTCGCCGCGGCGGTCGAGGCGATCGGTGAATCGGGCCCGTCGGCGGTCAGCCTGCGTGACCTCGCCCGGCGTGCCGGCGTGTCGCATGCCGCCCCGGCCCACCACTTCGGTGACAAGGCCGGCCTGCTCACCGTGCTGGCCGCGGAGGGCTTCGACCGGCTCGCCGACACCCTGCGACCGGTCATCGCGCAGACCGGAAGCCTGCTGGAGACCGGCGTGGCGTACATCCGGTTCGCCGTCGACCACCGGGCACATTTCGAGGTGATGTTCCGGCCGGAGCTCTACGAGCACGACAATCCGGCCGTGGTCGCCGCCCGGCAGCGCGCCACCGACACGCTCGCCGCGGCGGTCGCCACCCGGGGCGAAGCCGGCGCCGACGCCCGGATGGACGGGCTCGCCGCGTGGTCGATCGTCCACGGCTTCGCGACCCTGTGGCTGGGTGGTGCGCTGCCCGCGGACCTGGGCTCGGACCCGGAGGAGGCCGGGCGGCCGGTCCTCCGCCGCCTCGTCGACCGGCCCTGACCTCGCCCGGCGCGGCTCGACGACTCCCCGGATCCGGTCCCGACCGCCGCCCGGGACCAGATCACCAACTTGTCGGCAGTGGCATCCCCTCGGTGTAACCGGCCGCGCTCTGCGTACCCACCACGGCCCGGGTGTGGAACTCGGCCAGGTTTGCCGCGCCCGCGTAGGTGCACGCGCTGCGCACCCCGGCCACGATCTCGTCGATCAGGTCCTCGACCCCGGGGCGGGCCGGGTCGAGGAACATCCGCGCCGACGAGATGCCCTCCTCGAAGACCGCCTTACGGGCCCGGTCGAAGTGGCTGTCCTCCGCGGTGCGCGCACTCACCGCCCGGGCCGACGCCATTCCGAAGCTCTCCTTGTAACGCTGCCCGTCGGCGTCGGTGTAGATGTCGCCGGGGGACTCGTAGGTCCCGGCGAACCAGGAACCGATCATCACGTTCGAGGCGCCGGCGGCCAGGGCCAGTGCCACGTCCCGGGGATGGCGCACGCCTCCGTCGGCCCACACGTGCCGCCCGAGCCGGCGGGCCTCGGCGGCGCAGTCGAGCACCGCCGAGAACTGCGGTCGGCCGACCCCGGTCATCATCCGGGTCGTGCACATCGCACCCGGCCCCACGCCGACCTTGAGGATGTCCGCGCCCGCCTCGATCAGGTCGCGCACGCCCTCGGCGGTCACCACGTTGCCCGCCGCCACCGGCACCGGCGGGTCGAGGGCCCGGACCGCCCGCAAGGCCGCGATCATCCGCTCCTGGTGGCCGTGGGCGGTGTCGACGACGAGCGTGTCGACACCCGCCGAGATCAGGGCGGCGGCCTTGCCGGCGACGTCACCGTTGATGCCGATGGCCGCGGCGACCCGCAGCCGGCCGTGGGCGTCGAGTGCCGGCCGGTAGAGAGTGGCGCGCAGCGCACCCTTCTGGGTGAGCACACCGACGAGCCGGCCGTCGGCGTCGACGACCGGTGCGAGCCGCCGGCGGACCTGGGCCAGCAGGTCGAAGCCGGCACGCGGGTCGGCGTCGACCGGCACGGTGTGCAACTCGGTGGACATGACGTCGCGGAGTTGGGTGAACCGGTCGACGCCCGCGCAGTCGGCCTCGGTGACGACGCCGACCGGACGGCTGTCGTCGTCGAGCACGACCACCGCACCGTGCGCCCGCTTGGGCAGCAGGTGCACCGCGTCCCCGACCGTGTCGGTCGGGGAGAGGCTCAGCGCGGTGTCGTGCACCAGGTGACGTTCCTTGATCCAGGCGATCACGTCGGCGACCACGTCGATCGGGATGTCCTGGGGTAGCACCGTGATCGCGCCGCGCCGGGCGACCGTCTCGGCCATCCGCCGCCCGGCGACGGCGGTCATGTTCGCCACCACCAACGGGATGGTGGTGCCGGTGCCGTCGCTGGTGGACAGGTCGACGTCGAGCCGCGAGCTGACGTCGGACCGGGCCGGGGCCATGAAGACATCGCTGTAGGTCAGTTCGTGCGCGGGTGCCGCGCCGGATAGAAACCGCACAAGAACATCATGACCCGCGCCGGCCGACCGTGCCGCCGGTGTCACCGGTAGCGTCGTACGAAGATCAGTGGATCTGGCCGGAGCACCCCGCCCCACCAGGCGTTATCCGCCGGTGGCCGGCGACAACCCCGGGCTCGGGGATCAAGGCCGTCGTCAGGCGGACTCGGCGGCGGTGATGGTGCAGATCGCCGCGCCGGCGGTGACGACCGCGCCGACCTCGGCGGACAGGCCGCTGACCACCCCGGCCCTGTGCGCGTTGAGCGGCTGCTCCATCTTCATCGCCTCCAGCACCACGACCAGGTCGCCCTCCGCCACCGTGTCGCCGTCCGCCACCGCGATCTTCACGATCGTGCCCTGCATCGGAGAGGCCAGTGCATCGCCTCCCGCGGCACCCGACGCGCCCGCCCCACCGGCCTTCCGCTTCGGGCGGCGGGCCACGCCAGCCGGTGCGGCGGTGGTCGTGCCGGCACCGAGGCCGGCGGGGAGACGGACCTCGAGCCGCTTGCCACCCACCTCGACCACCACGGTCTCCCGCTCGGCGGCCGGTTCGGCGGCGGTCGTCGCGCCGGTGAACGGCGGCACCGTGTTGTCGAACTCGGTCTCGATCCACCTGGTGTGCACCGCGAACGGCTCGGCGGTGAACGCCGGATCACGCACGACCAGCCGGTGGAACGGCAGGGCCGTCGCCATACCTTCGACCACCATCTCGTCGAGCGCCCGGCGGGCCCGTTCGAGCGCTTCGGTGCGGGTCTCCCCGGTGATGACGACCTTCGCCAGCAGCGAGTCGAAGTTGCCGCCGATCACGTCACCGGCGCTGATACCGGTGTCGACCCGTACGCCCGGGCCGCTGGGCAGGCGCAGCGCGGTGACCGAACCGGGCGCCGGCAGGAAGCCACGACCCGGGTCCTCGCCGTTGATCCGGAACTCGATCGAATGGCCGCGCGGCACCGGGTCACCGGTCAGCCGCAGCTTCTCCCCGTCGGCGATCCGGAACTGCTCGCGTACGAGGTCGATGCCGGCCGTCTCCTCGGTGACCGGGTGTTCCACCTGGAGCCGGGTGTTGACCTCCAGGAACGAGATCGTGCCGTCGGCGCCGACCAGGTATTCGACGGTGCCGGCACCGTGGTAGCCGGCCTCGCGGCAGATCGCCTTGGCGCTGTCGTGGATCTGGGCCCGCTGGCCGTCGGTGAGGAACGGCGCCGGCGCCTCCTCGACCAGCTTCTGGTGACGGCGCTGCAACGAACAGTCCCGGGTGCCGACCACCACCACGTTGCCGTGCTGGTCGGCGAGCACCTGCGCCTCGACGTGCCGGGGGCGGTCCAGGTAGCGCTCGACGAAGCACTCGCCCCGCCCGAACGCGGCGACCGCCTCGCGGGTGGCCGACTCGAACAGGGCCGGGATCTCCTCCAGCGTGCGGGCGACCTTGAGTCCCCGGCCGCCCCCACCGAAAGCCGCCTTGATCGCGACCGGCAGGCCGTGCTCGACGGCGAAGGCGATGACCTCGTCGGGCCCCTTGACCGGATCGGGGGTGCCCGGCACCAGCGGGGCACCCGCCCGCTGCGCGATGTGCCGCGCGGTGACCTTGTCGCCGAGGTCGCGGATCGCCTGCGGGGTGGGACCGATCCAGATCAGCCCGGCCTCGATGACGGCCTGGGCGAAGTCGGCGTTCTCGGCGAGGAAGCCGTAGCCGGGGTGGACCGCGTCGGCACCGGCCTGCGCGGCGACCGCGACCAGCTTGTCGATCCGCAGGTAGGTGTCGGCCGCGCTGTCGCCATCCAACGCGTAAGCCTCGTCGGCGAGCGTGACGTGCAGAGCGTCCCGGTCGGAGTCGGCGTAGACGGCGACACTGCCGAGGCCGGCGTCGCGGCAGGCCCGCACGACCCGTACGGCAATTTCGCCGCGGTTGGCGATCAGAACCTTGCGCACCGTGTGCTCCCTCCGGCGGGCGATGACGGGCAGTTTATCGGCATCGCTGAACCGCTCGACCAGCGTTGAGCGTGTGGGATGTTGCACTCGGTGGGCGTATCCGCCGGCCGGGGTGGGGGCATCACCGACCCACCCCGGCCTCGTCGTACGGGTCGGTCAGCGCTTGCGGGCCAGCGTCAAACCGTCGGCGACCGGCACCATCACCAGGTCGACCCGGTCGTCGCGGAGCACCTCCTCGTTGAAGGTGGCGATCGCCCGGTCCGGCTCGGCCGCCGGGTCGAGCACCCGGCCGCCGCGCAGGACGTTGTCGACCACGATCAGACCTCCGGTACGGACGCGCGGCACTGTTTCGGCCCAGTAGACCGGATAGCCCGGCTTGTCGGCGTCGATGAAGACGAAGTCCAGGTACGGCTCGTCCGGCAGCATCCGCAGCGACTCCGCCGCCGGCCCGATCCGCAGGTCGATACGGTCCTCGACGCCGGCCCGCGCCCAGTAGCGGCGCGCGACCGAGGTGAACTCGGCCGAGATGTCCAGGCACGTCAGGTGCCCGTCCGGCGCCAGCCCGCGCGCGATGGCCAGCGACGACATCCCGGTGAACGTGCCCACCTCGAGCGCCTGCCGGGCACCGGTCAACCGGGCCAGGAAGGTCAGGAAGCCGGCCTGCTCGGGCGCCACCTGCATGCCCGCCTTCTCCGGCAGGAGCGCCAACGTCTCCTCGATCAGGTCCCGTGCCACGGGGTCCGGGGACGAACCGTGCGCGATGACGTACTGGTGTAGTTCATCGGTCAGTACCAGAGGCTTCGTGGTCATCCCCAGACGCTAACCGCGCGGAAGCCCCTGCGGGGTCACCGCCACAGGTCGAAGATCCGTACCCCCAGTTGGGCCAGCAGCCGGCGCAGCAGCGGCAGCGACAGGCCGATCACCGTGCCCGGATCACCCTCGATCCGCTCCACGAACGGCCCACCGATCCCGTCCAGGGTGAACGCGCCGGCGACGTGCAGCGGCTCCCCGGTCGCCACGTACGCGGCGATCTCGTCGTCGTCGACCTCCGCGAAGTGGACGGCTGTCGCGGCGACCGCCTCCGCGTGCCCACCCCGGTCGAGGTCGATCAGGCAGTGGCCGGTGTGCAACACCCCGGACCGCCCACGCATGCGTGCCCAACGCTTGGTGGCATCGTCGGCGTCGGCCGGCTTGCCGAAGATCTCACCGTCGAACGCCAGCACCGAGTCACAGCCCAACACCAGGGCGCCGGACCCGACCCGGCCATCGCGGCGCAACCGCTCGGCGACGGCTTCCGCCTTCATACGGCTGAGTGTGAGACTCAACGTATCCGGGTTGGTCGAGTCGACAGTGGACTCGTCCACGCCACTGACCAGCACCTCCGGTTCGATGCCGGCCGCCTGCAGGGTCCTGAGCCGGGCCGGGCTCGCCGAGGCGAGGACCAGCCGGGGCGCGTCTGTCATTGCCACGGCGAGAACGCTACCGTCCCGGTCGATGCCCATCGGTGGTGCGGCCGGTACGTCTCGTCGCAATGGGCCTGCCAGCGACCGGCGCGGGCTCAGCCGGCACCGCGGCGGCGACGCCGGCTGACGAACAGCGCGACAGCGGCCAGCCCTGCGGCGGCGACCGCGCCGAGAAAGTGGAACCCCGGTCGCCAGCCCTCGGACGGCCCGTGGTCCGGTCCGTCACCGGCGGCCGACGACCGGCTCGGGCTGGGACTCGGGCTGGCGCTCGGGTCGGGGCTCGCGCCGAGCGGCGGTACGTCCGCGGTCAGCGCCGCCACGAGATCGAGAACGCCGTACCCGTACTGCTCGTCCCGGCCGGGCGGTCCCTTGTCGACGGCCGTGGCGGTCAGCCGGTGTACGACCTCTTCCGCCGACAGGTCCGGGAATTTGCTCCGTACGAGCGCAGCCGCCCCCGAAACAATTGCCGCAGCCCCAGACGTCCCCGTCCCCTTCCGGTAGCCGCCGTTGAGCCCGGTGCTGACGATGTCAACGCCTGGGGCGACAATCTCGACCTTGCTTCCGGTGACTGATGTGGGGGAATGATTGCCGTTACGATCCACGGCGCCAACCGCAACAACGCCATCAAGGATTGCTGGAAACGCAAGTTGGGTGTCTCGTGGGTTATTTCCAGCAGCCGCGATAATCAATACGTCTCGTTCGATAGCGCGTTTTACTGACGCTCGTAGCCGAGGTGAAGGGGCTCCCGAGGAGGAGATGTTGATAATTGATGCTCCGCTGTCGATGGCCCATTCTATTCCTGCTGCTAGGTCGTCACTACTTCCGATGGTCGTCGAAGAGGCGTTCCTGATGGGCAGTATTTTTGCACTGGGGGCGATGCCGAGGGCTCCATTGTTTCCGGTTTTGCCGTGCGCAGCGACCAGTCCGGCCATTGCTGTACCGTGGGAGTCTGCATCTTGCTGGCCGTCTCCATTTCCGCCCGGCATCACATCAGTGCCCTCGAGTAGATTGTTGCGTAGATCTGGATGTGCCTGTGTTCCTGTGTCGATGACCGCAACTGTTATGTTCTGACCAGATGTAAGTCTGTGAGCCGCTGAAGTGTTGAGGAAGTCTAGGTGCCACTGATCATTGCGAATTTCATCGGCATAGGTCGGCGTTGGACTGATTAGGGCGACTGTGGTAAGCGTCGCTACTGCCAGCGGAATTGCTAAGCGACGTCTCACCTGTGATGGCCAATCATTGGCCCGGGATCTATGTGATCGGAGTCGTGCGGCGGCACGAGTATCGGGGGGACTCCCCGATCGATTGTCCAGGGGAAGTTTGGATCCCAGTGTCGCTCCTGTTCGTTGTCCCGGTAGTCAGCGGGTTGTAGTGACGATGGTGGCGGTTGGTGACGCGGCAGGCGGTGCGTAGGTGCCGAGTGGTGGCTTCCAATGATGCCGCCGACTGGGTTGATGCGTCGGGGCGGTTGGGCGGCACTTATCGGCTGCCCTGGGTTGCCGATCGGCATGCCTCCGATTATTTGACCGGGTGGCATTGCGCGAGGAATTGCTGAGGGAGTGCCGGGAGTGGGGCCGGCTGATGGGTTATAGCTGATCGAAGTCGGTCGTGTCGGTGGGCTATTTGGCCCTTGCCTCGGGCCTAGCGTTACTGCACTGTCGATAGGTGAAACAATCGTACCGGTAGTTGAGGTGCTCGTGCTTGGCAATGTGGGCGCAGGTAGGGGCGGTGACGGAGAAAGGGTGCCTGCGCCGCCCAAGCTAGGGCCGCCGGAAACCCCGGGTGATGGCGTTGATGGGAATACTTGCCCGATTGGGGCTTCGGCAGTCCATCTTGGTGAGAGTGGTGTTGACGTCGGAATTGGTGCGATTAGTGGTATTGGTGGGCCGCTGCCGGCCGAGTTGCCCCCATAGTCTAGAGCGCTGCCATCTGGGTCTGCTGGAGCTTGCGAAGGTGTATACGGCGGTGGTTGTTTGATTTGGATGCTGGCTTCGACGAGGGTGTTGCTGAGGCTGGACATGAGTGCGCGGGCGCGTGCGTTCAGCTCTTCCAGTTCACGTCTGGTGGCGGGTAGGTTCTCGAAATCCAGGTTGGGCGGCGTGGGCGCGTTCCGATCCTTGAACCGCCGCTCGTGCGACAGTTTCGCCTGGTATCCGGCCTCGTATTCGTCGTGGATTTTCTTGAGTTCCGCCCGCGATGTTGCGATGGCGGCCGTCACGACGCTGAGCGTGCTGAAGTTGGCGACCGCGACGTCGTGGACCTGCTGGACGTGCTGGATCAGGTAGTCGAGGCGGGCGCAGTAGGCGGCCGAGGCCGGGCTCTGTTCGGGTGGCCAGGCGGTGGCCAGGCCTTCCCGGTAGGTCTTCAGTCTGAGCAGGTGGGTCGACGTCAGTTCGTAGGCCCTGGACCAGCCGGCGACCAGTCGCCAGTGGTTGTCGGTCTGCTGGTTTTCCATGAAGGCCCACATGGTTGGCACGTCGAAGAGGTGCCATCCGGTGCGCTCGCCGCGTTCGTTGACTTCGAGGCGCATCAGTGGGCCTGGTCGGTGGTCGCGGCGTCCGGTGCGGCGGCGGCGGTCCGGTCGAGGGCCTGGTTGACGTCGGTGACCGTGGCGGCGCTGAACGCGTCGGTGTCGGCGTATCTCCGGCTGATCTCGGCTGCCGAGGTGGCGAGGCCGCCGGTCACGTTGTGGTAGTGGTAGACGAGATCGGACGTGCTCTGCTGGGACAACTGGTGCACGGTCAGGAACGACACCAGTTCGGCGAAGAGTGCGGCGGGCTGCGGTATCTCGGTCGCCATGTGTTCGTAGACGGCTGACATGTGGGGCGCGTAGTTGTCGCGTACTTCGGCTGCCAGGTTGGCCGCGAACTCCTCCATGGCGCCGATGTCGGCCTCGATGTCGCCGTAGCTGTGCAGCCACCGTGGACCCAGGTGGTCTTCGGCCAGCCCCACGGACCCTCCCCAGCGTCACGATGAGGTATCCGAGGGTAGCTAACTGTCGGGTTGGTTGGCAGCCCGGAACCAGGGCCCGGGCGGGCTGCTGAGCGGTGAATCAGCGCGGGAGGGCGGATGCCCGCCAGCCGTCGGCACCCGGCCGGACGAGCGCGCCTCCGGCGCCGGGGCGGGCGGCCCGGACCCAGGGGGAGAGCCGCGGTGCGGGCGTCGGCGCGGCGGCCGGTCGGGACCGGGCGAAGAGGACTCCGACGAGAGCGGCGAGTTCCTCGGCCGTGGGGGTGCCTCGTACCACGCTGAACTGCGGATCTGCCTCCGACATGCCAGGAGCGTACGCCGCCGCGCCGGCACCGGCACTGACGTACGCCTCACACCCGCGCGTGGCGCAGGTGTGACCCTCAACTCGTCCGGGTACCGTGCACGGGATGTCCGCCGTGCCGTCCCAACTTATCGCCGACCGTTACCGGCTAGTCGAGCCGCTCGGTCAGGGCGGCATGGGCAGGGTGTGGCGGGCCCGCGACGAGGTGCTGCACCGCGACGTGGCGATCAAGGAACTGGTGCCGCCGCCTGGCCTGACCGAGGACGAGCGCCGCGAGATGCGGGAGCGTTCGCTGCGCGAGGCGCGGGCCATCGCCCGCCTCAACCACATCAACGTCGTACGGGTCTTCGACGTCCTGCGCACCGACGCCGACCCGTGGATCGTCATGGAGTACGTCCCGTCGCGGTCGTTGCAGGACGTCCTCGCCAGCGACGGCCCGGTGACCCCGGCGCGTGCCGTCGAGATCGGCATCGGGGTTCTCGGCGCACTGCGGTCGGCCCACCGCTCCGGGGTCGTGCACCGCGACGTCAAGCCGGGCAACGTCCTGCTCGGCGAGGACGGCCGGGTCGTGCTCACCGACTTCGGGCTGGCCACCGTTCCCGGCGACCCCAACGTGACCCGGACCGGGCTGGTGCTCGGTTCGCCGGCCTACATCGCGCCGGAACGCGCCCGCGACGGCAACAACGGGCCGGAGGCCGACCTCTGGTCGCTGGGCGCGACCCTCTACGCGGCGATCGAGGGTGCGTCGCCGTACGCGCGGCCGTCGGCGATCGCGACACTCGCCGCCCTGGCCACCGAGCCGCCCCCGGTCTCCAAGAAGGCGGGCCCGCTCAAGCCGGTGCTCGCCGGCCTGCTGCGCAAGGATCCCGAGACACGGATCAACGCGGCCGAGGCCGAACGGCTGCTCCGTCGCGCCGCCGGCCGACGCCCGAAGATCGGTCTGTCGCTGTTGGAGGGGGCCCGGCGGCCGAGCCCGCTCGGGCCGCGCGAGCCCCGCCCGACCGTCGTTCCGGGGCAACGTACGCCGAGGACCGGCACGCCGGTGTCGCCGGCCCCCGTGTCGCCCGCCCCCGTGTCACCGGCGCCGGTTTCGCCGGCCCCGGTATCGCCGGCAGCCGGCGACGACCCGGCTGTGTCCGTACCGACCGTGCCGGCCGACGAGACGGCCGTGGTGGAACAGTCCCAGGCCGCCGACCGTACGGCGGTGGTGGGCCAGTCGCAGGCCGCGGACCGCACGGCGGTGGTGAAGCCGGCCCAGCCGGAGTCGCCGACCGCGGCGGACCGGACGGTCGTGGTCCGGCAGACCGGAAACCTGACGGTGGGCAAGCCGGCCGACCGCGACGCCCGGTCGGAGCCGTCCAGTGCCGCGGCGGTCGCCGCGGGCACCGCCGCCGGGCAGGATGCCGCCGACACCGCGCCGGCCGATACGTCCGAGCAGGCCGGGACAGCCAAGACCGGCCCGGCCGACGGGACCACGGCCGCCGAAGGCAAGGCGGGCACCGCAGACAAGACCGCCGCCGAAGACAAGGCGGCCATCGAAGACGAGGCGGGCGCCGAAGACAAGGCGGCCGCGCCCGAGCGCTCCACGCCGACGACGGCGAAGTCCACCCCCGAGCCGGCCGCGAAGCCGGCCAGGTCGACCCCGGTTGCCCTACCGGCACAGCGGACCGGAACGGACCCCGGTCGTACGGCCGTGGTCAGCGGTGAGCCGACGACGGTGATCGGGGCCGCCGAGGCACCCGGACGATCCAGTCCCGACCGGAAGCAGCGGATCTGGCTGGGCGCCGCGCTCGCCGTCATCCTGGTGCTGCTGGTCGCTATCCTGGTGCCCTATCTCGGTAACGATGACGACGAGCGGTCCGTCGCCCCGCCGACGGACGTGCCCACCAGCGCCCCGGCCGAAACCGGTGCCGCCGAGACGCCGTCCGCGACGCCCGAGCCCGCTCCGACCAGCGTCGCGCCTCCCAGCCCCACCCCGAGTCCGGAGCCGACCGGACTTGGCGACCCGGTGGTGCCGGAGGGCTGGCGGTTGCACCGGGACCCGACCGGCTTCTCCGTGCCGGTGCCCGAGGGCTGGCAGGTCCGGCGGGAAGCGACCCGGGTCAGGTTCGAGGAGCCCCGGTTCGGCCGGCTGCTGATGATCGACCAGACCGACCAGCCGCAACCCGACCCGGTCGCGGACTGGAGGTCGAAGGAGGGGCACCGGCGGTCGACGACGCGCAACTACCAGCGGGTGGGCGAGATCCGGGCGGTCGACTACTGGGACAAGGCCGCCGACTGGGAGTGGACCTACACCAGCAACCGGGGCAACAAGCTGCATGTCCGCAACCGTGGCTTCATCACCGCCCCGGACAAGGCGTACGCGATCTACTGGTCGACGACCGAGGACCGGTGGAACGACGACCTGGCGATGTTCGACGTGATCGCCGCCGGGTTCCGCCCGGTCCGTAGCTGATCTCGACGTACGCGACCGGACGGGTAGGCTCGCGGACTGTGTCGATCGACGGGCTGACAGACCTCTGGAACCGCCTGTTCGGTGCGCAGCCGGACCCGCCGCCGCTGCTCGTGTTGGTGACGGCCCTGCTCGCGCTCCTGGTGGTGGTGACCCGGCTGCCGTGGCGGATCGGCCGCAACGCGATCACCATCGCCCACGAGGGCGGGCACGCCCTGGCGGCCCTGCTCACCGGGCGCAAGCTGCACGGCATCCGGCTGCATTCCGACACCTCCGGACTGACCCTGTCGGCCGGCCGCCCGACCGGCCCCGGCATGGTGTTCACCCTGCTCGCCGGCTACATCGCCCCGTCCCTGATCGGGCTCGCCGGCGCCTGGCTGCTCGGCGGCAACCGGATCACCCTGCTGCTGTGGATCGCGGTCGCGCTGCTGCTGGCGATGCTCGTGATGATCCGCAACGTCTTCGGCATCGTGTCCATCGTGGTCACCACCGGGGTGGTGCTCGGCGTCTCCTACTTCGCGCCGCCGGACGTGCAGGCCGCGTTCGCGTACACCGGGGTCTGGTTCCTGCTCCTCGGCGGGGTACGGCCGGTCGGTGAGCTGCAGCGGCTGCGCCGGCGCGGCGGGATGCCGGAGTCCGACGCCGACCAGCTCGCCTGGCTGACCCGGATTCCGGGGCTGGTCTGGGTCGGCGTCTTCGGCGCGGTCAACCTGCTGGCCCTGCTCATCGGTGCCGCGATGCTGGCCGCTCCCGCGCTGGACGGGCTCGACCTGCCGCTCTGAGCGCGGTCCGGCCAGCCGGCGGGAAATTCTCAAGATCTGCAACCTCCGGCCGGGTGCCAGGCGTATTGCCTGCGACACCAGGGAGGTGCAGGTGCCCGATACCGAGGGCTTCGACGAGTTCTACCGGTGCAGCCGGCAACGGGTGCTCGGGTACGTCTACCTGTTGACCGGCGACCGGTCCGAGGCGCAGGACGCGGTGCAGGAGGCGTACGTCCGGGCCTGGCAGCGCTGGTCAACCGTCCGCGACCACCACGACCCGGAGTCCTGGGTACGGGTGGTGGCCGCGCGGGTCGCGGTCAGCCGCTGGCGCAGCCTGCGTAGCCGGGCCCGCGCCTACCTGCGGCACGGTCCGGCGGACGAGGCGGCGCCGCCGAGCACGGACACGGTCGCGGTCGTGGCGGCCCTGCGCCGGCTGCCCGAGGAGCAGCGCACCGCGATCGCACTGCATTACCTGGTCGGGCTGCCGGTCGCCGAGGTGGCCCGGGAGACCCGGGCGCCGGTCGGCACGGTCAAGGCGCGGCTGTCGCGCGGCCGGGCGGCACTGGCCGATCTGCTCGCCATCATCGACTCGAAGGAGGCCATCGATGCGTGATCCACAGGCGCCGTCCGTTGCCGACGGCGATCCCGTTCCCGGACCGGCGGTGCTGCGGCAGGTCGCACTCGACCTCGAAGGGGTCTCCTGGCCGGCGCCGGAGGAGATCCGTGCCCGGTCGCGTCGGCGGACCCGGGTACGCGCCACCGTCGGCGCCGTGCCGGTGGTCCTGGTACTCGCCATGGTCTTCGGGTACCTGGCGCCACTGGGCGGTCCCGACGGGAGCCCGCCCGACGTGCCAGCGGCCCTGCCGGCCGGGCCGGGCGGCGAGCGGGTGGAGATCCCGGACAGTGCGGTGTTGCAACCGGAAGACGTCGGACCCGGACTGTACGCCCGTCACCCGGTCGGGCTGGACCTCGACGGCTCACGCATCGACCTGGACAAGCTCCCTTACAAGGGTCCGTCCCCCCTCCCTCGTTGTTACTGGGGGCCGCCCTGGCCCCACAGTACGTGGGCTCGACCGTACAACGCGACCAAGATCCTGTTCGACCCAGAGGCAGGCATATCGAGCCCCGTGGTGGCGTCGCAGTGGGTGTTCCGACAGCCGGTGGAGGACGCCAGCAGCGCTTTCGACGAACTTCGTCAGAAGGTCTCCGAGTGTGCGAGTTACAAAACGTCCATAGTGCCGAGGAAGAGCGATGCGCCGTTCCGCCTGCTCGAGGGGATCGACACCTGGAAGGTGCTGGACGACGGCTTTGTCGGCGACGAGTCGCTGCTGGTGGAGCACCGGACCGTCGTCGAGGAGGACGAGATCGAGCCGGTGCGGGTCCATATGTACGTGGCGCTACGCTTCGGCGACCTGTACGCGGTCATGGTGCTTGTGTCCGACGACCGGCAGCGGACCGACGCGATCGTGGCCCGGGCCGTGGAACGGCTGTGCACGGTGGCCAACTCCGGATGCTGATCGACGCCGGGCGGTGGTCGCCGCCCGGCGGTCCGGTCACAGCGGGATGTTGCCGTGCTTCTTGGGCGGCAACGTCTCCCGCTTGGTCCGCAGCACCCGCAGGGCGCGCACGATCTGCCGGCGGGTCTCGGACGGCGCGATGACCGAGTCGACGTAGCCGCGTTCGGCCGCCACGTACGGGTTGGCCAGGGTCTCCTCGTATTGGGCGATCTTCTCGGCCCGTACGGCGGTCGGGTCGTCGGCGGCGGCCAGTTCGGCGCGGTAGAGGATGTTGACCGCTCCCTGGGCGCCCATCACCGCGATCTGCGCGGTCGGCCAGGCGAAGTTGAGGTCGGCGCCGAGGTGCTTGGACCCCATGACGTCGTACGCCCCGCCGTAAGCCTTGCGGGTGATCACGGTGACCTTGGGGACGGTGGCCTCGGCGTACGCGTAGATGAGCTTGGCGCCGCGCCGGATGATGCCGTCCCACTCCTGGCCGGTGCCGGGCAGGAACCCGGGTACGTCGACGAAGGTCAGCACCGGGATGTTGAACGCGTCGCAGGTGCGGACGAACCGGGCGGCCTTCTCCGAGGCGGCGATGTCGAGGGTGCCGGCGAAGTGCATCGGCTGGTTGGCGACGACGCCGACCGGACGCCCCTCGACCCGGCCGAAGCCGATCACGATGTTCTGCGCGTAGAGCGGCTGCACCTCCAGGAACTCGCCGTCGTCGAGGACGTGCTCGATGACCCGGTGCATGTCGTACGGCTGGTTGGCCGAGTCGGGGATGAGCGTGTCGAGTTCCCGGTCGGTGTCGGAGACCGCGAGGTCCGCCTCGACCGGGAACGTCGGCGGCTCGTCGAAGTTGTTGGCCGGCAGGTAGGACAGCAGTGCCCTGACGTATTCGATCGCGTCGTCCTCGTCGGTGGCGAGGTAGTGGGCGTTGCCGCTCTTGGTGTTGTGGGTGCGGGCGCCGCCGAGGTCTTCCATCGCCACGTCCTCGCCGGTGACCGTCTTGATCACGTCGGGGCCGGTGATGAACATGTGCGAGGTCTGGTCGACCATGACGGTGAAGTCGGTGACGGCGGGGGAGTAGACGGCGCCGCCCGCGCACGGGCCCATGACCAGCGAGATCTGCGGGATGACGCCGGAGGCGCGCACGTTGCGGAAGAAGATCTCGCCGTAGAGGCCGAGGCTGACCACGCCCTCCTGGATGCGGGCGCCGCCGGAGTCGTTGATGCCGACGATCGGGCACCCGGTCTTCATCGCCAGGTCCATGACCTTGACGATCTTCTCGCCGAAGACCTCGCCGAGCGATCCGCCGAAGACGGTGAAGTCCTGGGCGAAGACGCACACCTGACGGCCGTCGACGGTGCCGTAGCCGGTGATCACGCCGTCGCCGTACGGGCGGGTCTTGTCCAGTCCGAAGTTGGTGGAGCGGTGCCGGGCGAGTTCGTCGAGTTCGACGAACGAGCCCTCGTCGAGCAGCATCGCGATCCGTTCCCGGGCCGTCTTCTTGCCCCGGGCGTGCTGCTTCTCCACGGCCCGCGCGGACCCGGCGTGGACCGCCTCGTCGACCCGGCGTTCCAGGTCGGCCAGCTTGCCGGCGGTGCTGTGGACGTTGATCTCGGTGGCGCTCGGCTGTCCGGTCACGTTTGGGATCGTAACGATGGTTCAGGTGTTTGCCGCCGGGCCGTCGTGTGCATTTCACTACAATCCCGCCGGGCGTTTCGTGGTGATTGATCCGCTCGTTAGGCAGAACGTGCTGGTTCTGGGCGTCGCCCTGCTGGCCGGTGGCCTGTGGGTGCTGGTCACGCTGCGTCGCGGCCGGTGGCCGTTCGGCGCCGACCCCGCACCGGTCCGGCACCCGACGGTGAACGGCCACGATCATCCCGGTGTTGTGGACGCGGGACCGGTCCGGGCGGCCGTCCGGCCGCCGGAGTCCGCCATCTACGTGCCACCGCCGCGTGGCACCGTCTACGGCAGCGGCACACCGCCGTACGACTGGCCGTAGGCTGGCCTGATGCCGGGCTCGCCGTACACCGATCTGGACCGTCCGCCGCTCGACCCGCGGGCACTGCACCGGGCGCTGGTCGTACCGGGCGGGTTCTGGACCCGGATCGACGTACGCCGGGAGACCGGCTCGACGAACGCCGACGCGGTCGCGGCGGCCGGCGAGGGCACCCCGGAGGGCTTGGTGGTGGTCGCCGAGCGGCAGACCGCCGGGCGGGGCCGGCTCGGCCGGCAGTGGTCCTCACCGCCGCGGGCGGGCATCGCGGCCAGCGTCCTACTGCGACCCGGCGTCGCCGTACCGGACCGGGACTGGCCGCCGGCCCCGGTCACCGGATACGGCTGGCTGCCGCTGCTGGCCGGTGTCGCGCTGGCCGAGAGCGTGCTTCTGCTGGCCGAGCTGCCCGCCGAACTGAAGTGGCCCAACGACCTGCTCGTCGGCGGGGCCAAGTGTGCAGGCATCCTCGCCGAGTCGGTGCCGTCGGCCGGTAACGGCGAACCGCCCGCGATCGTGGTCGGCATCGGGCTCAACGTCACGCTGCGCGCCGACGAGTTGCCCACCAACCCCGGCGGCCTGCCGGCGACGTCGCTGCGGCTGGCCGGCGCCGCGGCCACCGACCGCGACCCGTTGCTGCGGGCCCTGCTGCGCGGCCTCGCCGACTGGTACGGCCGCTGGCGAGCCGCGGCCGGCGACGCGGACGAGTGCGGGCTGCGCGACGCCTACCTGCGGCACTGCGCCACGGTCGGCCGCGAGGTACGGGTGTCGCTGCCGGGCGGCGAGACCCGCACCGGCACCGCGACCTCGGTGGACGGTGCCGGCCGGCTGGTCGTGGACACGGTGGACGGTCCGACGGCGGTCGCCGCCGGTGACGTGCTGCATCTACGTTGACCGTCGGACCGCCGCAGGACGCGACGGTCAGGTGACCCCATCCGGTGCGGCGAACCGCTACCGTCAGCGCGGATCGATCCGGTACGCGAGGAGGATGGCGTGGCGTTCCCCGATGACGTGCTCACCGAAGACGAGCATGTCGTACTGCACCTGCACCCACACTGGAAGGCGTTGATCCGGCCGGTCGTGGTGCTGCTTCTGGCCGTCGCCGCGGTGGTCGCGTCGATCGTGCTGCTGCCGGCGGGCACCGCCGGCACGATCGGCATGTGGGTGGTGGTCGCGGCGGCCGTGGTGGCGGTCGTGCCGTTCGCCATCTGGCCGTGGCTGGTCCGACGCACCACGCACTACGTGTTGACCAACGAGCGGGTACTTCTCCAGCACGGGGTGCTCTCCCGCGACCGGCGGGACATTCCGCTCAACCGGGTCAACGACCACTCGATGTCCCAGCGGTTCGTCGAGCGGCTGCTCGGCTGCGGCACGCTGACGATCGAGTCGGCCGGTGAGCGCGGCCAGTCGGTGCTGGTCGACATCCCGCACGTGGAGCGGGTGCAGACCACGCTGTACGAGTTGATCGAGGCCAACCACGACAAGCACACCCTCGGCGACGGCGAGATGCGGGAGATCCTCAAAGAGGCGCGGGAGACCCGGCCGGCCGGGGAGACGGTGCAGTAGGGGACGGTCCGGCCCGCTCAGGCCGGACCGGCACGCATCACGAACCAGCCCCGGAACCGGGTACGCAGCACCTCCCGCTCGGGGCGGCCGTACGCGTCGACCCTTGTCATGGTCGCGCCGAGGGTGACGGTGCCGAGGCCGGGGCGGGCCGTCGACGGCTTGCTGCCCAGCACGTCGAGCCGTACGGCCAGCCGGTCACCGGCGTGCACGGGAGCCAGCCAACGCAGCTCCTCCAGCCCGGGGGAGGCGTCGGCGGCGGCCCGGGAGAGCAGGTGGTCGACGTAGGCACGCATGAAGAGACTGACCGTGAAGAACCCGCTGGCGATCAGCCGGCCGTGGTGGCTGCCGGCGGCCGTCGCCGCGTCGACGTGGTACCACTGCGGGTCGAACCGGCGGGCGAACGCCACCATCTCGGCCTCGTCGACGGTGGTGACGCCCAGGTCGAAGGTGCGTCCGGGGGTCAGGTCCTCGAAGAACAGCTCGGCTTCGGCACCCGTTCCCGACCGCACCGGCGTCCCGGTCAGCGGGAGGCGGGACGCCGGCTGGCGGCGTCGAGTTCAGCGGCGAGTTCGGCTTCGAACTCGACGTCGATCGGGTTGGCCAGTTCGCGTTCGAGCGGGGTGGTGAGCCTGGTGAAGTCGATGTGCGGCGTCTCGCCGGTACCGGCATCCTTTGCCGGTCGTGCGTCGGCCGGCTGGGTGTCGGCGTCGGCCTTCGCCGGGGCCGGGCGGGCGGGTTCGGTCTCGGCCGGATCGTCGTCGGCTTTCGGGCGGGCCGGCCGCTCGGGCGGGCCGCTGGTCGCGTCGGGCTCGTCGGTGGCGTCGCCGGGCGTCCCGGCGGACGCGGCAGCGGCCGTGGGATCGGCCGGGTCGGGCGCCGAGCTCGCGGCGGCGGCCGGCACCGGCCGGAAGACGAACGTGCGGTAGGACCAGAACCGGAAGAGTGTGGCGAGCACGACACCGATGGTCTTGGCGATGTTGAGCGCGATCAGACCGTGGAAGCCGAGCCCGTACTTCGCCAGTGCCAGCACGCCCAGTTCGATCGCGAGGCCGGTGGCGTTGAAGAGGAAGAAGAGTGCGTATTCGCGGCGCATCGCCGACTTCGGCCGGTCCCGGTAGGTCCAGTGCCGGTTCATGAGGTATGAGGTGATCGTCGCCACGATGGTGGCGATCACAGTGGCCTTGAGCTGCCCGTTCGCGAAGATCGTCAACGCGAGGGCGTTGAAGACCGCGTAGTTGATGACCGTGTTGATGCCGCCTACGACGCCGAACTTGGCGGCCTCGCTGACGAACTTCTGCCATCGATCAGGCAGTAGACGGACAAAGGGCATTGGATCACCTTACGGCAGGAAGTCGTTCGGGCAGCGGCCCGACGAGGGGTGGCGAGGGCTCGGCGCTCAGTCGCTCTTCGCGATCACCTCTGGCGCGTCCACCCTGGCCGGCCCGACGAAGACGAAACGACGGTAGGACCAGAACCGGAACAGCGTGCCCAGCGCGGCGCCCACGAGGTTTGCCGAGATGTTGTCGGCGATCAGGGACTGGAAGATCCGGGGCCAGATGCTGCCCAGGACGTAATGGCTGATACCCAGGCAGGCCAGGCCTATACCTAGCCCGACCGCGTTGAAGAAGAAGTAGAGCAGGTATTCCCGGGCCAGGCCGGAGCGCTCACGGTGGCGCCAGGTCCAGAAGCGGTTACCGATGAAGGCGACGGTGGCGGCGACCGCGGTGGACAGGGTCTTCGCGGCGAGGACCTCCATGCCCTGACCACGCGCCAGGTTGAAGATCACCAGGTCGACGACGAACGCGATGCCGCCCACCGCGCCGAACTTGCCGAGCTCGCGGACCAGGTGACCGAAACGGTCGATGATCCTCCGGACGAGCCCTGGTCTATCGATGGAGTTTGGCGGCTGCTCGCCCGTCGCGGTCACTGGCACGCCGTCGAGCGTACCGGTTGCTCCCCATTCTGACGGGCGCGAGCGACGAGGTTTAACAGAGGCGCCCGTGGCCTCCGGGGTCACTCGACACGGGGTGACCGGTGGGTGACCGAACGCAGCTCTCGCGGGCGGGGCGGGTGCGCGGGCGCCGGCCGGTCGGGGCGCACCCCGGCGTCGGGGCCATCCGCAGGTCGGCGTTCACCTCGTCCAGTTCCGTACGCAGACCGTGGCACGCCCGGCAGCGGCCGAGGTGGGTCTCGACCGTGGTACGGGCGCGCGTGGCGAGCCGTTCGCGGACGTACGCGGCCAGCAGTTGCCGGATCGGGTGGCAGTCCGGATCGACGGCGGTGCTGATGTGCTCCCGCAGGTACATCTCCCGCAGGCGCTCCCGTGCCCGGTAGGCCAGTGCGGCGACCCCGTTGGGGGTGAGGCCGAGTCGGGGCGCCACCTGCGCCGGGGTTTCCCCCTGCACCTCGGTGTGCCAGAGCACCAGCCGCCACCGGTGGGGCAGGCGGGTGAATGCGCGAATGGCGTACGACCGTTCGAGTCGGGCGAGGGTGACGTCCTCGTGTTGCCCACCCACCTCGAACCGGGTCAGGTCGTCGGTGAAGGCGAGGCGGCGGTCGCGGCGGAGCCGGTCGTGCCGGACGTGCCGCAGCGTGGTGTGCAGGTAGGGGCGGAAGACGACCGCCGGGCCGCGCCCCGCGCGGAGCATGGCGAGCACCTTGACGAAGGTCTCGGCGACCAGGTCGTCGGCGTCGGCCTCGTTGCTCACCAGGGTGTAGGCGAGCCGCCTGGCGGCGTGCGAGTGCCGGATCCACAGCGTCGCGTAGGCGCCGGTGTCGCCGTCTCGTACGGCGGCCAGCAGGTCGGCGTCGGTGGCGACGCACGTGGCCACGGCAGCGGCGGGGCCGGGGTCGGCGGGGATCGTCACGGGTCCGCTCCAGCGGTCGAGGGGGAGGGGTGGGGGCGGCACTCTCCCGGGCGGCACTCCGGGAGGGAGCGGGGCACTAGGGGAAAAGCACCCTTATGGGTCATAACCCTAGGACAAATCGGGCGGCAGGGGAAGGTGTGATACATGCCCCGACGTGCAATTGATCACGCACAGCGACGGTCGTCGACGGGTGGCTGTGATGATCTCCGCGTAAAGTTTGCGCGAAACTGCGCAGGTAAGCGCGAAAAGATTCCCAATACGGCAGGTCGGCCGCACCTTGTGCACTTCTTCACAACCGACCCCACTGCCCAGGTCGGCGGATCGGTTTACGCTGAGCGCAACTTCCGTGACTTCATTACGGCGTGGCGGTTAACCGCCCGCCGGATTCGGGCATCCCGCATAACGGTCAGCGTCGACCTGAAGGAGACCAAGTCATGACTGCTCCGGCTACCAGCCGTGGCCTCGCGCAGGCCCCGACCTCGCACTCCAAACTGCTCGCGTGGGTTCACGAAGTCGCCGAGCTGACAACGCCCGACCAGGTCGTCTGGGTCGACGGTTCCGACGAGGAATGGCAGCGGCTCACCGACGAACTCGTCGCCGCCGGCACCCTCGTGCGACTCGATCCCGAGCACAAACCAAATTCTTTCTGGGCGCGCACCGATCCCACCGATGTTGCCCGCGTCGAGGAACGCACCTTCATCTGCTCGGTCGACGAGGCCGACGCCGGACCCACCAACAACTGGATGGCGCCCGGCGAGATGAAGCGGACCATGACCGAGCTCTACCGCGGATGCATGCGGGGCCGGACCATGTACGTCATCCCGTTCGTCATGGGACCCCTCGAAGCCGAATCGCCGATGTTCGGCGTCGAGATCACGGACAGTGCTTACGTCGTCGCGTCCATGCGGATCATGACGAGGATGGGCGCCAAGGTCCTCGAAGGGATGGGCGACGACGCCGACTTCGTGCACGCCCTGCACTCCATCGGCGCGCCGCTGGCCCCCGGCGAGGCCGACGTGCCGTGGCCGTGCAGCCAGACCAAGTACATCTCGCACTTCCCCGAGACCCGCGAGATCTGGTCCTACGGCTCCGGGTACGGCGGCAACTCGCTGCTCGGCAAGAAGTGCTACTCGCTGCGGATCGCCAGCGTCATGGCCCGCGACGAGGGCTGGCTCGCCGAGCACATGCTGATCCTCAAGATGACCTCGCCCGAGGGCAAGGTGCACTACATCGCCGGCGCCTTCCCGTCCGCCTGCGGCAAGACCAACCTGGCGATGCTGGAGCCGACCATCGCCGGCTGGAAGGTCGAGACCGTCGGCGACGACATCGCCTGGATGCGCTTCGGCGACGACGGCCGCCTCTACGCCCTGAACCCCGAGTTCGGGCTCTTCGGCGTCGCACCCGGCACCGGCTGGACCACCAACGCCAACGCCATGCGCACCCTCGACCGCGGCAACTCGGTCTTCACCAACGTCGCCCTGACCGACGACGGCGACGTGTGGTGGGAGGGCATGGGCGAGCCGCCGGCACACGCCACCGACTGGAAGGGCGCCGACTGGACGCCGGACAGCGGCGAACTGTCGTCGCACGGCAACAGCCGGTTCTGCACCCCCATCAACCAGTGCCCGATCCTCGCCGACGAATACCACGACCCCAAGGGCGTGCCGATCGACGCGATCCTCTTCGGCGGCCGGCGCAAGACCACCGTGCCGCTGGTGACCGAGGCCCGCGACTGGGTGCACGGCGTCTACATGGGGGCGACGCTCTCGTCCGAGACGACCGCCGCCGCGGCCGGCCAGGTCGGCGTCGTACGCCGCGACCCGATGGCGATGCTGCCGTTCATCGGCTACAACGCCGGCGACTACTTCCAGCACTGGATCGAGATGGGCAAGGGCGTCGACGGCGACGCCGCCAAGCTGCCGAAGATCTTCTACGTCAACTGGTTCCGCCGCGACGACGACGGCAAGTTCCTCTGGCCGGGCTTCGGCGAGAACTCCCGGGTCCTCAAGTGGATCGTGGAGCGGCTCGAGGGACGGGGCGCCGCCGTCGAGACGCCGATCGGCTACGTACCCACCGCCGACGCCCTCGACGTCGAAGGTCTCGGCCTCACCCGTGCCGAGATCGAGACCGCGCTCAAGGTCGACATCGACGAGTGGCGGGCCGAACTGCCGCAGATCACCGAGTGGTTCGAGAAGTTCGGCGACAAGCTGCCCGCCGTACTCTGGGCCGAACTCGACGCGCTGCGCGCCCGGCTCGACGGACAGTCCGGCCCGACGGCCTGACCGCAACCGGCCGGCCCGCGGACACCGGGCCGGCCCACCCCGCCCGCCGGTGTGCCGCTGGCGCCGGCCGGGCATCATCGCAGGCATGACGACGGCCGCCGCGACTCCGAAGGGGGTCCGGCGGCCGCCGGCCGTCCGGGGCCTGACCGCACTGCTCGCGACCACCGCCGCCGCGACCGTCGCGGTCGAACTGCTCAACTGGTGGTACGCCCCCGAACAGGGCTTCGGGCTCGCCGTACGCAGCGGCTGGGCACTGCTGCGCTCGGTCGGCTTCCTGGTGCTCATCTGGCACGTACGCCGCGGCCGGACGGCGGCCCGCCCGCTCGGACTGATCCTCGCCGTCACCACCGTCTTCGCCGTCGGCCGGCTGATCGTGCCGCGCGCCGGCCTGCCGCCGCTGCCGGGCCTGCTCGGCTTCGCCGCGCTCACCCTGCTCTGCGCCGCCGTCGTGTGGATGCTCTACCGTTCGCCGCAGGTCGACGCCCACCTCGTACGCCACCCCGGCCGGCTCGTCATCGACCGGCAGGGCATCTCCTGGCGGGCGACGCCGCCGCGCAAGCCGCCGGTCGCCGCCTGGCTGCTCACCGCCCGGGTCGCCGCGTTCACCTACAGCCCGCTCATGCTCGTACCCTGCCTGATCGCCGTCGGCACGATCTTCGACGGGAAGCTCGTCGCCGTACCCGCCGTGGTCGGCTGGTTCGTCGCCGGAGTGGTGGTGGGCAACGTCGTACTGCTCGACGCGTTCTTCCTGCTCCGCGGCAAAAGGTGGGCCCGGGGAGTGCTGGTCGCCGTCACCGTCGCCGTCCTCGCCGTCGACCTACCGTTGTGCTGGTGGCTGCTCGGCGTCGACGGACTCGTCCGCGACGGCGCGCCGCTGGTCGCCGCCGCCGCGCTCACCTGCTACGCCCTGTGGCGCGCCGGCCGTGCCGGACCGGCCACCGCCGTACGTCCGCCGGAACAGGCACCGTCCTGACCACCTGAGGTGCCCGGCTGCCTTCCACAGCGATGGTCGCTAGTCTGCAAGAGATGAAACTGCGGGACCTGCTCTACTCGGTTTACGAACGGCGGCTCACGGCGGGGCTCGCCGGTAAGCCGGTACCCCGCCACATCGGTGTCATGTGCGACGGCAACCGGCGCTGGGCCAAGGAAATGGGCTACGTCGACCCCAACGACGGCCACCGCGTCGGCGCAGTCAAGATCAAGCACCTGCTGAACTGGTGCGACCAGGCCGGCGTCGAACACGTCACGCTCTACCTCCTGGCCACCGACAACCTCCGCCGCCCGGCCAGCCAACTCGACCCGCTACTCAAGATCATCGAAGATCTCGTCGTCGAGTTCGCCGAGGAGGGCAACCCCTGGCGGCTGCGGATCGTCGGCGCCCTCGACCTCCTCCCCGCCCAGACCGCCGCCGCACTCAAGGCAGCCCAGGAACGCACCCAGGAACGCACCGGCGGTGCCGAGGTCAACATCGCCGTCGGCTACGGCGGCCGCCGCGAGATCGCCGACGCCGTACGCTCCCTGCTGCACGAACACGCCGCCGCCGGCGGCACCCTCGAAGAACTCGCCGAGATCCTCGACGTCGAGCACATCGCCGAACACCTCTACACCCGCGGCCAACCCGACCCCGACCTGGTCATCCGCACCAGCGGCGAACAGCGCCTGTCCGGCTTCCTGCTCTGGCAGTCGGCCCACTCCGAGTTCTACTTCTGCGACGTCAACTGGCCCGACTTCCGCCGCGTCGACTTCCTCCGCGCACTGCGCTCGTACGCCCACCGCCAACGCCGCTACGGCGGTTAGTTGAGTCTGTGTTGTTGGCCTCGCCTTCGGCTCGGCTGGCTCGCTCCGCTTCGCGCCGCCCAAGTGCACCGTCTTCACCCTGCGGGCATGACGGCTTCGCCGCATGTCCTCGGGCTCCAGACGGTGCGGCGGCGCTCGGTCGACTCGCGACGTGAGTTGCGGTCAGACCTGTCCGTCGCTTGCTTCGCCGAACGTCGCGGGTCCGCAGGGGCCGGGAGGACCCGCTGGCGCTCACCCTGACCGCCGCAGCGCCCGCCCCGAAGCCCTGACCGGAACAAAAGGGACAACCGCCACGGCAACCTCGCACGGGTACTGCCGGGCGTGACGTTGATCTGAGCGGGAGGGACCCTACCCGCGCCGGATAAGGTCCCTCCCGCTCAGATCAACAATGTCCACCGCCCACGATCCCGGCAAAGTGGACAGTGGTCGCCAGCCGCGCGACGGGCGGTGACCACCGAAGACCCGGACGCTCGACGAAGCAATCGACGGACAGGTCTGACCGCAACTCACGTCGCGAGTCGACCGAGCGCCGCCGCACCGTCTGGAGCCCGAGGACCGCGCCGCGAAGCGGTCGCGGCCCGCAGGGCGAAG
>NZ_JBFAKM010000016.1:0-164831 GCF_040655695.1 Polymorphospora sp. NPDC050346 | reverse complement strand
CCAGCCGTCGAGCCGCAGCGCCATCGGCATGTGGTACGCCGGACCGACCCCGCCGAGGCGTTCGAGGAACCACAACCGCTGCTGCGCGAACGACAACCGCAGGGGACCGGAGCGGTCCGGCAGGGGCTCGATCTCGGTGGGGGGACGTGTCGTCCGGACCTGATCGGGAGCCGAATCACGGAACCGCTGATCGTCCGGCAACATGTGCCCCCTCGAGTTCTTGCTGGCATGCCACTACATCATGACGTTCGTAAAGGTGAATTAACATTAGTTCAACGGTCAGGCTAAGGCCAGGGTGAATGCTCTGATTCGCCTCGTCGGTCGGGTTGTTGCCAAAACCTTGCCGGGCCCGTATTCCTGGGCGACTAATTTCTCCATCTACGAATAGCGAGATTAGTCAGAAAATCCCACTGAAATGGCACAGATACGCTCTGAAGCTGCCATGGGGTCAAACCGCGACCCGTCCCAGGATCTCGGCCAGCCCATCCACCAGCCGCCCCTGCTCCGCCCGGCCCGCGGCGAGATCGGCCCGGTTCGCCGCCGCCAGGACGCGGGCCCGTACCAGGCCATCCGGATACGTCTCCAGGTACGCCCGCTCGTCGGCCAATGCGAGCGCCGCCCCAATGGCATTCGCGTTTGCGATGGCATTGGCATTGGCGCACGCCTCGGCGTTGGCGCCGGTACTCAGATCTGCGTAGAACTGGGCGTACTCAACCGTCTCGTCGGCGCTGTAGCCGTTCGCGGTCGCGTACGCGTGCGCGTTGGCGTAGGCGACCGCGTGCGCGTCGGCGTACGGATAAGCGGCCCGGTACAACTCGCCCAGGACCGGCCGCAGCGCCTCGCTCCACTCCGCCGCCCCGACCCGCTCCCCGGCCGCCGCCCGCCGGCACAGGCCGGCGACAATCTGTTGTGGACCGTCGACATCGTCCGGTCCCGGCGCGAGCAGGAGCGCGTGCCACTCGTACACCACCCGGAACGGCACCCGGTCGCCGAGCCGGTCGAGTTCGCCGCGCACCCGCCGGACCCGGTCCGCCGCACCGGCGGAATCCTGACCGGCCTCCAACGCCGCGACCAGCGCGGCCAGCCAACGCGGCGGATCATCCACCCGGCTCACCCCTCCCACCCCGCCGGCCGCGGCCGGTCCATCGTGGCCAGCAGGTCGTCGACATCCGCGTCGGTCAACGTGTCGAGGTAGTCCGCACCGCCCGCCGTGCCGCCTACCGGCGCGGCCCCGGACGGCGCCCCGGCCGCCTCGACCGCCGCGGCCAGCCCGGCCACGGTCGGGTCGTCGAAGAGCGTACGCACCGGCAGGTCGACCCCGTGTGCGGTCCAGATCCGCGCCATCAACTGGGTGGCCTTGACCGAATGTCCACCGAGGACGAAGAAGTTGTCCAGCACACCGGGTGGCTCGGGCAGGCCCAGCAGGTCGGCGACGAGCGCCGCCAGCTCCCGCTCCAGCGGGGTCCGCGGCGCGACCGCCGGCCCACCCGCCCCGGAACCCCAGTCCGGCTCCGGCAGCGCACGCGGGTCCAGCTTGCCCCGGGACGTACGCGGCACCTCGGGCAGCGCCACGAACGCCGCCGGCACCATGTAGTCGGGCAGGAGGCGGCGGACGTACTCACGCAACCCGGCCGGCGGATCGGTCGCCCCGGTGACCACGTACCCGACCAGCCGTGCCCCGTCCGGGCCGGTCGACGTCGTCACGACCGCGTCGACCACCTCCGGATGGCCGCGCAGCACCGCCTCCACCTCCGCCGTCTCGACCCGGAACCCGCGTACCTTCACCTGCCGGTCGACCCGGCCGAGCGGTTCGATCCGGCCGCTGGGCAGCCAGCGGCCCAGGTCGCCGCTGCGGTAGAGCCGGCCACCGGCGGTGAACGGATCGGGCACGAACCGGTCGGCGGTCAGCCCGGGCGCGTAGGCGTAGCCCTGGCCGAGCCCCGCACCCCCGATGTAGATCTCGCCGACCACCCCCGGCGGCACCGGTCGCATCCACCGGTCCAGCAGGTAGACCCGGCTGCCGGCGATGGCCGGGCCGATGTTTAGCGGGTCCGGACCGGCGACGACCTCGGCACCGGTCGAATACACCGTCGTCTCGGTCGGTCCGTAGCAGTTCCACAGCCGCACGTCCGGGCCGATCAGGGCGTCGGCGAGCGACTTCGGCAACGCCTCCCCGCCGCTGAGCCGCAGCCGGACCCCGGCCGGCACCCCACCGGCCGCCACCAGCATCCGCCAGGTCGTCGGCGTCGCCTGCAGCATCGTGGCGTCCACCGAGGTCAGCAGCCGCCGCAGCCGGTTGCCGTCGATCACGTCGTCGGCACCGGCGACCACGACCGGCGCCCCGCACAACAGCGGCAGGAGCAGGTCGAGCAGGGCGATGTCGAACGCGAACGTGCTCACCGAGACGACCCGGTCGGCCGGCCCGAGCGGCACCATCTCCCGGAACGCGTGCAACAGGTGCGCGACCGCGCCCTGGGTGACCGTAACCGCCTTCGGCCGGCCGGTGGAGCCCGACGTGAACAGCACGTACGCCGCCGCCTCCGGCGGCAGCCCGCACCGCGGCGGCACCACCGGCTCCGGTCCGGTCAGCTCCGGCCCGGCCAGGTCGAGCAGCGTCACCGACGCCTCCAGCTCGGCCAGCAGCGGCCCGGGAATCGCCGTACGGTCGGTGACGACGACCCGCACCCCGGCATCGGCGAGCATCCCGCGCAGCCGCCCCGGCGGATGGGTCGGGTCGAGCGGCAGGTACGCCGCCCCGATCCGCCACACACCGAGCAGCGTCGGCAGCGGCCGCGCCCCCTGGGGCAGCACGATCCCGACGGTGTCCTGGGCCCGTACGCCGTGCCCGACCAGTCCGGCCGCGATCCGGCCGGTCAGCTCCCGCAGCCGCGTGCCGGTGAGGGTCACGTCGGCGCCCCGGATCACCACCCGGTCGCCGGTGTCGACCGCGGCCACCAGCGCCGCCGCGGTCGCGCCCGGGGCCGGCACCGACGCCGACTCCGGCGCGGGCCACACCCGGGTCACCAGATCCCGCGTCGCCGGCGCCAGGATGTCCACCTCGGACACCCGCAGCTCCGGGTTCGTCGCCAACGCGGCCAGGACCGCGCGCAGGGCGTTGGCGAACCGGTCCGCGCTCCGCGCGCTGAACAGGTCGGTGAGGTAGCGCAGCCGTACGGTCAACTCGTCCGGGCCGGCGACCGCCGCCAGCTCCAGCTCGAACTTGCCGGCGCCGTTGTGCACCAGCTCCGGCCGCCAGCGCAGCCCACCCCGGGCCAGCGGCGGCGACGCGTCCTCGACCGTACACATCACCTGGAGCAACGGCGCCCGGGCCGGGTGCCGTCGCGGCCGGCACAGCTCGACCACCCGCGCGAACGGCAGATCCTGGTGGGCCTGGGCCCGCGCCGACGCGGTGTGCAGCCGGTCGAGAAGCTGCCCGAGCGTCGGATCCCCGTCCAACGTCGCCCGGATCGCGACCGTGTTCGCGAAGAGACCGAGCATCCGCTCGGTCTCGATCCGGGTCCGGCCCGCCACCGGTACCCCGATCAGCAACTCGTCCACACCGCCGAGCCGGGACAGCAGCGCCGCGTACCCGGTCAGCAGCACGGCGAAGATCGTGCTGCCCCGGTCACCGGCCAGCCGCCGCAGCCCCGCCGCCAACCCGGCGTCCACGGGTACGTCCACCTCGGCGGCGGCCGGCGTCGGCCGGGCCGGGTACGGGTGGTCGACCGGCAGCGGCACCTCGGGCGGGGCACCGGCCAACTGGGCCGACCAGAACCGCTCCGCGTCGGCGTGACCACCCGCCTCGACGTGCTCCCGCTCCCACAGCGCGAAGTCCGCGTACTGCAACCCGGGCTCCAACGACACCGCCGGCCGACCGGCGGAAAGCGCCTCGTAGTCGCCCGCGATCTCGTCGAAGAGCAGCCGGAACGACCAGCCGTCCGCGATCGCGTGGTGCGCCACCAGGCACAACACGTGCCGGTCGGGCGCCAGCCGCAGCAGCCGGGTACGCGCCAGCGGGCCGCGTTCGAGGTCGAACGGCGTACGGACAAGCTCCTCGATCGCCGCCCGCGGGTCCGTCCCGGCCAGCGGCTCGACCCCGAGGGCGGCCGGCGGGGCGTCGTCGATCACCTGGATCGGCAGGCCGCCGTTGGCCCGGAACGTGGTCCGTAGGATCTCGTGCCGTCCGACCGCCGCCGCCCAGGCGGCACCGAGCGCCGCCACGTCCAGTGGCCCGGACAGCCACACCGCCCATCCGATGTTGTACGTCGCCCGGCCCGGATCCAGCCGGTCGAGCAGCCACATCCGCCGCTGCGCCGCCGACGCCGGAAACTCGAAGAACGCCATCTCAGCCCACCCGCCCGTCCACCGCGACGACCCGCAGTTCCGCCGTGTACCGGCCGCCGGCGCCGGTCAGCCACAACTGGTCCGGCGCCGGAAGCATCTCCACCACACCGACCACCGCACCGTCACCGTCGTGCCGGCGGGCCCGGCGCACCGACCGGGACACCAGGTCGACCGAGGCGAGACTGGTCAGGTCGGCGTAGACCGGCTTGCGCTCACCCGCGCAGCGCAGGAACACGTGGCGGGGCAGGCCGTGCGCCGCCGCCCAGGCCCGTACCTGCGCGAACCGGCGCGCCTCGTCCGCCGTACCGGCGAAGTCGATGTCGGCCGCCGCGAACGTCCACGCCTCCCGGCTGACCACCAGCGAGTCGACGGTGATCCGGGGGGTGTGCGCCGCCGGCGGCAGGACGCGGAAGAGCTGGGACAGTCCGGCGCCGACGACGTCGCCGAGCACGTGTATCAGGTCGACGTCGAGCCGGCCGTCGCGCGACCGTACCCGCAGGCCGGTGGACGACTCGACGAGGTCGCACTCACCGACCCGCAGGCTCTGCCGTCGGTCGTGCCCGAACGAGTCGTGCGCGAACACCAACCGGATGTCGTCCGGCCCGGCCAACCCGTTGCTCTGCCGGGTCGGGACGCCGCCCTCCTGGCCGGTCTCGGCCGGATAGACGGCGCCGGCCCCGACGTCCCGCGCCATCGCCGCCCGCAGTGCGTCCACCCGCGGGTGGTAGGCGACCCAGGTGGCGTACCGCAGGGTGTTGACCCCCGGGTGCAGTTCGCCGAGCACCCACTCGTCGCCGGCCAGCATCAGGTCCGGGCTGTGCTGCACCGCGGTCGGCCAGCCGGGCCGACCCGGCGGAAAGGCGGCGGCCACCGCCGGGGCCAGGTCCGCCGCGGCGAGCCGGACCCGCCGCCGGTCGCCGGGCGGCAACGCCAGCACGTCGGCCCAGCGCCGGTGCAGCGCCGAGGTCAGCAGCGCGGTCATCCGGGCCGGCGGATGGAAGAGCGCCTCGCCGGCCAGCAGCCAGAAGTCGACGAGCGGAACCACGCCGGTGCCCAGCTCCGCCGCCCGGCGCCGGTAGATGTCGGTGAAAAGGCGCTGGTAGAGGGTGGCGCCGGCGGCCGTGAACCAGCGGGCACTGTCCAGCACCAGGCCGAGCGCGGCGCCGACTCCGGAAAGCTCCACCTCCCCGATCCGGACCGTGCCGGCCCGCAGGCACTCCTCGTAGACCGGGGTACGTCCGGCGTACATCGTCCCGGCCCGGCGGGTGGCCGGAACGCCGGCCAGCCGGGTGAACGTCGCCGCCAGATCGGACATCGCGCCGGTCACCCGGTGCGGGTCACCGGCGGCCGCCGTCAGCGCGTCCCGGGCGGCCCACAGCTCGTCCAGGGCGGCGAGCGCCGGCCCGCGTACGGTCTCGTCGGTGACCCGGGCCAGCCGGTCCCGCATCGTCCGCTCCGGCCTGGTGTCGTGCGGCGCCACCTCCGGCTGCCAGGCGATCCGGTGGGCCGCCGCCAGCGCGTCCAGCACCCCGTACACCTCCGGCGCGGACCGCAGCCCCGAACCCGGGTCGGCCAGCACCGCGGCGGCGACCCCGGCCGCGTCACGGACCCCGTCACAGGCCCGCAGCACCGCCACCTCGGCGCCGCTCAGGGGCACCGGCGGGGCGAGCGGCACCCGCAACGCCGACCCGGCCAGCTCCAGGAACGGCATCAGCCGGGGTACGAGCCACGGCCGCAACCCGGCCGCGTACGGCGCCAGCACCGCCGCGACCGCCCAGCCCTCCAGGTAGACGGTCCGGTCGGCCACCAGCGCCGGCGGATCCGCCGCGTCGATCCGGATGCCGGTACCGGGCTCGATCCGCGCCCAGCCGACCGGCCCGAAGAACCCGATCGTGTCGTTCTTCGCGCAGTACCGCTGCAGGTAGCTGGTAACCAGCGCCTCGTGCTGGCGGTGCTTGGTGTTGCGGCCGGCGGGGCTCGGCCCCCGGCGCAGCAACGCGTCGATCCCGGTGGTCAGGGCGTGCGGGTTCTGCCACGCGACCGCCTCCCGGAACCCGGGGTCGCCCGCCACCGCGTGCAACGCCGCCGCGAGCCGCCCGACCGCGCGGGGGAACCCGTCCGCGTACGCCGCCTCCGCCGCCGCGAGAGCGGCCGGGTCGCCGGTGGCACGGGCCGCGACCACCCGGTCCGCGGCGGCGGCGATCTCCGCGTCGCCGAGTGGGGCGAGCAGGTCGATCGGGAATCCGGCGCCCCGCAGGCACACCGTCCGCCACAGCGCCCAGCCGCCACCCAGCGCGACCAGGTCTGCCGGCAGTTCGCGCCCGGCCCGTCGCGGGACCCGCTCCCGGCGGCGCATCACCGGCCCGCCGCCCCCGCTGCCGGCCGCCGTGATCGCCGCCGCCGTCGCGGCCAGCGTCGGCGCCCGGTAGAAGTCACCCAGCCGCAGCTCGACGTCGAACGTCTCGCGCACCCGGAACATCAGCCGGGTCACCGTCAGCGAGTTGCCGCCGAGGGTGAAGAAGCTGCTCTCCCGCCCGATGCCCGCCGGTCGCCGGTCGCCGGGCAGCAGCCGCGACCACAGTTCGGCCAGCCGATGTTCGGTCGGCGAGGCCGGGCCGGCCACCTCCGGCGCCAGGTCGGGCACCTCCGGCGCGGGCAGCGCGGCCCGGTCGACCTTCCCGTTGACGGTCAGCGGCAACCGGGCGAGGACGGTGAAGGACACCGGCACCAGATGTCCCGGCAGCCGGCCCGACACGAAGTCGCGCAGCGGGCCGTCGGCCAGGGCCGCGCCCTCGACCGGCACGACGTACGCCACCAGGTGCCGGTCGACACCGTCGCCCCGGACCCGGACCACCGCGGCGGCCACCCCCGGATGCGCCTTCAGCACCGTCTCGACCTCGCCCGGCTCGACCCGGAAGCCACGTATCTTCACCTGGTCGTCGAGCCGGCCGAGGAACTCCAGCACGCCGTCCGCCCGCCACCGGACGAGATCGCCGGTCCGGTAGAGCCGCCCGCCCGGGACCCATGGATCGGGCACGAACGACCGCGCGGTCGCCGCGGCGGCACCGAGGTAGCCCCGGGCCAGCCCGTCACCGCCGGTGTGCAACTCGCCGGCGAAGCCGACCGGAACCTGCCGGCCGGCCGGGTCGAGCACGTACGCGGTCGTCTGTGGCACCGGACGGCCGACCGGCACCCGGTCACCGACCGGCTCCGGGCCCCGCATCACGTGACAGCTCGTCATCGTCGTGTTCTCGGTCGGCCCGTACGCGTTGACCAGCGGAAGCCCGTCGCGGGCGGCCAGCACGGCCCGGACCGCGCCCGTGTCGGCCACGTCGCCGCCGGTCAGCAGTTGCCGTACGCCCGAGAGCGCCGCCACGTCCTCCTCGACCAGTTGCTGGAACAGCCCGGCGGTGAGGAACGCGACCGTGACCCCGCCGGTACGGATCAGCCCGGCCAGCGCGGGAAGGTCCACCGGATCCGGCGGTGCCACCACCGCCGTCGCACCGGTCAGCAGCGCACCCCAGATTTCCCAGGTCGACGCGTCGAACGCGATCGGGGCGAACTGGAGCAGCCGTTCGCCGGGACCGAGGGTGGCGAAGTCCGGACCCGACACGAGCCGGACCACCCCACGGTGGGGGATGCCGACCGCCTTGGGTACGCCGGTCGAACCCGACGTGTGCAGCACGTACGCCAGTTGCAGTGGATGGGTCCGTACCGGCGGCGGGCCGGCCGGCACCGGTTCCCCTGACTCCTCGCCGACGTCGAGCACCCGTACGGCACCGAGGTCGGGCGGCAGGGCGGCAGCGGTGGCAGCCGTGACCAGGACCAGGCGTACGCCGGCCAGGGCGGCCGCGATCCGGGCCGGCGGGCCGGTCGGGTCGACCGGCAGGTACGCGCCACCGGCCTTGAGCACGGCCAGCAGGGCCCGGATCAGCGGCTCGCCCCGGGGCAGCAGTACGGCGACGGGCTCCTCCGGGCCGACCCCGTGCCGGTGCAGCGTCCAGGCCAGCCGGTCGCTGTCGCGGTCCAGCTCCGCGTAGCTGACCCGGCGGTCACCGACGACCAGCGCGGCGGCGCCCGGATTCTCGGCGACCCGGGCCGCGAACACCTCCGGCATGGACGCGCCACGCGGATAGGGCCGCTGCGTCGCGTTCCAGCCGGCCCGCAGACCGGCCTCCGCGCCGGCGCCGAGGTCCAGGTCGGACAGTCGGGCGTCGGGCCGGTCCACCAGCTCCAGCACCGTGTGCCGCAACTGCGCGACCATCTGCCGCGCCGCCGCGTCCAGCAGCCGGCTGCTGTCCCAGACCGCGCCCAGCCGCAGCTCGGGCTCGTCGAACACGTGCACCGTCAGCGGATAGCCGGGCATCCGGTGTACGCGTACCGAGCCCCGTTCCGGCTCCGGCCCGTCCTTCGCCAGTGCGGTGGACAGCCGCTGCCGCTCGAACACCATCAGGCTGTCCAGCAGCGGAGTGTCGGCGGTGAGCCCGGCTCCCTCCAGGATGGCGGCCAGCGGGGTGAGCTGGTGCCCGCGGAGCCGCCGCATGGCGCCGGCCGCGTCGGCGAGCAGCCGCCGGACCGTCGTGTCCGGAGCCGTACGCAGCCGGAACGGCACCGTGTTGATCAGCGATCCGACGATCCGGTCGGCGTCCGGCACGCTGCCGTACCGGCAGGACCTGGTCACCGCGAACGTCACGTCGTCGACCCCGCCGTAGCCGCCGCGCAGCAGCGCCCAGGCCGCGTTGACCACCGCGCTGACCCCGACCCCGGCGGCGGTCGCACCGGCCCGCAGCCGGTCGGACTCCGCCCGGGTCAGCACGATCTCGTGCGCCGCCGGTTCGGCGTGGACGCCGGGTGCCGCGCCGAGGTGACCGGGCAGCGCCCGGGGCGGTGGCGCCCCGGCCAGGTAGTCCTTCCAGAACGCCGCGCCGGCCGCCGGGTCGACAGCACCCCACCAGTGCACGAAGTCCACGAACGGCGGCCGGTGCGGGTGGTCGGGTAGCCGCCCGGCCCGGCGCGCGGCGTAGTCGGTGAACACCTCGTCGAGCAGCAGCCGGGTGGACCGGCCATCGAGGATCGCGTGATGGAAGGTGAGTACGACGTGGTGGTCACTCAGGACGGTGACCCGCAGGAGGGGGGCGCGGCCGACATCGAAGGGCTCGCGGCGGTCGGCGGGCAGGAACGCGGCGAGCGTGCTGTCCCGCCAGCGCGGGTCGATCCCGGCCGTGGGCTGGACGACCTGCACCACGCCGTGGTCGCCGTCGACCTCGAACGCCGTACGCAGCACCGCGTGCCGCCGTACGGCGTCCTGCCAGGTCCGGGTGAACGTGTCGCGGTCCGGTGGTTCGCCCCACCTGATCGTGACCTGCTGGACGTCGACTCCGCCGGCCGGCTGCCGCAGGGTTTGCAGGATCATCCCGCGCTGGACCGCGAGGGCGGGGTACCGCTGGTGCGGGAAGCTGTCGTCCATGCGCGCCTGTTCGGGGGCCTTCGGGTCCGGGCAGCTTGGCACGTGCCTTAACGTCGGGTCAAGGGTTGTCGATCCCCGCGGACGGGACGGCTACCCGGCGGCCTCGGGAACCGGCGCCGCCGCCCGCTGCTCGGCCGTGAGCCCGTCGATCCTGGGCGTACGGGCGACCCAGCCGACCGCCGGCCGGGCGAAGACCGCACAGAGCAGGAAGATTCCCGCGATCACCCACCAGCCCCAGCCGCCGGTCTGGATCGCGAGCAGGGTCAGGCCGATCGGCGCGAAGATGTCGGCCACCGAACTGATCGTCTGGGCCGTGCCGATGTAGACCCCGCGCGACGCCTCCGGTGGAACGTCGGTCTGGAAGAACCACAGTGCCGCCGAGAACCACAACTCGGTGGCGGTGATCAGCACCACGGCGAGGATGAGTACGGCGATCGTCCAGACGCCGCTGGTGATGCCGGACAGCGCCGCCACCGGGCAGGCGATCGCGGTGACCAGGGCGGCCCGGCGGAGCAGCCGGGCGGTGCCCGGCAGCGAGTCCGCGCCGCGCGACGCCGGCACCTGGAGCGTGATCGCCAGCACCGTGTTGAGGGCCAGCATCGCGCCGAGGATGGGCTTCGGGGCATCGGTGTGCGTGATCGCCCAGAGCGGCAGGATCTCGATGAGGATCACCGAGTGGAACATCATGATCGCGAGCAGGGCGGCGATCGAGACGTACGGGACGTCCTTGAACACCGCCAGCCGCGAGCGGCTGACCTCCTTGTCGTGGTGGACCACCGGCGCCGCCGGCAGCCGGGCCACGATGAAGGCGTTCAGCAGTGCCATCGCCGAGTTGAGCAGCACCATGGCGACGAGTGCGGCCGTGGAGTCGAAGGCCAGCACCAGGGCGCCGAGCCCGGTGCCGACGGTGAACCCGGCGTTGAGGTACGTCCGCGCGAAGGCCATGGTCCGCACCCGGTCCTTGGCCGGCAGCGCGTCGGCGGTGTAGATGGTGCGACCGGCCGTGGTGAACGAGTCGGTGGCGGCGGCCACGACCATCAGCACGACGAAGCCCGCGAACGACGGGACCAGGGGATAGACGGCAAAGGTCAGGGCCGAGCCGATCGCCCCGATGACCCAGGCCCGCTGCCCGCCGATCCGGTCGGCCAGCGCTCCGAGCGGCAGCGAGGTGGCGACGCCGGTCAGCCCCGCGATCGAGAAGCCGGCCCCGATCTGCAGCGGGGTGAGCCCGAGGACATGGGTGAAGAACACGAGGCTGCCGGTGAGGAACGAACCGCTGCCGACGGCGAGCATGCCCGACTGGAACGCGATGACCCGCGGCAACCCCGACGGTGGCAGGAGTCTGGCTACGCTGAACCGGTTCCCACCCATGGTGCCGGTCAGACTACCCGGCGAAGCGCCCCGCCAATAGGTGTCGTCGGCCCGCCCCCGTTGTCACCGACGGGCCGACGACCCCATGCCTCACCAGCGTGGACGGTCCACCGTCATCGGCCGGCCCGGACCGTCTCCTGCCGGATCTCGCCCGGCCGGTACACGCCGTCGGCGTCGGCAGCCGGATCGACCACCGCGACCCGTACGGTCGTGTCGTCGTACCACGCCATCCCGACCGGCTGTTTCGGTACGGAGTCGGCCTGTGGTGCCGGCGGCCCGGCGATCACCGCGTCGGCACCGATCCCGCCGTCGGCAAGGTCGACGAGCGCGATCCGTACCTCCCCGGTGGCCTGTTGATAGCTGACCGCCGCCCGGGCACCGTCGGGTGAGATCCGCACCTGCCCGAGCCCGGTGCAACGCAGCCCGGACAGACCGAACTCGACCGGGTTGGCGGTGCCCAGGTCGACGACCCGCAGCCGGCAGGGATCCGCCCGGGTTCCGGCGAGCACCAGCCTCCCGCCGAGTACGTCGAGGCGGCCGATCGGCAAACGGTCGGGGAGGTCGCCCAGGACGGCCGCCGCCAGCAGGTGGCGCTCCCCACCGCTGTCCAGGTCGTGCTCGACGAGGCCGGCGGCCCGCCACAGGTACGCCACCCGCGCGGTCGCCGCGATGAGACGTACCTGCTCGTCTGAGGTGCCGACCGCCCTGCTCGACTCGACCACGCCACTTCCGGACACGACGACGAGCCGGGCCGGGGCGGAGCCCGCGCCCGGACCGGTGCCCACGCTCGCGGAGCCGAGCCCGACGAGCCGGCCGTCGGCCAGGGCGACGATCCGGTGCCAGCCGGCGAGCTCCGGAAGCCGATGGTGGGTGATCGACGATCCCGGCAGCAGTTCGGCGATGCCGGTCGCCGGGCCGGCCGCGGACACCACGGAGATCGCGACGCCGGCTCCGCCGATCAGGAGCCGCTGGGCCGGAGCGGCGTACGCCCCGGCGGTCGTCGTCGGACCCGCTGCCGTCGGCAGCGGCCCGTCGTCGCTGCCGCGGACCGCCGTCGGCACGATCGCGACACCCACCACGACCAGGGTCCCGACCGCCGCCGCGGCCGACGTCATCCGCCGTCGGCGGCGCCGGCGCCACCGGTGTCGAATCTCCGCCGGATCACCCGCATGCATCGCGGCGACGGTCGCGGCCCGCCGCACCACTTCGGCGAGGTCGTCCGGAATCTGGCTCATCGGTCACTCCTCCAAGGCTTGCCGCAGCGTGGTCAGGGCGCGGGAGAGCCGGCTCTTGACGGTCCCCTCCGAGATCCCGAGGGTGGCCGCGGTCTCCGCGGTGGAAAGCTCCAGCAGCACCCGGCAGACCACGACACCGCGCTGTTTCAGCGGCAACCGCTCGACCGCGGCCCGGGCGGCCAGGGCGACCGGGTCGGGGCCAGCCGTCCGTGGGTGCAGCCAATCGTCGAGCCGGACCTGCTCCCGCCGGGCCTTCCGCCACCACGACGTCGCCCAGTTGAGCCCCACCCGGAACACCCAGCCACCCGGATTGTCCAGGCCACTGACCCTGCCCCAGTTCGCGTACGCCCGGGTCATCGCCTCGTCGGCGGCTTCCCGCGCGAGATCGTCGTTGCCGAGGGTCAGCGCGAGCGCCCGGTAGACCTTGCCGAGGTGGCTGCGGTAGAAGTCGGCGAACTCCCCGGTCCTGCCGGGCCGTTCGACCACCTCCGGCACCGGGTCGGTTTGGTCCGCGGCCGGATCCGCGGCAAGGGCTTCCACACCCGGTACACGTCGGGGGCCGCGAGTCGGTTCCGATCGAACCGGTTCTCGGCGGTGCGACGGCGCGGCACGCCGGACACGCGGACGTCATCCGCGAGCGGATCGGCGGCGCCGTCGGTCGGTGAACCCGCTTCTCCACGAACGGCTTGAACAGGCTGTGGGCTCGCGCTCGTACGACCGGTCGGCGTTCCGGTATCGGGGCGGGATTCTTGCCGGGGAAGCGCCGGAAACGAATGGGCCGAAAATCCGATGCTCTCTATCGGACATTCGGATGACGTCTCAGTGGTTGGACGTCCGAGGGGTGGCCGGACGGTCGCCATCGGGCCACTGACCGGCCCCGACGTGGCCGTCCGAGATATTTCTCACCTGCGACATGGGCGTTACAGCCATTGATTCAAGATAATGTCTGTGGCCGATTTTCGCATTGGGGGTTGTCTCTTGATAACTGCAACGCGATGATCCTGTCTGGGCCACGGGGGTGGGGGCCCACCGGTGCCGATGGAAGGACAAATCCGTGAAGCGAGACACCCGACCTGTGCTGCCCGGGGACGGCGATACCGACTACGCGCGCTACATGCGTACCGACGTGTTACTCGACCTGCAGAGACGCCCCGAGGAGACAGTCCACCGCGACGAGCTGCTCTTCCAGGTGGTGCACCAGTCGGCGGAGCTGTGGTTCAAGCTCGCGGTCGCCGAGCTGACCGAGGCGATCGTCCGCGTCGACGCCGACGAACCCGCCCGGGCCGAATCGCACCTGGCCCGGGCCACCCTCGCGGTGCGGCTCGTCGCCGACCAGCTCGACATGTTCCGGCACCTGAGTCCGTCCGTCTTCCAGGCACTGCAACCGGCACTCGGCAACGGGTCCGGGGCCGAATCGCCGGGCTGGCGGCAGGCCCAGGCGGCGAGCCGCCAGCTCGGCCACGCGTTCCGCCGGCTGCTCACGGCACACGGCACCGACCTGCCCACGCTGTACGCCGGCAACCCCGCCGACCCGCTCTACCGCCTCGGCGAGGCGATGATCGACTGGGACGAGCAGGTGGCGCTCTGGCGGGTCCGGCACTACAAGATCGCGATCCGGGTCGGCAGCCACGGCGTCGTCGGCACCAAGGGCAGCCCGTCCGACATGCTGGCGCGGCTCATCGACTACCGGTTCTTCCCCGAGATCTGGCAGGCGCGGGCGGAAGTTGCCATGGGCGATGGTTCCCTTGCGTGAGCTGACGAACTGGCTGTCCAGCGGGGCCGACCCGGAAACCTTCCCCTATCTCGAGGTGGTCGCCGAGTTCCAACGCACCGGCAAGCACTTCGTCGACAAGGAACTGCTCGCCCTGCTCGACCAGTGCCGGGCGGCGGCCGGGCCGGCCGGCCCGCTGCGGGCCTTCCTCGACATCGCCCTCGACAAGTGGGACGGCTGCTACGACTACCGGACCTACCTGGCGTTGCCGCTGCTCCGGATGCCCCGGGCGGACCGGGACGCCAACGACCGGCTCCTCCTCCAACTGATCGCGGACGCGCTCGCCTTCGAACTGGCCGCCGAGGACGGCGACACCGACCTGTTGCCGGAACAGCGCCCCGAACCGGCCCTGGTCACCAAGCGCTACCGGCTCGGGCTGCGGGCGGCGTCACCCGTACTGGCCCGCCTCGGGTTGCCGGCACCGCTGGGTGCCCCGCAGCCGGCCGCCGCGCTGCACGCGCTGGTGGTCGCCGACCAGAGCACCGACGAGGAACGTGACCTGCGGTTGAGCATGCTGCCGGTCTACGTCGTACACGACGAGTACATGTTCATCCGGGTGCTCCAGGCGTACGAGTGCATGTTCGCCTCGCTCGCCGCCGAACTGCGGTCGGCCATCGCGGCGCTCGACGACGGCCTCGCCCGGCCGGCGGCCGACCATCTCGCGTACGCCCGCGACCTGCTCGACCAGGCCGGACCCCTGTTCTCGCTGATCGCGACCATGCAGCCGGACTCGTTCCGCACCTTCCGGCTCTACACCGAGGGGGCCAGCGCCATCCAGTCCCGCTCCTACAAGCTCGTCGAGGCGCTCTGCCGTACGCCGGAGGAGTCCCGCCTCGAATCCCCCGCCTTCCGGTCGGTGCCGGACATCCGCGACCGGGTGCTGGCCGGACAGCCGTCGATCGAGCAGGCGTACCGGGCGGCGGACCGGGCCGGCCGGCTGCCGGCCGCCGACCGGCAACTGCTCGACGAGCGGATGGCCGACTTCGCCGCGGCGCTGCTCCAGTGGCGCCAGACCCACTACCGGATCGCGACCCGGATGCTCGGCAACCGCACCGGAACCGGATACACCGAGGGCACGCCGTATCTGGCCGCCGTCCGTTCCATCCCGGTCTTCACCCAGGAAACCGGAGGCGATCCCGAATGAACGAGATCCGCGCCGAGTTCCCGCTCCTGGAAACCTGCGTATATCTCAACAGCAACTCGACCGGAGCGGTCCCGCGCGCCGCGGAAGCCGTCCTGGCCGACTACTGGCAGACCCTGCGTACGTGGCGCGACGACGTCTGGGGCGGCTGGCACGAGGGCCTCGACCGGTACGCCGACGGGCTGGCGGCGTTCATCGGCGCCCCCGCCGGCAGCGTCGTCACCGACGCCAACCTGAGCACCCTCCTGGCCCGGATCGCCTCCTGTTTCGACTACCGGGCGCCCCGCAACCGGATCGTCACGACCGACCGCGAGTTTCCGACCGTCCCGTTCATCTGGCGGGCCGCCGGCCGGTACGGCGCCCAACTCGAGGAGGTCGGCGACGGCGGCCCACGGATCGACCAGGACGCGCTGGAGGACCGGATCGACGAGCGGACGTTCCTGGTGTGCGTGCCGCACGCCAGCTTCTCCTCCGGCGCGACCGTCGACCTGGCCCGGCTGGTCAAGCACGCCCACGACGCAGGGGCGCTGGTCGTGGTCGACGCGTTCCAGAGTGTCGGCATCATGCCGCTCGACGTCACCGCGCTCGGCGTCGACTTCGTCCTCGGCGGCTCGCACAAGTGGATGTGCGGCGTCGGCACCGCCTTCCTCTACGTCCGGCCGGACCTGGCCCCCACCCTGCGACCGGCGGCGACCGGATGGCAGGCCGGCGACCGGGCACTCACGTTCCAGCCGTCGGCCGACTTCGCCCCCGGCGCCCAGCGGTTCGCCGGCGGCACGCCGTACCCGCTCACCGCGCTGATCTCCCAGGTCGGCCTGGACCTGCTCAGCGGGGTCGGCATCGACGCCATCCGGCGACACTCGCTGGCCTGCACCGACCGGATCGTGGCCCGCGCCGAAGCGGCCGGCATCCCCGTGGTCAGCCCGATCGAGCCGCAACACCGCGGCGGCGTCGTCTGCCTCGACGTCGCCGACGGCGAGGCGGTCAAGCGGCGGCTCGCCGCCCGCGACATGATCTGCAGTTGGCGCGGCTATCTGCGGATCGGTCCACACGTCTACAACACCCTCGACGAGATCGACCGCTTCATGGACGCGCTGGAGGACGAATGTCGATGAGCACGGCACCGCTGTCCCACCGGGCGCTGATGAGCCTGCTCGCCAACGGCACCAAGGCCATGGACGTGCTGGCGACGGCCCTGGACCTCGGGCTGCTCGACGCGCTGGAGAAGGGGCCGGTCAGCCTCGACGAACTCGCCGACCGCTTCGACCTGCGACCGCTGCGGCTGTACAAGTTCCTCGACTGCCTGGAAAGTCTCGGCTTCGTCGAGCGGGAGGAGCCGACCGACGACATCGCCCAGGCCACCTACCGCGCCGATCAGGGGCTCGCGGCCGCCGCCGAGGCGGTCGTCGGGCCGAACGCCATCGAACGGGACCGCGACCGTTACCCGTGGCGGACGCTGCACGGCCGGCTCACCGAAAGCCTGCGCGGCGAGGTGAGCATCCCCGCCGACGACTTCGCCTTCCCGCCGACCACGCCGGAGCAGACGGCCGCGTTCGAGCGGAGCATGGCGGTCGGGCTCGGACCGGTCGTCGAGACGTTCCACCGGCATGCCGGGCGGCTGTGGGCCGGCCGGCGCCGCCTGCTCGACATCGGCGGCGGCGACGGTACGCTCGCCGCGCGGTTGCTCGACCACACCCCGGACCTGGCCGTCGACGTCTACAACCTGCCGGCGGTCGCCCCGCTGGTCGAGCAGACCCGGAGCCGGAGCGGCCACCCCGACCGGCTCGGGTTCGTGGCGGGTGACTTCCTCGCCGAGCCGCTGCCGACCGGCTACGACGCGATGGCCTTCGTACGGGTACTGCACGACTGGGCGACCCCGGTGTCCCGCCGGCTGGTCGAGAAGGCGTACGCGGCGCTCCCGCCGGGCGGGTTGCTGCTGATCTGTGAGGAGTTCCGTACGCCGGACCGGCTGGCGATGCAGTTCTTCTGGACGTACTTCCAGATCGGCGCCGACAGCTCCGTCAGCCGGCTGCGGGAGGTCGACTTCTACACCGGGCTGCTGGCCGAGACGGGCTTCGACCGGATCGCCGTGCTGCCGGGCACGTGGGAGGTGGTCGTCGCGCACAAGCCCGACGACCGGACGGCGGGCGGGCCGCCCGTGGCCGGGGTGGGGCGGACGTAACCGCCCTTACGCGTTCGGGCCCGTCCGGTCGCCGACCGAAGCGGGCCCGAACCGGGCGGGGGCTCACATGTTGAGCAGCAACGTGCCGATGATGGTGCCGATGACGGCGGCCGCGACGCTGGCGGCCGCCGCGTACCAGCCCAGCGGCTTGTCGCCGAGGACCGCGCCCACGACGCCGAGGACCAGGCCCAGGACGCCGAACAGGAGCGGCGACAGCAGGAGCGCGAGGCCGGCGAACACGAACGCGACGATCGTGCAGATGCGGGCGGCGGAGGTGCGGGACCGGGCGGGGCTCGTCAGGTTGGCCATTGCCGTCTCTCCTTCGAGGACACTCTTTTCGGATGCCGGCCTTCGTACCCACCCGGCCCGGGACGTACTCCTTCGACAGATCTCGATGCCTGGGGTGTTCGTCGGCGCCGCCCGGTCGCCGAACTGATCGTTTGCTTTCAGGTTAACTCTCGGATACCCGCCGATCGACGGTTGACGGCGGATGGTTCCAGCATCGAGAATCGGCGTAGTTTCGACCGCACATTGACGCGGTGCCCCCGGGGAAAGTGGGGCCGACCGCGTTCACCTTTCCGCCGATATGACGTCCGGATGCGTGTCGACCTGCTTCCGAAATGGACTGTTGCGGTCTCGCCTGTCGATCCGTCGGTGGCACTGAAAAGAATCTTTGGCGTTGTCCGGATGTGTCGGCTTGAACGTGCTCTCCGGGTCTGTCCGAAAAGTGACTTGATCCGCTCTGGCCTGCTGAAACTTGAGGCGAGCCGCCGGGGTGGCGAGGGGTGTCCGTCGGCCGCGCAGGGCTCCGGCCAGCACTTATGTCACAAGACTGAAAGATTTGATCACTAAAACAGTGATCAATGGTTAACCGTTGCTGTGCTGCGGGTGGGGCGGTAGAGTCCAAAACCGAAGCCGGTTGCCGCGGCCTCACTTCACCTGGCTATTTGCGTCCCCTCAATTGCGAGGCCCGTTCCAGAAAAGCGCCGTCCTCCGATTCTCCTGGGGGGATATGTCCATGCCGAATCCGCGCGATTCACTGGCCGGGCAGGTCGGCCACGTGGACCGCCCGGAGCCGCCCGCCGAGGTCAACGGCGACCTCACCACCGGCGTCTTCCGACGGTCGCTGCGGGGTCGTAGCCCACAGGTGAGCGCCGGTGCCTTCGTGGCGCCGACCGCCGTGCTCGCCGGTGACGTACACGTCGCCGACGGCGCCGTCGTCCTCGACGGCGCGGTCGTCACGGCCGAATCCGCCCCGGTCGTCCTCGGCGAGGAATGCATCGTGATGGAGAACGCGGTCATCCGGGGCGCCGGACGGCACCCGGTCGACATCGGCGGACGCACCCTCATCGGCCCGGGCGCGCACGTGACGGGAGCCCGGATCGGGGCCGAGTGCATGGTCGCCACCCGCGCGAGCGTGTTCAACGGTGCCCGGATCGCCGACGGCGTCCTGGTCGCCGTCGGGGCGATCGTGCACGTCGGCACCGTCCTGCCGGAGGGCGCGGTGGTGCCGATGCAGCACATCGCCGTCGGCGACCCCTACCAGGTCTTCCCGCCCCAGGAGGCGAACGCGGCACACGACCTGGTCGACCGGATCGGGTTCACCGCGGTCGCCTTCGACCACGACACCTCCGGCCTCGACCTGCGGCAGTGCATGTCCTGGCTGTGCGGCGTCTACGCCCCCGCACTCCGCCGTACGCACGCGACGTGAGGAGCACCGTGTCCAAGCTGTTCCTGCTCGGTATCGACGGGCTCCCACCCGCGACCCTCCGGCGTTTCGTCGAAGAGGGGATCCTGCCCAACTGCGCGAAGCTCTTCGCCGACGCGGCGAGTCTCGACGTCATCCCCACGCTGCCGGCCCTGACCTCGCCGGGCTGGCAGACGATCGCCTCCGGCGCGCATCCGGGCACCCTCGGCGTCAGCAACATCCTGCTGCCCACGCTCGGCCGGGCCCCCGACCACATCCGCAACGGTTTCGACCGGACCCTGTCCCGCGGTGAATACCTCTGGGAGGTGCTCGCCGCCGAGGGCGAGCCGGCGATCGTGATGAAGTATCCGGGCAGCTGGCCTCCGAAGGTCGAGGCGGACCACCTGATCCAGGTCGACGGCGCCGGCGGATACGCCGACATCACCTGCTCCTTCGAAGAGGTCTCCTCCACCTGCTACGCCTGCGGCTTCGAGATACCGACCTCGCAGGCCCAGGGCTGCTGCTCGGTGCCGCACGGCTACGACGACCACTGGCGGGTCGACAGCGCCACCGCCTCGGGCTGGAGCCCGGTCGTCGCCCGCGACCCGCTCAACTGGACCGGGCTTCCCGGCGGCACGACCCCCGGCTTCGAGACCGTCCTCACCCTGACCCCGGCCGGTCAGCGCCGCCGCCGGCTGCTGCACGCGCTGGCCCACACCGTCGACGGGCAATCCCGGCTGCTGGTCAGCACCACCAAGGACCACGGCGACCGGATCACCGAACTCGCCGTCGGCCAGTGGTCCGACTGGATCCACGACGAGTCCGGCCGGGGCGGCTACGCCTACCGGCTGAAGCTCCTCGAACTCGACGTCGAGCGCCGCGTGCTGCGCCTCTACCGCAGCGAGGGACACCGCACCTCCGGCTTCACCCGCCCGGCCCGGTTCGCCGACGAGTTGCTGCACGAGGTCGGACCGGTCGCGGAGTGGACCGGCACCTTCGACTTCATGAACGGCCTCATCGATCTCGACACCCAGCTCGAGATCTACGACCAGCACACCCGGTGGGTCGAGGAAACCCTGCGGCAACTCGCCGGCCGGCAGCCGTGGCGGGGCGCGTTCGTGCACTGGCACGTCGTCGAATACGCCCACCACATCGCGGGTGCGGCCCTCGACCCCGACCACCCTCGGCACGACCTCGACCAGGAGCGTTACCTGTCGTTCCTGCGGGACACCTACCGGCTGCTCGACCGGCTGGTGGGCACGGTCGCCGAACTGGTCGACGTCGACGACACCCTGGCCCTGGTCAGCGACCACGGCCACGACACCGTCCACAGTCTCTTCTTCATCAACGACTTCCTGCGTGAGCGGGGCTTTCTCGCCACCGGCCCGGACGACACCATCGACTGGTCCCGGACCCGGGCCTACGGCCTGTTCCCGGGCCTGATCCTGGCCAACACGACCAGCCGGTGGTCCGGGGGCATCGTCGCCGAGGAAGACGTCGAGTCGCTGCGGCAGGAGATCAGCGCCGCCCTGCGGGCACTCGTCGACCCGAGGACCGGCCGGCCCGTCGTCAGCGCCGTGCTCGGCCCGACCGAGCTGCGGGCCTACGGCCAGCACGGCGAGACCGCCCCGGATCTCTTCTTCGCGATGGACAAGGGATACGAACCGGCGACCCGGCTACGGCACGACGCCCCGGCGCTGTTCGAACTGACCATCCCGGGAGCCGAACTGACCAGCGGCCACGGATCGTTCCACCCCACCTCCGCGTCGGCGGCGACGCTGGCCCTGATCCGCAACCCCGCGCTGCGGGGCGGATCGGTCGGTCGCTACCCGGTGTCGATGGTGGATCTGGCTCCGACATTCGCCGCGCTGATGGGTGTCCGGTCGCCGCAGGGCTGCGACGGCCGGCCGCTCGACTTCGACGCCTGCGGCCTGACCATTAAGGAAAGCGCGGAATGAAGTCCCAGGAGAGCCTGTTCACCGCAGCCATCGAGTCCGCACACATCTTCGACAACGCCGTCCGCGAGGTGTCCCAGACCTCCGGCCTGCTCTCGGCGCTGACCCATTTCCAGACGGTCGACGACGTCGTACGCCGGCTGGCCTTCCGGGCCGAGCGCACCGAACAGGTACGGCACCTGCTGAAGGTCCTGGTCGCCACCGGCGCCGCCGAGGAACGGCAGATCAAGGGCCAGACCGTCTACCGCGCGGTCAAGCAGCCGGCCACCGCGCTGCCGGAGCGCTACCAGCCCCGCTACGAGAACCTGACCTCGTGGTACGGCGAAGGCCACGCCGAACTGATCCGTAACGGCAACAAGGGCATGCTCGGCGACGACCTGTCGTTCATGCGCTCGCCCGACGCCGCCATCGCGTTCAACCGCGACTTCGAGCACGCCTGGCGCACCAACCTGCAGAACCCGCTCTACGAGTTCGGCCGGATGATCGCCGTACGGGAACTCGCCTCGCGCGGCCACCGCTTCCTCGACCTGGCCTGCGGCCCCGGCTTCGGGGCGATGCGGCTGGCCGAGTTCTCCGAGAAGCCGGCCACCATCGTCTGCGTCGACAAGTCGGCGGACTTCCTCGACATCGCCCGGACCAACGTCTACCCGCAGGCGACCGTCACGTTCATCGAACGCGACCTGAACACCGGCCTGCCGCCGGTGGCGCCCGGCTCGATCGACGGCGTGCTCTTCAACGGCGCCTTCCACTTCATGCAGGACCAGCCGGCCCGGCTGCGGGAGATCTGGCAGGCGCTACGGCCCGGCGGCGTCTTCGTGCTCGGGCACTGCTTCAGCTACAGCGGCTTCGCCGACGAGGCGATGCACGACTTCTACTTCTCGCTGCTGCGAGACAAGGCCTACGTCCTGCCGTGGGCCACCCTCAAGGACGTCGTCACCGAGGTCGGCTTCTCGATCTTCAAGGAGCTGCACCGTGGCAGCCACAGCTACCTCATCGCCGAACGCCCTGTCGGCGCCATCGGCCCCGCGATCCAGACCGACTTCACCGACCTGGCCGCCCAGGTGAAGGTCCTCGGGGGTGATGCATGCCAAGAGCAATGATCATCGGGCTCGACTGTCTGGTGCCCGACGTGCTCGAGGCGCCGATGGACGCCCTCATGCCCACGGTCGCCGGCCTGGCCCGGCGCGGCATCGGCGGCGTCCTGCGCAGCACGCTGCCGCCGATCACCGTACCGGCCTGGACCAGCATGCTGACCGGCCGCGACCCCGGCGAACTCGGCGTCTACGGCTTCCGTAACCGGCGCAGCTTCGGCTACGACGACCTCGTCATGGCCAACTCGACGTCGGTGCGCCTGCCCCGGCTGTGGGACCGGCTCACCTCGGCCGGCCGGCCGAGCATCGTCGTCGGCGTACCGCAGACCTCACCGCCACCGGCCATCGACGGGGTGCTGGTGTCCGGCTTCGAAGGGCCGATCGCCGGCGGCGCCTACACCCACCCGGCCGGCCTCACCACCGAGATCGAGCAGGTGGTCGGCGAATACCTCTTCGACATCCCCGACTTCCGCTCGGCGGGCCTGCCCGACGTGCTGCGGACCGCCCGGCTGATGACCGAACGCCGTTTCACGCTCATGCGCCACCTGGTGACCACCCGCGACTGGGACTTCGCGATGCTCCACGAGATCGCGCCCGACCGGATGCACCACTGCTTCTGGCGCTACCACGACGACCAGCACCCCGGACACCCGCCGGACTCGCCCTACCGCGACGCGATCCGTGACTACTACCGGTTCCTCGACGAGCGGGTCGCCGAACTGATCGACGCCGCCGGACCCGATACGGCCGTGCTCGTCGCCTCCGACCACGGCGCCACCGCCATGCACGGCGGCGTCTGCGTCAACGAGATCCTTCGCGCGGCCGGGCTGCTCACCCTGCACACCGAGCCGGACGGACCCACCCCGCTGACCGCCGGCATGGTCGACTGGTCCCGCACCAAGGTCTGGGGCGAGGGCGGCTACTACGCCCGGATCTTCCTCAACATCGCCGGCCGCGAGCCGGCCGGCATCGTCCCCCGCGAGCAGGTGCCCGAACTGATCGACCAGCTCCGCGAGCTGTTCGGCGTCACCGACCTCGGTCCCGCCGGCATCCTGCGCAACGCCGTACACACCCCCGCCGAGCTGTACCGCCGGGTCCGCGGCATCCCGCCGGACCTGCTGGCCTTCTTCGGCGAGGAGAAGTGGCGGGCGATCGGCAGCGTCGGCTTCGGACAGACCTGGGTACGGACCAACGACACCGGCGTCGACGAGGCCAACCACTCGCGAAACGGGATGTTCGCCCTCGCGGCCCCCGGCCTGCAGGCCGGCGCGCTGCGCACCGCCTCCATCCTCGACGTGACCCCGACAATGCTCGACCTGCTCGGACTCGAACCCGACCCGACCCTGCCGGGGGAGAGCATGCTCGCCCACCAGCCGCTCGCGCTGGTGGCCGACCGCGGCGAGGTGGGTGCATGAGCGAGCGGAGCGAGGGAGTCAGCTGGCTCAGGAATAGTCAGGCAACCGCCGAGCGGAGCGAGGTGGGTGCATGACCACGGCGGTGCAGCAGCTACGGTGCTGGGCCGAGCTGGCGGACGACCGCCCGCCCTACCAGTCCCCGCAGTGGTACACGGCGGCCGGCTGGCTGCCCCGTACCCGGCTGCTCACCGCCGGGCCGGCGGCCGTACCCGTCTGGACGCTGCACCGCGACCGCGGCCCGCACTACTTCCACGACCCCGTGGAACTGGTCACCGGCCGTCGTGAGGAACCCTTCCTGCGCGAGGACCGCGAGCTGGCCGCCGCCGTACGCCGGGCCACGGCCGGCGCCTCGGTGCTGCTCACCATGAGCCCGTACGGCTACCGTGGCGGTGCCCTCGGCGGGCGGCACGCCAGCCCGGCCGACCTGGCCGAACTCGTGGCCCGGATGCTCGACCACGCCACGGCGGCCGGTGCCTCGATCGTCGCCTCGCACTACCTGTTCGACGAGGACGACGACGCCTGGCTGACGGCGCTGACCGAGGCCGGCGGACTGCGCCTCGTGACCGGCGCCGACGCCGTACTCGACGTCGCCTGGCCCGACCTGGCCGGCTACTGGCACTGGCTCGGGCAGTCCCGCCGGTCGCTGCGCCGGGGCCGCAACATCCCCGACGAACGGCTCGACTGGGAGGTCACCGAGGCGGCCGGGCTGCCGGAGCCGCAGCGGGGCATCCCCGAACTCCTGCGCGGGTACGCCACCCGGTTCGACCCGGTGGCCCCCGCACCCGCCGCCCTGTTCCAGGAACTCGCCGACGGATACACCCTGCCGCGGACCGTGCTCTCGGTCCGCGAACCCGGCCGGCCCGCCCGCAGCGCCGCGGTCGTGCTCCGCCAGGCCGACACCCTCTACGCGAAGTTCTTCGGCAGCGGCGACCCACGCGCCGACTACCTGCCGCTGGCCTACCCACGACTGATCTCGTACGCGATCGACCGGGGCTTCCGGCGCATCGAGTACGGCGGCGGATCGCACCAGGCCAAGCTGATGCGCGGAGCCCGGCTCCGGCCGTGCTGGGGCGTCCTGTTCGTCCTCGACCAGCGGCTGCGGGCCGACCTCGAGGCGCTGGCCGTCCGGGTGTCGACCCGCAAACAGGCGTACTTCGCCGATCTCGTCCAGAGCTGGCAGGTCGCAACCCTGCCGGTAAATCCCGCGTTCGCGGGCAGTGGTCTTCACGGATCGTCACCAGGAGGCAGCCAATGAGTTGCAGCAGCGAGGACGCGCGCTTCGCGGTCCAGCAGGTGCCCAACGAGCGTTGGCGCCAGGCCACCGCGGCCAACCTGGCCGCCGACCATCTCAACGGCTACGACCTGTGGACGATGGCGTTCCTGGAGGGCCGTTCGGACTGGGAGGAGACGCGGGACTTCCTGCTTTCCGCCTCCCGCGACGAACTCACCGAACTGGTGGAGAAGTCGCGGGGCGAAAGCCTCGCGTTCCTGGTCATGATGATGACCGGCGCCTGCAACGCCGACTGTCCCATCTGTTTCACCGACCGCCGTCGCAAACGCGGCGAGACCACCGTCGAGCAGCGCGACCGGTTGCTGCGGGAGGCCGCCGGGCTGGGCGCCGGCTACGTCTACGTGCCGGGCGAGGGCGAGCCGACGATCGACCGCGGCTGGTGGCAGTTCCTGGAGACCTGCAAGGACACCGGCCTGGAGGCGATCGTCTTCACCAACGGGCTGATCTTCTCCGACACGGCGACCAGCGAGAAGTACTGGGGCTGCCAGCCGGAGGAGGCCATCGAACGCCTCGCCGACTACCCGGTCTCGTTCTACGTTAAGATGTGGAGCACCGAACCCGAGCTGGTCGGCCGGATGATGGGGATCAACGCCGACAAATACCGGTTCACCGACTACGACGGCGTACGGGTGCCGCTGGGCATGGCCCGGCTGCTCGACCGCTACCCGCGCCAGCGGCTCGGGATCGAGGTCGTCGTCGAGGGCCGCAACGCCGACGAGGTCGTCGACACCATCGTCCCGTTCGCCGAGCGGCACGACCTCTCCCGCATCGTGGAGATCATCCAGCACAACGGGCGGACGCTCGGCAACCCCACGTACGACCCGACGCCGGCCCAGGTCGCCCGGGCCACGCCCCTGCTGAGCCCGACCAGCTGCACGGTCGCCACCTGCAAGGCGGTGGTCACCTCGCGCGGCTACCTCTCGCCCCGGATCGCGATCCTGGAGACGCAGTTGCCGACCGGCGCCCGGCACATCGACGACGGTTCGCTGTGGGACCTGCTGCACGGCACCGACTACCTCGTTCAGCGCCGCTACGAGCAGAGCTGCCTGTGCGAGAGCGAGCCGGTGTCGCTGGCCGAGGCCGGCACCCCGACCCTGATCGGCCCGCAGAGCGTGGTGCCGCCGCAGCTCGCGGACCTGATCGACCCGATGCGGCCGACCGCGACCGCGGCGGCCAACGACTTCACCAGCACCAGCACCGTCGCCGACCTTCTCGGCGGCCGGGTCGAGCACGGCACGGTCGTCCGCGTCGTCGGCCGGGCGCTGCCCGTCGGCCCCGGCCTGGTCCAGCTCGCCGACGGGCCGGACACGGTTTCGGCCAGCGGCGTCGAGGTCGCGGCGTACTCCTGGGTGGGGGTCGAGGGGACCTGGGACGGCCTGCTCGGCGCCCTGCGGGCCACCGACACCACGGTGATCAAGGAGTCGATGCGGCAGCCGATCAGCCGGGTGGTGTCGGAGTTCGCCATGGTCCGGCAGCCGGAGATGCTGCGCTCCGTGATCGACCGCTCGGCCCTGACCGCACTGCTGCGCAACCGGCTCACCGAACGCGGCTTCCTGGAGGTGAGCACGCCGATGCTCACCGTCAACGGCGACATGGGACACGTCAGCCAGGCCCAGACCGAGCTGGTCCTCGGCCGCCGCTTCCACCTGCGTACCGACCCGGAGGAATACCTCAAGCGATACCTGACCGCCGGCCTGCCGGCCGTCTTCGAGGTCTCGACGAACGTACGCGCCGACAAGCCCGGCGACTGGCACCTGGTCGAGTTCCAGTCGGTCGAGTACTACCGGCGGCTGATGACGCTCGACGAGTCCATCGAGGTCGCCGACGAACTGGTCCGTGAGGGTCTGCGCGGGTTCGGTCCGCCGATCACCTCGTGGTCCGGGGTGATCCTGCACCCGGACCGGCCGTTCAACCGGATGCGGTACGCCGAAGCGTTCCAGAGCGTCCTCGGCGTGGACCTGTCGGCCGAGGAGTGCGCCACCGCCAAGGGCCTCGCCGCCACCCTGCGTACGGCGGGCTGCGAGATCGAGGTGCCGGAGGAGCTCGTCGGGTGGCGCCGGGCCTGGCTGGAGGCGGCCTTCGACGGGCACGTCCTGCCGAAGATCCGGCAGCCGCTGTGGATCACCCACTTCCCGGCCGAACTCGCCGTCCAGGCCCGGCTCGACCAGGCCGACCCGCGCTACGCGCTGCGGGCCGAGCTGTATCTGCCCGGCGGCCTGGAACTCGCCAACGTCTACGAGAACCTGGTCGACGGCGCCGAACTGCGGGCGCAGTACAACACCAGGCGCAGCCACCGGGTGGCCGCCGGAATGTCGCACGTGGCCACCAACGAGGCGCTGATGACCAGCGCCGAGGCCAGCATGCCGCCGATGTCCGGCGGCGCGATCGGCATCGACCGGGTGCTGATGGTGGCCCTCGGCCACGCCAGCGCCGGCGGCGGTCTGCTCTTCGGCCGGGAGGGGTTCGCCGAACTCAAGTCCGAGCACTCGGTCTGCGGCAGCGACGGCGGCTGCGGAAGCTGCGGCGGGGGATGTCGTTGACAGTCACCGTCCAACTGCTCGACACCCCCGACGCGGGTGAGGTGTTCCGTGCCGGCGCCGCACACCCCGTACTGGGTGAACTGATCGACCTGGGCACCTCGGCGGTGCTGGTGGTCGAACCCACGACCACGGTCGCGGCGGCGGTCACCGACTGCTGCGCCGCGCTCGGGCCGGACGTTTCGCTGACCCGGTCGGCCGGACCGCTGCCGGCCGGCCTGCGCGACGACCTGGCGACCCGCAGCGGCAAGGAGGCGGTCTTCGTCGTACTGCCGCTGTCCGAGGCCGAGGCGCTGGTGGTGGTGGCCGGCCCCGACCTGCCGTCGATGGGGCCGCTGCCGTCGTGCGACGTGGAACGGTTCCGGGCGAGCCTGCGCACCGCGCTCGGCGACCCGCAGGAGGAGAGCCTTTTCACCGAACCCCACTTCGACACCGACCAGGACGAGGAGCGCCGGCTCAATGAGCGTCTTCGCCAACTCTATGGAGACTGACCGGGGCCGCCCGGCCCGGTCGGTGGGGCGGTGAACGTGCAGACCACCGAACTGGTCGGGCTGCGGATGGCGACCGTCGGTGTCCGGGAGGCGCTGGACACCGACTGGTCGGCCCACCAGTCCGACGTCGACCTGATCCGGGTCGACCGGCCGGACCCCGGCGCCTGGGCCGACCTGGCCGCGGCCGGTTTCGTGGTGAAGCCGGACCGGGTCACCTGGCTCGCCGACACCGGCGCCGACGAACGCGACTTCCTGTCCCGGATCTCCCGCAAGGAGCGCGAGGGGGTCTCCAAGGCCCGCCGCGCGGTGGCCGCCGACGAGCTGACCTGGCGGCAGGCACCGCTCGACGAGGCCGGTTGGCACGCGTTCCTCGGGCTCTACACCGACGCGGTGTCGCGGCTGCGCAACGGTCTTCCGGTGGCCGGCGCGCACTGGGCGGCCATCAGCGCCAAGCTCGACCGGTTCTTCCTGATCGGCGCCTACCGGGGCGACGACCTGCGGGGCGCGGCGATCGGCGAGTTCTGCCCCGAGGTCGCCGTCACCCGGGTCCGGTTCTCCGCCGTCGCCGGCGAGCAGCGCAACGCCAGCCTGTCCCGGGTGATCTACCTGGAGGCGGTGCGGGCCGCCCGCGAGGCCGGCTACCCCCGGGTCACCCTCGGCAACGACCCCAACCTGTACGGGCACCTGGTGATGCCCGGCCTCTTCGCGTTCAAGGCCCGTCTCGGCTTCGTCCCGGTGCCGTCCACCCTCGTCGACCCCGCCGACGGATGGGACGTGGCCGACCTGCTGCTGTCGATGAAGCCGCTCACCGACCCGGCGTTCATGCTCGGCTACCCGGCCACCGGAAAGGGACCCGACCTGGATTTCCACTTCTTCAGCCGGACCGATGACATCGACACCCGACTGTTCACCACCTGCCGGCCGGCGCCGACCCACGCGCACCGGATCGCCTAGAAAGAAACGAGGAGCATTCCATGGTCGGTATCGACTGGTCGAGCCTGGCACGGTCGCTCGACGGAGAGTTGCTGCTCGACAGCGATCCCGCGTACGAGTGGACCCGTAAACCGTTCATCGCCCGCTTCGACGAGATCCTGCCGCAGGCGGTGGTCATGTGCGCCACGCCCCAGGACGTGATCGAGGCGCTCGCGTTCGCCCGGCGCAACGACATCGACTTCGCGGTACGCAGCGGCGGCCACTGCTTCGCCGGCTACTCGTCCAGCCGGGGCATGGTCGTCAACGTCACCCCGATGGCGCAGGTCAAAGTGGACGGATCGCGGGTCGAGGTCGGCTCCGGCATCCGGATCGGCGCGATGACCAACGCGCTGATCGACCACGGACTCGTCGTACCCGGTGGTTCCTGCCCGTCCGTCGGCGTTGGCGGCACCACCCTCGGCGGTGGCATCGGGGTCCTCGGCCGGCTCTACGGGCTGACCCTCGACCACATGGTCGGCGCGGAGGTGGTCCTCGCCGACGGCACCGTCGTCACCGCGGACGCCGAGCGCCACCCGGACCTCTTCTGGGCGCTGCGCGGCGCCGGCGCCGGCAACTTCGGCGTGGTCACCGCGTTGACGTTCGACGCCCGGCCGGCACCCCGGATGACCAACTTCTACATCGAGTGGGACTTCCAGGACGCGGCCGAGGTGTTGAAGGCCTGGCAGCGGTGGGCCCCGTCGGCGCCGGAGGAGATGACCGCCGGCCTCGGCTTCACCGCCATGGACGACCTCGACGAGCCGGCCGTCGCCGAACTCTTCGGGGCGATGGTCGGCACCGAGTCCGACGCGATGAAGCTGATCGGCGAACTCGTCGAGCGCTGCGGCCGGGAACCCGCCCGGGTCAACTGCCGCGAGATGGACTACCGGGAGACGGCGCTCTACCAGGCCGGCCTGCTCAGCGCGGTCAACAACCAGGTCGTGGAGACCCCGCAGGGGCAGATCGAACGGCAGGGCTGCCGGTTCACCAAGGGCGAGTTCTTCGACGGCCCGATCGCCGACGAGGCGATCGACCGGCTGGCCGAGGTCTTCGTCGCCGGCCGCACCGCCGGCGAGGTACGCGGGCTGGAGCTGGCGCCGTGGGGCGGCGGCTACGCCCGTACCGACCGGCACGCGACCGCGTTCGTCCACCGGGACACCTCGTTCAGCCTGAAGCACGCCGTCATGGTCACGCCGGAGGCGTCACAGGGGGCGAAGGAGGCGGCCTACCGGTGGGTGACCGAGTCCTGGTCGGCGGTACACCCGTGGGGCAGCGGCCGGGTCTACCCGAACTTCCCCGACCCCGACCTGACCAACTGGGGCGACGCCTACTACGGCGAGAACTTCGCCCGGCTCAAGCGGATCAAGTCGCAGTACGACCCGCAGAACCTCTTCCGGTTCGAACAGTCGATCCCGCTGGGCTGAGGACGGCGGAACCGACCATGGCGACGACCCCGACGACGAGGTCCCGGCTATCCGGCCGGGCGGTGCGCGAACAGATACGCCCGCTCGGTCGGCGCCTCGATGCCCGGATACGGCTGGCGCCGCATCCGGACCCGCACCTCGAAGCCGGCTTCGGCCAGGCAGTCCGCCACGTCGTCGGGGTCGAACAGGTGGCCGTCGAACGACACCGGCCGGTCGAACCAGGTGTCGACGTGCAGCTGGCCGGCGCCCACGTGGAAGGCGAGCAGCAGGATTCCACCCGGCCGCAGCACCCGGTAGAACTCGGCCAGCGCCCGGGGCAGCACCGGCCGGGGCAGGTGGATGACGGAGTAGAGCGACAGCACGCCGGCCAGGCTGCGGTCGGCGACGGCGAGCCCGAGGATCGAGCCGGCGCGGAAGTCGAGCCCCGGATGGCGTTCCCGGGCCAGGCGCACCATCTCGGGCGACAGGTCCACCCCGAACACGGGCAGGCCACGGTCGGCGAGATGGCGGGTCACCTGACCGGGGCCACAACCGAGATCGGCGACCGGGGCGTCGACGCCGGTGGCGCGTACCTGGTCGGCGAAGCCGTCGATCAGGGCCCGGTCCAAGGGCTTTTGCGCGAGTTCGTCGGCGAACTGGTCGGCGTACGGCTCGGCCACCGTGTCGTAGGCGACCCGGATCCGGTCGAGGAGCGCATCGTCGGGATCGATGTCAGGCGGGGTCACATCCGCTGACGGTACCGAAGAACCACGAACCACGCGGAAGGGATCACATGCACGAGCACACGGTCGACAGGGACGGGCGCCAGCTCCACGTGGTCGAGGACGGCCTGTCGGAGGGCTGGCCGGTCGTCGTCCACCACGGCACCCCGGGCGCGCCGCTGCTCTGGCCCACCTGGTCCGACGACGCCCGACAGCGGGGCATCCGCCTCGTCGGGGTCGCCCGCCCCGGCTACGCCCGGTCCACCCGGCTGCCCGGGCGCTCGGTGGCCGACATCGCCGCCGACGTCGCCGCGGTCGCCGACGCGCTCGGCATCGACCGGTTCGCCACCTGGGGTGTCTCCGGCGGCGGGCCGCACGCCCTGGCCTGCGCCGCCCTGCTCCCCGGCCGGGTCACCGCCGTCGCCTCGCTCGGCGGGCTGGCCCCCTGGGACGCGCCCGGATTCGACGTACTCGACGGCATGCGCGAGGACAACGTGGCCGAACTGGTCGCCGCCCGCCAGGGAGCGGAGGCGCTCAACCCGCTGCTCCAACCGACCGCGACCGCGATGGCGACCGCCGACCGGCAGGACCTCATCGACCAGCTCGACGGGTTTCTCGACGAGGCCGACGCGCAGGTCGCCCGGACCGGATTCGGTGGCCCTCTCGTCGACGGCATCCGGGCCGGGCTGCGGCCCGGCCTCGACGGGTGGTCCGACGACGACCTCGCCCTCGTCCGGCCCTGGGGATTCGACCTGACCGCGATCACCTGCCCGGTCGGCGTCTGGCACGGCAAACAGGACGCCATGGTGCCGGCGGCCCACGCCGACTGGCTGGCCGCGACGCTGCGGGCCGAACGGATCGACATACCGCCGACCGACGGCCACCTCGCGGTGCTCGCCCACCGCGTCACCGACGTCCACGCCTGGCTGCTCCAGCACCAGTAAGCCCACCGGAGGGATAGACCATGACCGACGACCCGAACCGGGCCACGCTCGTCGAGGGCTGGGCGGAGGACATCGACACCTTCAACCCGGTGCTCGTGCAGGACACCTTCAGCTCCCTGGTGTCCGGGCTGTGCTTCGAAGGGCTGCTGACCTCCGACGCCGACGGCAACCTGCTGCCCGCCCTCGCGGTCGAGGTGCCCACCGTCGAGGCCGACGGGCGCACCTACCGCTTCGCGCTGCGCGACGGCCTGCGCTGGTCGGACGGGACGCCGCTGACCGCCGACGACGTGGTCTTCACCTACCGGCTGATGATCGACCCGGCGTACGGGGACCTGCCCTCACCGCACCGCGGCGAGCTGACCCGGCACCTGGTCGACGTCTCCGCCACCGACCCCCGCACCGTGGTCTTCCGCACCCACCGGGAGTACGCGCCGTTCCTGACCGGCCACGCCCAGCACGGCATCCTGCCCCGGCACGTCCTGCCGGAGCCCACCGCCGAGGCGGTGGCGAACCTCGACGGCTACAACACCGCCCCCACGGTCGTCAGCGGCGTCTTCGCGGTCACCGAACGCACCCCGGACGAGATCCGCTTCACCCGCAACCCCAACTACCACCGGGGGCCGAGCCAGCTCGACGGGTTCGTCTACCGGATCTTCCCGACCGGCCTGGCGGTCGCCGACGCGCTGCGCGCCGGCACCGTCGACGTCGGCCTGGTCGACCCGTCCCGGCTCGGCGAACTCGCCGGGGTGCCGCACCTCGACACGACCGTCATCGACCTGCCGACCGGCAACTTCTACGCCTGCCAGCTCGATCCGGCCACCCCGGCCGGCCGCATCCTCGGCGACGTCCGGGTCCGCCAGGCGCTGCTGCTGTCGGTCGACCGGGAGACGATGGTCAAGGAGGTCTACCTCGGCCAGGCGAGCGTCGCCGACTCGGTCCTGCCGCCCACCTCCTGGGCCTACGATCCGGGCGTCGAGCCGCGCTACCCCTACCAGCCGGAGCGGGCGGCGGCGCTGCTGGACGAAGCCGGCTGGCGGCCCGGGCCGGGCGGCGTACGCGAACGCGACGGCGAGCCGCTGCGGTTCGAGGTCGTCGCCGGCACCAACACGAAGGCGTGGGTCGACACCGCCCACGTCCTCGCCGAGAGCTGGCGTCGCCTCGGCGTCGACGTCGAACTGACCCTGCTCGACTTCGGCGAGCTGATGGGCAAGGTCGTGCAGCGCCGCGACTTCGGCGTCTTCCTGCTCGCCTACACCTGGGGTCAGGACCCCGACCAGTCGGAGCTGTTCTCGTCGGCGGCCATCGAGGCCGGGTTCAACTGCTCCGCCTTCACCGACCCCGAGGTCGACTCGGTGCTCGACGCCGGCCTCGGCACCGTCGACCGGGCCGAGCGGCGCCGGATCTACCACCGCTACCAGGCCCGGATGGCCGAACTCGTCCCGGCGCCGATGCTCGTCTTCCTGAAGGGCATCTACGGGATCAACCGCCGCGTGCACGGCTACCGGGTCGGCACCTACAACCAGTTCGCCGCCCGGCCGTGGATGCACCAGGTACGGGTGGTGGACCGGTGACCCGGCTGCGGCGCGGCCTGCTGCTGGTCGCGTACGGCCTGCTGGTGCCGGTCGGGGTCGTCGTACGCCTGCTCGGCGACCCGCTCGGCGTGCGCCGGCCACCGACGGGCACCAACTGGCGGCCGGCCCGGTCCGGGCCCGCCACCCTGGACGGCGCCCGCCGGCTCAACTGACCGCCGTCCCTGCGATCCGGCCCCGGAGCACAGCATGATCATCCTCGGCATCTCCGCCTTCTTCCACGACTCGGCGGCCGCGCTGCTCGTCGACGGACAGCTCGTGGCCGCGGCCGAGGAGGAGCGGTTCAGCCGGCGCAAGCACGACAACCGCTTCCCGGTCAACGCGATCCGGTTCTGCCTGGAGTCGGCCGGCCTCGGCGCGGGCGACCTCGACCACGTCGTCTTCTACGAGAAGCCGCGGCTCAAGGCCGAGCGGGCGGTGGCCACCATCCTCAGCGAGGTGCCACACAGCTTCGGCCCGTTCGAGCGGTTCTTCACCCATGGCGGCGCCCGGCAGGCGGTCAGCGACCAGATCCGCGAGACGATCGGCATACCCGCGTCCCGGGTGCTCTTCGTCGAACACCACCTGTCGCACGCCGCCTCGTCCTTCTTCGCCTGCCCGTTCGACGCCGCGGCCACCCTCACCATCGACGGCGTCGGCGAGTGGGCCACCACCAGCATCGGCGAGGGGCAGGCGGCCTGGGACGGCACCGGCGAGAACCGGCTCCGGCTGAAGGAGACGATGCACTTCCCGCACTCGCTCGGGATGCTCTACTCCGCCTTCACCGAGTTCCTCGGCTTCCAGGTCAACGAGGGCGAATACAAGGTGATGGGGCTCGCCGCCTACGGCCGGCCGCGCTACCGGGCCGAAATCGACCGAGTCGCCCGCCAGTACGACGACGGCAGCCTCTGGCTCGACATGCGCTACTTCCGCTACCACCGCTCGGTCCGCAACGGCTTCCACCCCCGGCTCGCCGAACTGCTCGGCATGCCGCCCTGCCCGCCCGGTGTCGAACTCGACCCGGCGGCCGAGGGCGCCGTCGGGGAGCGGGCCCGCCGCTACGCCGACGTCGCGGCCAGCGTGCAGCAGTTCACCGAGGACGCGGTGGTCGCGATGGCCCGGCGGGCGGTCGAGGTCACCGGCCACCGCCGGCTCTGCATGGCCGGCGGGGTCGCCCTGAACGGGGTGGCCAACTACCAGGTCCTGCGCCGGGCCGGGGTCGAGGAGCTGTACATCCCGCCCGCCCCCGGCGACTCCGGCGGCGCGCTCGGCGCGGCCCTGTACGCCCACCACGTCCTGCTCGGGCAGCCGCGCCGGTTCGTGATGCGGCACGCGTACTGGGGCGCCCAGGCCACCCCGGACGCGGTGACCCGGGCGCTCGACCGGGCCGGGCTGGCGTACACCACGCAGCCGGACCCGGCCGCGCTGGCCGCGACGGTCGCCGACATGCTCGCCGCCGGCCTCGTCATCGGTTGGTTCCAGGGCCGCTTCGAGTGGGGGCCGCGGGCGCTGGGCAACCGCAGCATCCTGGCCGACCCGCGCGGCCCCGGCATCAAGGACCTGATCAACAAGAAGGTGAAGTTCCGCGAGCCGTTCCGCCCCTTCGCCCCGGCCATGCTGCACGACCGGGCGGCCGAGTACGTCACCGGCGACGGCACCGACCAGTGGCCGACCCGGTTCATGCTCATGGTCATGCCGCTCGAGGAGCGGTTCGCGGCCAGTGCCCCGGCCGTCGACCACTTCGGCACCGGCCGCATCCAGACCGTCGCACCCGAGACGAACCCGCTCTTCCACTCGGTCATCAGCGAACTGGGGCAGCGGACCGGCCTCGGCTGCGTGCTCAACACCTCGTTCAACCTGCGCGGCGAACCGATCGTCGCCACGCCCGAGGAGGCCATCTCCACCTTCGGGCGCAGTGAACTCGACGCATTGGTGATGGAGGACCGTGTCATTTCGCGATCTTGAGCGGGCGCACCGGAACAAGCGGTACGAACTCGTCCCGCAGTTCGAGCAGTACGACGCCAACGAACTGTTCCTCCGCCCGTACGTGACGTTCGTCAGCCGGCCCGGAATCGACAACCCGGTCTTCCGCACCGACCGGCTCGGCTACCGCCTGTCCGACTCCGGCCAGGGGCCGGTCGACTCCGACCGGTGGCGCGACCTCGACGGCGGGATCGTCCTCGGTGGGTCGTTCGTGTTCGGCGTCGGCGCCAGCGGCGACGGCACCACCCTGCCGTCGCGGCTGGCCCACCGCAGCGGCGTGCCCTACCTCAACCTCGGCATCTACGCCGGCAACTCGTTGCAGGAACTCGTCGCGGCCGTCCCCTTCCTGGCCGCCGCGCGGAGCGTCCTGATCTGCTCCGGGATCAACAACGTCTTCGCGTCGCTGCAGTCCCTGGGCCACAACGAGGTCTACGGACCGCTGTTCTTCGAGGGGGCGCTCGCCACCCTGGGGCGTACCCCGATCGTCGACCTCGCCGCGGCCGTGGCCGAACCGGGCCGGGGCATCCCCGACCAGCGGGCCGCCGACACCGCCGGTCAGGTGCTGCCCAGCACCGACACCGGCGACCATCTCGCCGCCCGCATGACGGCCGCGCTCGACCGGCAACTACGCGATTTGCGGATCATCGCCGGTGCCGCCCGCCCCGACGCGCGGGTGCTGTTCTGCCTCCAGCCGTTCGCCGACCCGGTGCTGCGTACCCCGACCCCGCCGGAACGGGAACTGTTCGACCTGGCCCGGGAACGGCAGGGCCCCTGGCTCACCGCCCGCGACTACGTGGCCGCCAACTGGGACGCGTACGCCGACCGGATGGCGGCCGGCTGCGCCGAACTCGGCGTCGACTTCGTCGACCTGACGGCCCGCCGCTTCACCGGCTGGTCGTTCTACGACCGTGTCCACATGACCGACCACGGCTACCAGCAGGCCGCCGACATCATCTGGGAGAGGTTGTGCTCGACAAGCTGATCCGTGCCGTCACCGGGGTGGTGCTGAGCCTGTCCCGGCGAAACCGCAAGCGGACCGACGACCGCCGCGAACCGCCCGACGAGAGCCGGGAGAACGTCTATCCACTGTGGTGAGCCACGCGGTCCCGCCAGGCGGCCAGCAGCGCCGCCTCCCGCCGCGCCGCCAGCCACGGCTTGCGCTGGCCCGCCTCGGCGTCGAGCCGGTCGGGGGCGAGCGTGCCCAGCCACCGCCAGGTGGCCTCGACGGTCTCCTCGACCGGCCGGCAGTCGAGCAGCCCGGTCGCGAACGCCCGCGACGAGTCGACCTCGTAACTGGCGGCCAGCCGGTCACCCGCCGGTAGCCAGATCGGCAGCTCGCTCCACGCCCGTACCCCCTGGTCGAGGAGGAAGTCCTCGTCGACCCAGGTCAGCTCGGCGTCGCCGCCGGTGGCCGTACGGCAGGCGTCGAGCAGCCCGCGCATGGTCGTGTGACCCGCCCCGGACAACACGTTGTACGGCCCGGACAACCCCCGCTCGCCGGCCGACAGCAGCCACGCCGCCAGGTCGCGGGAGTCGACGTACTGCAACCCGCGGTCGGCCGGCCCCGGCGCCAGCACCTGCCCGCCCCGGGCCATCCGCAGCAGCCACCACGGCAGCCGGCCGACATACTCGTACGGCCCCAGGATCAGGCCGGTGCGGGCCAGCAGGCCACGTTCGCCGAAGGAGTCCACGACGGCCCGCTCACCCCCGGCCTTCGCCATCGCGTACGCGTCGAAGTCGTCCCCGTCGACCGGCTGCGGGTACGGCACCAGCGGCGCGTCCTCGGCGAAGCCGGGGGAGGCCGGCCAGCGGTACACCGACAGGCTCGACACGTAGAGGTAGTGCCCGACCGACCCGGCCAGCAGTTCGGCGCTGGCGCGGACCGCGGCCGGATCGTCGCGCCAGGTGTCGACGACCAGGTCCCACCCTTCGCCGGCCAGCCGCCGCAGGTCGGCCGGGTCGGTCCGATCGCCGGTCAGCGCCCGTACGCCGGCCGGTGGCCGGCCGCTGACGCCACGGCTCAGCACGGTCACGTCCCACGCCCGGGCCAGCGCCTCCTCCACCACCGCCCGGCCGACGAAGGCCGTACCGCCGAGCACGAGCAGCCGCATCGTCTTCTCCCGTCCGGTGCTAAGGCCGCCAGGCCCGGCACCACAACTCGACCGCGAGCAGGTTGTAGAGCGGCCAGTTCGGGCCCCGGACGAAGCCGCGCCCGGTGGCCACCAGGTCGGCGAGCGCCGACTCCGGGTCGACGAGCCCCCGCTCGGCGCACCGGCCGTCCATGATCAGTTCTCGCGCCACCGCCGCGTTGTGCCGCAGCGCCAACTGGTACATGCCGGCGTACGAGCCCTTCACGGCCGCGTCGGTCGCCGACTCCGGCAGCAGGCCGCGCACCGCCCGGCGCAGCGGCAGCCGGTCCCCGGTGTGGTCGACCAGCGCCGGCACCGGCGTACGCAGCGCGAACTCCACGACCGGCTGCGACAGCAGCGGATAGACACTGGGCCGGCGCGGGTTGCGGTGCTCCCGGTCGACGGCGTCGCCCCAGTAGGCGGTGCCGAGGATCTGCCCGGCCCGGACTGCGGACAGCCCCGCCGCGCCCGCCGGCAGTTCGAGCGGCGTGCCCGGATCGGGCGGGGACAGCCAGGCCGGACGCGGGAAGTCGAAGTCGTTGCCGGTCAGCGCCGGCTCCCGGCGCCGGGCCCGGCGCAGCTCCCGGCCGGCCGCGGCGAGCAACTGCGGGAACGGGGTCAGGCCGTGCCGGCTCTCCCGCCAGGCCTCGACGACCCCGAGCGGCCCCCGCCGCCGCAGGTGGTCGGCGAGGTGGTCGCCGCCGCCCTTGAGCACGAAGACCTGGTCGCCGCCACCACCTCCGAGCGCCTCGGCCGCCGGGCCGGCCTGCTCGGCGAGCAGTTCGTTGAGCCGGGCCTCGGTGAACTGCAACTGCGGCGCGTCGGCCCGGGGCAGCGGGCCCTTCGGCGGCGTGAGCGGCAGCAGGTCGGCGCCGTCGACCACCAGCAGTTCGCTACCCAGCCGCTCGGTGACCGCTGCGGCGAGCGGGCGCTCGTCCAGCGACGCGCCGGCCGGGAAGTAGACGTACCTGGGCTGGAAGGTCTGGTCGGCGCGCAGGTCGGCGTGGACCGCCCAGGCGACCGCCGACGAGTCGAGCCCGCCGGAGAGGTCGAGGGCCACCACCGGCGCCGATCCGACCCAGGCCCGCGTGCAGGCCCGCAGCGTCTCCCGCAGCGCGTCCGGATCCGGGGCGGCGCCGCCGCCCGCCGCCACCGCGGCGGCACTCCACAGCGGTTCCCGGCTGGTTTCCCGCCCGGTACGGCGCAGCAGCGTGCCCGGCGGCAGTTGCGACACCCCCTGCCACGCGGTCCGGGTGGTCGGCCCGGGGCCCTGCACCACGAACGTGCCGAGCCGGTCCCAGTCGAAGTCCGGACGCTCGCCGAGGAGGTCGACCAGCAGCGCCATCCGGGTGGCGAACACCAGCCCGCCCGCGTACGGCACGTGGAAGCAGGGCAGGTGGCCGATCGGGTCGCGGGCCAGCAGCAGGGTGCCGTCGGGCCGGACGGCGGCGCCGGCATAGCGGCCCCAGCGGCGCCGGGGCAGCTCCCCGTCGCCGGCCAGCCACTCCAGCGGGACCGGCTCGGCGCACCGCCGCGACAGGTCGCCGTCGCGCTCGAAGAGCCGGCCGACGAGCAGGCCACGTTGCGCCGTACCGGCGACGACGGGCACCGGCGCGTCGTCGCCGGGCAGCGGGTCACGCGCCGGAACGCCGGCCACGGGGGCGGACGGCGGTAGGCCGGCGACCAGCCAGCCGTCCCCCTCGACCGGCACCGATCCCGCCGTGCCGAGCAGTTCGCGCAGGCGTCGGGCGGGCCGCTGGTCGGGGTGCAGGTCGACGTATCCGGCGAGCTGCGTCACGCGGCCTCCCCCTCCGGTCCGACCACCAGGATCGGAGCCAGCGCCTCGGCCAGTTCCGGATCGTCGTCGAGCACCGTGCCCCGCAGTTCGACGAACGCCCGCGAGTGGAAGGGATGCTTCTGCACGCCGACGACGAGGCGGACCGGCAGCCCGACCCGCCAGGCGTGCCGGGCCAGCGCGGCGGGCGCGGCCACCGGGTGCTGGGGCCGGGACCAGAGCCGTCGTACGGCCAGGTGGGCGCGGACCAGTCGGGCGGCTGTTGTCGGGTCGGCGGGCCGCGCCGGACGGGTCGCCGGCCGGTCGGCGAGCAGGGCCGACAGGCCGTCCTGGCGCAGCTCGCGCTCGCACGCCCGCAGGTGCGACCGGGCGGCGAGTAACAGTGGGGGGCTCGGCCGGGCGTCGGCCGCGGTCCGTGCCGCGCCGGCCAGCGGCCGGGGGGCGTTGGTGGTCACCCCGCCGGGCCGGGCGGGGCGGGCGGGCGACCACGGCCCGGCGGCCGGTCCGCCGGTGAGCAGGCCGCGCCGGGCGAGTGCGGCGAGGACTTCGCCGTCGCGGGGGCCGGGCGCGGCCGGTGTGCCGAGCGTGGCCGAGACGACGGCGGACGCGTACGCGCCGAGGGCGACGAAGCGGTCGGTGCGCAGGTCGAGCGCGATCAGGTCCCCGTCGTAGTCGGCCCAGTGCACGCCGGGCGCGGACGACGCCGGACGGGACCCGTCGTGGGGGTCGGGGGCGGAGGGCGTTCGGGCGGGTGCCGGGCCGACGGGGCACTCGACGAGGTGGAGCGGGCCGTCGAGTTCGAGATCGTCCTGCCGGAGTGGGCCGCTACCCACCGCGCCTCCCCGTCCGACGGTCGACAGCGATGCCGGATCGTCCCGCAACGGTCGACTATCTGGCCTGGTGAGCCATTTGGCCTGGTCAGCCTGCCGATTACGCCACCGGGTCGATCAGATGATCAATTCCGTCAATGTCTACATTGAAACATCCACCCGGGGGCGCGGCAAGGTCGCCAGGACCGGCTTTCACCGGTTGGCGGGCTCCAGCGGCCGGGGGTCCGGCGTACCGTCGTCCTCCGGCCGGGTCGCGGTGGCGGCGCCGTCCCGCGCGGCGGCGGTGGCCGCCGCCAGCCGCGCCCGGCGGGCCCGCAACACGATCCGTACGGACAGCACCACCGCGACCAGCCAGCCGGCGGCCAGCAGGGCGTAGACGACCGGCCGGGCGGCCCCGGGCAGGTCGGCCGCGCCGACCAGGGTGCGCGAGTTGGTCAGCACGATGAGGCCGCCGACGGCCGCGCCGAGCAGTTGGGCCGGCACGATCCGCACCAGGTAGGCGGCGACCGGGGCGGCGATGAGTCCGCCGATCAGCAGCGCCAGGACCATCGGGAGCAGGAACCCGCCGGCGCCCAGGCCGATGAGGAAGCCGACGCTGGCGGCGACCGTGACCAGGAACTCGGCGGTGTCGACCGAGCCGATCACCTTGCGGGGTTCCATCCGGCCGGAGACCAGCAGGGCCGGGGTCGCGACCGGGCCCCAGCCACCGCCGCCGGTCGCGTCGACGAAGCCGGCGAACAGGCCGAGCGGGCCGAGGAACCGGGCGCGCAGCGGTCCGGCCGGGCGGCGCGCCGCCAGCGGTCGGGAGAAGCGGATCAGCAGGTAGGCGCCGAGCACGAAGAGGATGCCGGCCATCCACGGCTCGGCCGTCTTGGTGGAGATCGCGCTGAGGATCGTGGCGCCGGCGAAGGCGCCGACCGCGCCGGGGATCGCGATCCGGGACACCACCCGCCAGTCGACGTTGCCGAACCGCCAGTGGGCGACCCCGGAGGCGAGGTTGGTGCCGATCTCGGCGAGGTGCACCGACGCCGAGGCGGCGGCCGGGGTGACCCCGGCGACCAGCAGCAGGGACGTCGAGGTCAGGCCGTAGCCCATGCCGAGTGCGCCGTCGACGAGTTGCGCGACCAGCCCCACGAGGGCGAGGACCACCAGCTTACGCACGATCGCCTCCGACTTTTCGGCAACTCCTATCGATTTAGTCGACAATGCGGTACGGGGCGCGCCCACGTCAAGGGCTGATCGGCTGATGGGACGCCGGCGCCTTCCTGACGTGACGGTGTGGTGATCGTTGGTTGTTCCGCCGATGTAGGTACGGCGGGTCGTGCCGCTGGGCAGCAGATGATCGCAGCCAGGAGCGCTGCCCGGCCACGGCGAGCGGTTCGGCACTGCGCCGAGACACGCCAGCCGCCAACTGGCGATCAAGCTCCTGACCAGGCCAAACGTCTCCCGCCAGGTCGGCGCGGGCGGTAGCGGGCGGACAAGTCGAGCCCAAGGCGCGGAGCCGGTCAGAGCAAAGTCACGCCCACTACCACCCGCATCAGCTCACCACCGATGAACCGACCCCGCCATCCTTACGGTCAGGACAGCTCGAGGTACGCGATGCCGGGCATCGGCAGGTCGATCTCCACCGACACCGTCCCGTCCGCGTCGGCGGTCACCGTACGGGCCGGTTCGGCCTCGTCGAGGCGGTCCTCCGCGGCCAGGGCGAGCCACTGCTCGTCGGTCGGCCAGTCGGCACCACCGCCGAGCGCCGCCCAGCGGGCCTCGATGTTGGCGTGCCGCCCGTCGACCCGCCACACCCGTACGGTGTGTCGGCCCGGCGCGACCCCGGTGAACCGTACGGTCACCAGCCGGTCGAGCCCGACCGCGCCGCGCAGCCTGGACTGGTCGAGGGTGCCGTTCCACACCAGCACCCCGGACCCGCCGGCCCACGCCTCGACCAGGCTGCCCGCGCCGTCGCCGGTCAGCGTCACCGGCCGCTCGACCTCACCCAACCGCTCGGCCAGCTTGAGCGCCCAGAACTTCGGCTTGGCGAGGTTACCGACGGTGAGCAGGCCGAACCCGCCGTGCAGCAGTCGCTCCGGCCGGCCCAGCTCCTCGAAGTGGTCGGATGCCACCCAGGGCGCGAGCGCCGCCACCCGGCCGGCCGCCGAACGCATGCCGCGCAGCAGGAACGTCGCCGCGAACACCGTGTCGTTGACCGGGTGGTGGTGGGTCGGGGTGACACCCCACTCGGTCCACAGCAGCGGCCGCCCGCCGGCCAGCGGCCGCAGGTCCAGCGGCGGGGTGCCGTACACGTGGGTGGAGAGGAAGTCGACCGGTGCGTCCACGGCGAGTTGCCCGTCGATCCAGCCAACCGCCGCCGACCCCGGACCACCGACCGCGATCCCCGGGTCGACGTCCTTGACCGCACCGGCGGTCACCTCGTACAGCCGCCAGTACTCCTCGGGCGTGCCGGACCAGAACACCGACAGGTTCGCCTCGTTCCAGACCTCGAACGCCCAGTGGTCGCGGACCTCGTCCCGGCCGTACCGGTCGACCAGGTGGCTGACCAGGGACCGCACCAGGTCGGCCCAACGGTCCGGATCCCCCGGCGGTGAGATGATCCCGGCGTACGTGAAGACCGTCGGGGACGGGTCGCGGGCCAGTTCGCGGGGCATGAACCCGAGTTCGACCACCGGCCGGTAGCCGAGCGCCAGGACGGCGTCGTAGACCCGGTCGATGCCGCTGAAGTCGTACGCCCCGTCGCGGACGACGGCCAGGTCGTCGCAGAGGATGCCGTGCGCGCGTACGGTCGCCACGCCCAACTCGTCGTGGACCCGGCGCAGCGCGTTCGACAGGTCGGTGCCGATCACCCGACCGCCGGTCAGGTCCTCGCTGAGCAGGTGACTGAGGTGCTCCGAGCCGACCATCGCCCGCCACACCCGGTCCAGCGGCGCCGAGCCGGTGCCGACCTCGACGATCACCCGGGCGTCGGCCGGCCCCGGCCCGACCCGGACGGGAGCCGACAGCGGCCCGCTGGCGGCGACGGTGGCCAGCGCGGCGACGGCGTACCAGCCGCCCCGCCCGTCGGTGGTGTCGGCGAACGGGCCGTGCGGCACCGCGAGGACGTCGCCGCCGCCGAAGTCGACCACCTCGAAGGGCCCGTCGGCCGAGCCGGCGCGGTAGACCACGTATCCGATGGCGGCCGGCACCGGGTCCCACGACACGGTGACCTGGTCGCGCCCGGCGACCGCCCGGACCCCGGCGGGTGCCGGCAGGTCGGCCTCGACCGTCTCGCCCGGTTCCCGGTCCTGGGCGCCACCGGCCCCCATCAGGGCCGACCAACTGGCCTGCGCGGAAGCCACGCTCACGACGCGGCCTTTCCGGAGAGCTGCGGCAACCGCTGCCCGGCCGGGACGTTGAACGTCTCCGCCGCCAGCAGCGGCCGGATGCGGCGTTCGAACTGCGGCGTCACGAAGGCCCGCTTGACCACGTCGCGGGCCAGGTGGTTGCCGAGCGCACCCATGATCATCGCCTGGTCCAGGGACAGGTGCCGCTTCGCGACCTGCCCGGTGCCGACGTTGACCGCGTCGTAGAAGCCGCCGGGGCCGTACGCGTCGAAGTCGCGCCGGAGCTTGGCCAGGTTGTCCACCACCGGCCGCTGCGCGTACGGCAGCGCCAGGAACGCCGCGTGCGGGGTCACCACGCCGTCGCCGTACTCCGGTTCGGGGCCGGCCGGGCGGCAGCCCTCGAACCCGGCGTCGTACTTCGTGGCCTGCGCGTCCGACGGGTAGCCGTCGGTGTCCATGCCCATCGCGTCGACCCCGTAGACGGCGTACCCGCCGGCCGGGTTCGACGCGGGTGAGAAGCCCCAGTAGCCGTACCCGGCGTCGTGCAGGCCGTGCTCGATCTGCGCGGCGACGGTCGCCGGATGGTTCCGGCCCCACGACCGGGGACCCCACTGCGCCTCGGGTACGAACAGGTCCGGCATCAGCGCCTCGAACATGTCACCGCCCCAGCTCGGCACGAACGTGATGCCCCGGTAGCGGTACGACCCCTCGTAGACCTCGCGGCCGAGGTGGGTGGTGGTGAAGCCCTGCGGCCGCATCTCCTGCCAGGCGTAGTCGCAGTTGTCGGGCAGCGTGCGCATCGTGTCGAAGTACGCCGTCGGTGGGATCTGCCCGCTGCCGATGCCGAGGTAGGTGGCGATCCGCGGCTCGGTCACCGTGATGTCGTAGTGGTTGCAGGTGAACCAGACCCCGTTCTGCGGCACCGAGCAGCCGGGCGGCGCGGCGTCCCAGAACCCGCCCCGGATGAGGCCCCGGGGTCCGATCGGGGTGGCCGCCTCAGGATTGAAATAGAAGCCGAAGTCCATCTTCGACAGCACCCGGTCGGCCTTGCCGCGCAGCTCCGGCAGGGCGCCGCCGACCACCCGCAGCGCCGCCGCCAGCCAGCCGTTGTCCACACTCGACATGAACGGGTAGACCGGGTTGCCGTCGTCCGGCCAGACGGTGACCACCGAACCGTCGCGCGGGTCGTACCAGTTGTAGAACATCCCGGACTCGTCGTGATGCTCCAGGGTGGCCAGCGTGTCCAGGGTCTTCGACACCCGGTCACGGGCCTCGTTCCGGCTGATGATGCCCAGCTCGCGGGCGACCACCGCCGACCACATGTAGCCGCCGATGTTGGTCGGCGAGGTGTACGTCGACGGCGTACGCAGGTCGCCGCTGATGTTGTCGGCGACCAGCCCGGTGCCGGGGTCGGTCATGGCGACCATCGACCGCCAGGTGTCCTTCGCGTACGTACGCAGCGTCCGGTCGCCGGAGTCGGCGGCCCCGGCGGTTCCGCCGGCGGTCAGGACCAGGGTCACGGCCATCAGGGGTACGAGCAGGCGTCTCACGGGCAGCTCCTGTCTATCCGGGTGGTGCTCACTTGAGTCCGGTGGTGGCGATCCCGCGCATGAAGTGCCGTTGCAGGACCAGGAAGACGACGAGGACCGGCAGCACGACCACGACCGCGCCGGCCAGCAGCAGGCCGAAGTCGGTGCGGTTCTGCCCGATGCTGTAGAGCGCGAGCGCGACCGGCAGCGTGTACCTGTCCTCGGTGGTGGCCACGACCAGCGGCCACAGGAAGTTGTTCCAGCTCGACAGGAACGTCAGGATGCCGAGCGTGGCCAGCGCCGGCCGGCACAGCGGCAGCACGACCTGCCAGAAGATCCGCCACTCGCCGGCGCCGTCGACCCGGGCCGCCTCGATGAGGTCGTCCGGAATGGACAGCAGGAACTGCCGCATCAGGAAGACCCCGAACGGCCCGGCCAGGTACGGCAGGATCAGACCGGCGTACGAGTTGGCCAGCCCCAGGTTGCTGACCAGCACGAACTGCGGCACGAACAGCACCATGCCGGGCACCATCAGCATGCCGAGCACGATCAGCAGCAGCGCCTTGCGGCCCGGGAAGTTCAGCTTCGCCAGCGCGTACCCGAGCAGCGAGCAGAACACCAGGTTGCCGGCGGTGACCAGCACCGCCACCAGGGTCGAGTTGAAGAAGTAGGTGGGGAAGTCGAGCCTTGTGAACAGGTCCTGGAAGTTCGCCAGCGTCCACGTCTCCGGCAGCCAGGTCGGCGGCACCGCCCGGATCTCCGCCTCCGGCTTCACCGCCGCCAGCGCCATCCAGACGAACGGCCCGACCACGAAGAGCAGACCCACCACGAGTACGGCGTACAGCGAGATCCGGGCCGTCCGGTCCCTCCCGCGCAGCTGAGCGCTCGTCATCGTCAGTCCCTCTCGCCGAGCAGCCGGAACTGCAACACCGACAGCGCCACGATCGCGACGAACAGCACGTAGCTGGCCGCCGCCGCGTAGCCGTAGTTGCCGAACCCGAACTGGTTGTAGATGTGGTAGGAGACCGACAGGGTCGACGACAGCGGCCCGCCCTGCGTCATCACGAACGGCTCCTCGAACACCTGCAGGAACCCGATGCCGGTGACCACCGCGCCGAACAGCAGCGTCGGGCGCAGCAGCGGCACGGTGACGTTGCGGAACTGCTGCCACCGGCCGGCGCCGTCCAGCGTCGCCGCCTCGTACAGGTGCTGCGGAATGCCCTGCAAGCCGGCGAGGAAGATCACCATCAGGAACCCGAAGTTGCGCCAGGCCGCCATCACGATCAGCGACGGCAGGGCGGTGCTGGTGTCGCCGAGCCAGGCCGGCCCGTCGACCCCGACCAGCCGCAGCAGGTTGTTCACCAGGCCGGCCTCCGGGTCGAGCAGGAACCGCCAGACCACGGCGATGGCGACGATGCTGGTCACCACGGGCAGGTAGAAGCCGACCCGGAAGAGCGCCCGGAACCGGATCAGTCCCGAGTTCAGCGCGCTGGCCGCGGCGAGCGCCAGCACCATCGTCAGTGGCACCCCGACCACCACGAAGACCAGCGTGTTCACCGCGGACCGGACGAACAGTTCGTCACCGAAGAGCCGGGCGTAGTTGTCCAGGCCGACGAAGTTGACCGCGAGCGGGTTCCGCAGATCGGTGGAGCGAAGGTCGGTCACGCTCATCGCCAGCGACGCCACGACCGGCAACGCCATGAAGACGAGGAACAGCGCGGTGAACGGGGTGGCGAACGCCCAGCCGGTGACCGCCCGCCGCCACCTCGGCGGGCGTTTCGCCGGGCGGTCGCCCACCTTCCGCGGCGCCGCCGCGGACTTGACGTCGACGGCGGTCATGTCAGTTTCCGGTGCCGATCGAGGCCGCGCGGTCCTGGACCGTACGGGCCACCGTCGCCGGATCCTCGCCGGACTTGGCCAGCTTCTCCACCTCGATGTCGAACGCCGCCGCGACCTGCTCCCAGGTCGGGAACGTCGGCGGCGCCTTGGCGTCGGCGAGCTGGTCGCCGAACACCTTCAGGTTGGCGTCGCCGGAGAGGCTGTCGTCCTGCCACGCGGCCTGCACCGCCGGCAGCGCGGCGGAGTCGGCGTACCACTGCACCTGGATCTCGGGGCGGCTCAGCCACTCGATGAACTTCCACGCGCCGTCGCGGTTCTTCGCGTCCTTGAACACCGCCAGGTTGCTGCCGCCGATGAACGACGTGGCGCTCTTCTTCGCCGGCATCGGCACCACCGCGAACTTGTCGGCGAAGTCCGGCCCGCCCTGCTCGTTGAGCAGCCCGACGTGCCACGGCCCGGAGACGAACGCGCCGATCTCACCGCGTACGAACGCCGGTTCGAGCGCGCCTTCGGCCAGCTCGGTCGGGGCGAGCCGCTCGGTGAAGTACGACTGGAAGTAGGCAAGGGCCTCGGTCATCTCCGGCGAGTCGAACGTGTAGCCGTTGTCGTCGGCGATGTTCGCGCCGTTCGACCAGGCGAACGGGAGCACGGTCTGCCAGCTCCCGGTCTTGCCGGGCTGCAGGTTGATGCCCCACTGCGCCCCGCCGGCCTGGATGGCCTTGGCCATCGCCTTCAGCTCGTCCCAGTTCGCCGGCCCGGTCGGGAAGCCGGCGGCCGAAGCGAGATCCTTGCGGTAGTAGAGGACCCGGGTCTCGACGTACCACGGCACCCCGTAGGCGGTGTCGTTCACGACCGTGGTGTCCCAGGCGCCGGGGAAGAACGCGTCCGACGCGATCAGGTCGGTCGGGGTCGGGTCGAGCGCGCCGGACCCGGCGAACTCGCCCTGCCAGGTGGTGCCGATCATCGACAGGTCCGGGGTCTGCTTCGCCGCGATCGCACTGGCGATCTTCTGGTGTGCCGCGTCCCACGGGACCGGGGTGACGTTCACCCGGGCATCCGGGTTCTCCGCCATGAACCGCTGCGCGAAGGCACCGAGCTTCTCGCCCTCCGTACCCATCGCCCACACGGTGATCTCGCCGGTCGCCGGCCCGTCCGCGACCGACCGGGCCTCGTCGCCGCCGGCCGAATCACGACCGCAACCAGCGGTCAGGGCGACGGCCAGCGCCACCGCGACGGCCGTCACGGCCCTCCACTTCCTGGTCATTTATGAACCTCCGATGGGTGTGTGCCGCAGCTACGCCGGACGACGAGCCGGGTGGGAAGGACGCGCCGGCGGGCCGCGCTCGTACGGCCGTCGGTCCGCGCGGTGCGTTCGCCGATCCGCCGGTGCAGCCAGCGGGCGGCGATCGCGCCCAGCTCCCGCATCGGCTGCGCGACGGTGGTCAGGTGCGCGAACCGGGCCGCCATCAGGTCGTCCCAGCCGGTCACCGCCACGTCGCCGGGGATGTGGATCCGCCGCTGCTCGGCGGCGAGATGGACGCCGAGCGCGATCTCGTCGTTGGCGCAGATCACCGCGTCGGGCGGGTGGGTCAGCAGATCGCGGGCCGCCCGTTCGCCGCTGTCGAGGTCGAGGCCGCACGGTACGGGCGGGGGCGGCACCAGCCCGCGCGTCCGCAGTGCGGCGGCGAGCCCGGCGTAGCGCCCCGCCACGTCCGGGGAGCCGGCCGGGTCGCCGAGGAACGCGAACCGGCGGTGGCCGTGCCCGAGCAGGTGCTCGGTGAGCTGGCCGGCGGTCCGCTGGTTGCGGGTCGAGATGGTGTCGACCCCGGCGACCGGGGCGCGGGCGAGCAACACCAGGGGCAGCCCGGTCGCGGCGATGTCGCGTACGACGTCGTCGCCGACGGTCTGCCCCATGATCGCCAGCCCGTCGACCCGGCCGGCGAGTTCCTGTACGGCGGCGACCGCGTCGGCGCGCCCGTGGGTGGCCAGGATCAGCACGCTGCTGCCGACGGCCGCGGCGGCCTCCTCGTAGCCGAGGACGACCTCGGCGTAGTAGGGGCCGACCAGGTCGGGGAAGACGATGCCGTTGGCCGCGTGGCGGCCCTCGGCCAGCGCGCGGCCGGACCGGTTCGGAGTGAAGCGCAGTTCGGCCGCGGCTGCCTTGACCTTCGCCCGGGTGTCGGCGGTGACCAGGTCGGAGTCCCGCAGCGCGCGGGAGACGGTGGCGATGGACACGCCGGCTCGCTGCGCCACCTCGTAGATGGTCGACGCCTTCCCTTTTGAAAGCGCTTTCATCTTCACGGGCGATTCGTTAACCGCCCCGAAACATCGTGAAACTCGTTGGAAACACAACATCCACGATGTGTTATTTCTGACTATTTACATGTTTCGCTCAGCTGGCTGTCCCGCGATCGCCGGATGCCGGTCGGCCCACGGCCGGGCCTGCTCCAGCACACTGCCGAGCCGGATCAGCAGGTCCTCCCGGCCGTACGCGGCCACGAACTGCACACCGATCGGCAGCCCGTCGACCGACCAGTGCAGCGGCAGCGACATCGCCGGCTGCCCGGTCGCGTTGAACGGCGACGTGAAGCTGACGTACTCGCCGGACCGCATGAACCCGGCCAGCGGCTGACCGGGGACCGGCCGCAGTTCACCGAGCTTCGCCGGAGGCTTCGGCAGGGTCGGGGTGAGCAGGAGGTCGTAGCCCGGCCGGCGCCCGCCGTCGGTGCCGTCCCCGTCGTGGTTCCACCAGGCGGCCACCCGCCGGCACCAGGCGTGCAGCGCGTACAGCCCCTCGAGATAGGCGACGGCGGACACGTCCTTGCCGTACATGCCGAGCGCCCAGTTGTCCTGGTCGAGGTCGGCCGGGGTGAGTTCGCGGCCGATCGCCCTGCCCCAGCGCACGATGTCGAGGTACTGGAACACCGGCATCAGCACCTGCGCCTCCGGTGCCGGCGCGTCCAGCGCGGCCGGCCGGGCGATCTCCACGATGTGGCCCAGTTCCTCCAGCAGCGCGGCCGTCGACCGGACCGCCGCCACCACCTCCGGGTCGAGCGCGACCGCCGGATGGTCGACCTGGACGCCGATCCGCAACCGGCCGACGGGCGCGCCGACCTCCCGCACGTAGGGCCGCTTCGGGGTCGGCGCCGTGTACGGGTCACCGGGCGCCATCCCGCCCACCGCGTCGAGGATGCCGGCGATGTCGCGTACCGAGCGGGTGATGGCCGACTCGTGCGTCAGGCCGGCCCACGCCTCGCCGAGTTCCGGGCCGAGAGACACCCGGGCCCGGGTCGGCTTCAGCCCGACGAGACCGTTCGCGCTGGCCGGGATCCGTACCGAACCGCCGCCGTCGTTGGCGTGCGCCGCCGGCACCATGCCGGTCGCGACCGCCACCGCCGACCCGCCGGACGAGCCGCCGGACGAGCGGCTCAGGTCCCACGGGTTGCGGGTCGGGCCGTACGAGTCGGGCTCCGTCGTCGTCCACGCGCCGATCTCCGGGGTGTTCGTACGCCCCACCAGCACGAAGCCGGCGGCCCGCAGCTTCGACACCATCCACGTGTCGGCCGACGCCCGCCAGTCCAGGTCCTTCAGGAACCGGGTGCCGTAGTGGTAGGGGTCGCCCGCGCTCTGCTGGAACAGGTCCTTGACGGCGAAGGGCACCCCGCCGAACGGCCCGGCCGGCGCGCTCGCCGCCACCGCCCGCGCCTTCTCGAAGCTGGTGTGGATGAAAGCGTTGACCTCGGGGTTCAGCTTCTCGATCCGCTCGATCGAGTGCTCGACGAGTTCACTCGCGCTGACCTCACCCGAGCGGACCAGCTCTGCCTGCCCGGTCGCGTCGAGCCAAAAGATCTCTTCCATCGCGTCCTCCCGCCGCGGCCCGGCACCGCCGGGCCGATCTCCGCCGCGGCCGGTCCGGTGTCGCCGTTCGCCGCGCCGCTTCTCGCAGCCTCATCCCGGGCCGACCGGGCGACAACGGGGCGCCGGCGGATCGGCAGCACTGCCTAGGTAGTACCGCCGGCACCGGTGACCGCCCTCGTAGGCTGGCTGTCGATGACCGGCACGCCCCACCCACGGCCGGTGCTCGAACGGCGGCTGGAGGCCGCCGCCTGGCAGCACCGGGCCACCGTCGTACGCGCACCCGCCGGCTGGGGCAAGACGCTCGGACTCGACGCCTGGGCCGCCTCGTCGCCACGGCGCGACCGGATCGCCCGCGCCGAACTCGACCCGCCGTGCGCCGACCCGGTCGTGTTCTGGACCCGGGTGGCCGAGACGCTGGCGCGGGCCGACGACCGCTTCGCCCACCTGCCCCCACCACCGGCCGCGGAAGACGACCGTCGGGTGTGGATCGCCCAACTCCTCGCCACCGGCCGGAGCGCGGCGGCCGACCTCGTGCTGGCCATCGACAGCTTCGAGCGGGCCGACACCGCGACCGTCGGCGCCGAACTCGGGCAGTTCCTGCACGGCCGTACCAGGATCCGGCTCCTCCTCGCCGGCCGCACCCGCCCCCGCCTCGCCCTCGCGCGGCTGCGGGCGGCCGGCGCCCTGGCCGAGATCGGCACCGGCGACCTCGCCCTCACCGCCGACGAGGCCCGATCCCTCCTCGGCGGCCCGGCCGGACCCGAGTACGAGGACACGATCCGCCGGGCGGAGGGCTGGCCGGTCGCCCTGCGGATCGCCGCCGAACACCCGCACGAACGGCTCCGCGGCGACCACCACCACCTGTACGACTACGTCGTCGAGGAAGTGCTCGACCCGCTACCGTCCGACGTCCGCCGCTTCCTGCTCGACACCGCCGTGCTCGACTGGCTGAGCGGCCCGCTCTGCGACGCCGTCACCGGCGGTACCGACGGCGCCGGGCAGCTCGCCCGGCTCGACCGCGAGGGCGTCTTCGTCGTACCGCTCGACCGGCGACGGGTGTGGTTCCGCTACCACCCGCTGTTCCGGGAGGCACTGCACCGGGCCGCGGCCCTCGAAGGCGCCGACCCCGTACGCGGCCACCGCCGCGCCGGCCGCTGGTTCGTCGGCCACGGCATGCCGGACCGCGCCGTCGCGCACCTGCTCACGGCCGGCGACGAGGCCGACGCCGGCGAGCTGATCGCCGCCACGTACTGGCGGATGCTCGACGTCGGCCACACCGCGACCGTGCTCGACTGGATCGACCGGCTGCCACCGCGCCACCTGCACGCCGACGCCCGGCTGCTGCTCGCCCACGCGTCGGCGAGCCTCTTCGCCGGTCGTACCGGTGACGTGCACCTCGCTCTCGCCCGCGCCGAGGCAGCGCCGGCCCGGCCGGGTGAACTGCCCGACGGCCTGCCATCGGTCGACGCCGGCATCGCGCTGGGCCGGGCCACCCTCAGCGCCCTGCGCGGTGACGTCGGCGAGGCGACGCGGTGGGCGCGGCGGGCCCGCGCGATGCACGGGCCGGAACACTTCACCCAGCGGGCGAACTGCGACATCATCCTCGCCGGATCGGCCTACTACGCCGGCACCGACGACGACGTCGAGTTCCGGCTGGCGGAGATCGTGGAATCGGCCACCCCGATGCGGAACACCGTCGCCGAGGTCGCCGGCCGGGCGATGCTGGCCCGGGTCCGGGCCGACCGCGCCGACCTCGACGCGGCCCGGGAACAGCTCGCCCGAGCCGCCGCCCTCGCCGGGTCCCGCCAGGCCACCGCGCCGTTCGCGGCCCGCGTACTCGCCCTCTGCCGGGCCGTGGTCGACCACCGCGGTGGTGCCGCGGACGCCGCCGCCGCGGGCTACACCGAGGCCCGTGACCTCTCGATCGCCGCCGCCGACCGGATCACCGCCCCGGACGCCGTTCTCGGCCTCGCCGAACTGGCCCTCGACGCCGGCCGCACCGAGGACGCCCGGCGCCGGCTGGACGAGGCCACGCTCCTCCTCGCCGAGTGCGACGACCCCGGGCACCGCCTGCGAACCCGCCGGGCGACGCTGGAAGCTCGCCGCGCGGACCGGGTCGCCGCCGACCCCACCGCCGGTGGGCTGCTCACCGTACGCCAGGGGACGATCCTCCAGGCGGTCGCCCGTGGCCTCTCCGACGCGGCCATCGCCCGGGAACTGGGAGTCAGCCCGCGTACCGTGCACGCCCACCTCCGGGCGGTCAACGCCCGGCTGAACGTCCACTCGCGGTCCGACGCCGTACGCGCCTACCGCGCGGCCGGCGGCCCCGCCTGAGCCGGCGCTACCCTGCGATGGTGGATGACGGCGACGGTGGACGGGTGGCGGCGTCCCTCGCCGACCGGCTCGACCAACTGTCCTTCGTGGACCAGACGGCCGACGGGGTGACCGCCCGGGTCATCGAGGCGGTCGCCGACTGGGCGAGCGGTCAGGGCTGGCGGGTCTACCGCCGGGCACGCAGCGTGATGCCGCTGCCGGGACCGATGTCCGGGCGGCACTCGATCGTCGACGTGGCGTGCGCCCGGCCCGACGCGCCACCGGTGGTGGTCGAGGTGGACCGCACCGACCGGGCACGTACGGCCGAGAAGCTGGTGGCCGAGGCGGCCGCCGGCCGGATCGCGATCTGGGTCCGATGGGGCACCGGACCGTTCGGCGCACCACCAACCCCGGTGCACCTGGTGACCTGTGCGGTCACGCACCGCAACGGCCCGGTCGGTCAGGGGCGGCTCTACACCCGCCGGCCGGACACCGACCGGCCGCCGCCGGCACACTCCGGCAGCCCCGGCACCGCCGACGTGGTCGCCCTGCCGATCCCGCACACCGACCCCGAGACGTCCTGAGTCACCGGCACGCTGCCCGCCGTCACGACGTCACCGCCTCCAGGTAGACCCACTGCCCGTCCTCGCGGACGAAACGGCTGCGCTCGTGCAGCATCCCCGGACGTCCCGACTCCCGGTAGTGGGCGCGGAACTCCACGCCACCGGCGGTGTCGAACAGGCCGCCCCGGTCGGTGGCCAGGATCTCCAGCCTGGTCCACCGCTGCGCGGGGTCGAGGGTCAGCCGGGCCGGCCGGGTGGTCGGGTGCCAGGTCCGCAGCAGGTAGGCGGTGTCGCCGACAGCGAAGGCACTGAACCGCGACCGCATCAACTGCTCGGCCGTCGCGGCGGTCGACTCCCGCCGGTGCAGCCGGCCACAGCAGTCGCCGTACGTCTGACCCGAGCCGCACGGACAGGTCAGGGTCGGCTCGTAGCCCGCCGCCCGGCGGGTGCCCCGTCTCGCCACCGGGCCATTGTGCCGTGTTTCCGGCCAGCCACATCCGCGGCTACCGAGAGCACGCACAAGAGGCACGCCGCGCCGTGCCGCGCCCCGCGCCGTGCGCCCCGCGCCGTGCCGCGCCCCGCCCCGCCCCGCGCCGTGCGCCGTGCCGTGCGCCGATCAAGGAGAAGTCGTCCCCAAACCTGCCCGGTTTGCCGCGGATATCCCCTCGATCGGCGCGTCGCATGCCCGCTGCGGGTGCCACCGGGCGGGGTGTGCCGCATGATCGCGTTGATCGAGGAGAAAGCGTGGCAATTCCTGCCTGTTTTGCGGCAAGTATCACCTTGATCAACGCGCCGTGCCCCGCCGTGCCCCGCCGTGCCGCGGCGGGACGGGGCGCGGCGGGACGGGGCGCGCGGTGCGGTCCGGGTGGGAGGTCAGGTGGCGCGGCGTAGCCGGCCGAGCATGCCGTTGAGGTCCTGTACGAACAGTTCGTGGCGGAAGTAGTGCCCGCCGGGAACCTCGCGCCACTCGTGCGGGATCCCGGCCCGGCCGAGTGCCGCCCGGAACTCGCGCTGGCCGGCCAGCACCTGGGTCTCGTTGATGGTGTCGAACCAGTTGACCGGGTCGGGGGACGTGCCGGCGGCGAGGAAGATCCGCTTGTTGTGGTAGCTGCCGATCCGCTGTACCGGGTTGTCGGCGTTGACCCGTGCCTCGTTCCAGAACGGGGCGCCGTAGACGGTGCCGCCGCCGAGGTCCAGTGCCGCCGAGGTGGCGTTGGCCCAGTGCACCACCAGGCCGAGGTCCCGGCGCAGGCTGGCGGGACCGGAGTGGGAACTCACCGAGCAGAAGTGGCCGTAGTACTTCGCGGCGTACTTGAGGGCACCGAACCCGCCCATCGAGAAGCCGGCGACGGCGCGGCCGTTGTATTCGGCGAAGGTGCGGAAGTTCGAGTCGATCCAGGGCAGCAGTTGTGCGATGTGGAAGGTTTCCCAGTTGCGGGGTCCGGTGTTGGAGCTGACCGGGTTGGAGTACCAGCCGGTCGAGGCGTCCGGCATGACGACGATGATTTCCCGGCCGGCGGTCAGGTTGATGATGTTGTCCTGCAGGTGGAAGGTGCGGAAGTCGGCGTTTCCGCCGTGCAGCAGGTAGAGCACGGGGTATCGCTTGCCGCTGGTGTGGTAGCCGTCGGGCAGTAGGACGTTCACCGCCGGGTCCCACGCGATCGCGTCGGTGGCGAAGCGGTAGTACTGGAGGCGGCCGCCGTTCTCGTTGCGGTCGACGATGTGTAGCCCGTGTCCGTTGCCGGCGGCGCGCGCCGGGGTCGGGGCGGTGAGGGCGCCGGCGAATGCTCCGGCGGTGGCGACTCCGGCGACACCGGTCAGGAGTCGCCGGCGGCTGACGGGGTGATGGACGGCGGGGTTTCGGTCCATGGGGCTCTCCTGTCGTGGGCCGCACTGATTTGTCGGCGTCGATGGCGCTGCGGTCCGCCCAGGCTATGGGAGAAAGTTGCCCATGAGTACCCATCAATTGAAATATTTCTACACGCTGGCGGATGGTGGTTGCGGGGGCGTGGGCCGGTGGGCCATCATGGCGCCATGATCGCTACCTACCGGAAGGGCGTGACCGCCCTCGCGCGGTGACCGCGCCCGCGCGGCACCAGGCCGCTCGCGATGTCATCCCGGCCAGGACGCTCGAATCGAGCGTCGAACACTGGCTCGCCGCCATGGAGATCCGGCGGGAATGGCTGGACCACGGACTCTCGACCACACCGGCCGACCGGGCCGGCGCCGAAGACCGGCTGACCGCCATCTACGCCCGGCACTCCCGACCCCGACCCCGCTTCCGCTGGGTCGACTCACCCCGCCAGGCCCTTTCGTCGCTCACCGGCCTGCCCACCCACGACGTCCTGCAACGATGGGTGATGCCCCGGCGGCCGCCGGGCGTACCCCCGCTGGCCAGCGACATCGCCGCCGGACTGTCCCGGCTGCACGGTGCGTTGGACGACGCGGTCTCCCATCCCGACCTCGATCCGTCACGGCTCCGCCGCGAAAAGGGCAAGCCGTGGCCCGTACTGCCGCCGCTCGAAGCTCTCGACGCCGGTGTCCCGTTGCGGGAGGTGCTGCGGCAGGGCGTGCGGGACGCTCTGCGGACCAGCCTCGCCGACGGGTTCTACCTGCCCGTACGTGCCGCGCTTTCCGCGTACGGGCGGCTGCCGGTCGCCTGGTACGGCCAGCAGGAGGCGCACTGGATCGGCTACTACGACCTGCTCCGCCGGCTCGGCTTCGCCCGGTACCGGCCGGCCGACGCCGACCACCTCGACGACTGGGCGATGCTGGCCCGGTCGTGCGGCTGGTGGTGGCCGGGCGAGGACGTGTGCGTCGTCGTCGAACGTCCGGCCGTGATCCGTACCGAGCCCGTTCCCGGCGGTTGGCACGGTCAGGTCCGGCCACGTCAGGGTGGGGGCGGCCCGGTCGAGTACCGCGACGGCTGGCGGCCATTGCTGAACCGGTAGCCCGGTGGACGACGCCTGAGCAGGCATTGCCCGAACCTGGGGTGGCTGGTCCGACCGGCCGGCCACCCCGGCATCCGGGCGCGGTCGGATCCGGCGCCCGAAAGATAGTTTCTAGTGGACGGCGATGACCGCTCCGGTGGCGTTGTCGTTGCCGCCGGCCCGCAGCGATTCGGCGAGCAGGGTGCCGACCGGGTTCCCGTCCCGCGTCAGCACCTCGGCGATCCGCCCGTACGGCACCTGCTCGGCGAGGCCGTCCGTACACAGGAGGTAGACGTCGCCCGGCCGCAGGGTCACGTTGAGTACGTCGGGTTCGGGCTGGTCGGGGTGGCCGACATACCGCATCAACCGGTATCGGTCGGCGTGTGCCCGCGGCGAGTCGAACGGATACCAGCCGTTGACCGCTCCGAGCCAGGCCGCGGTGTGGTCGACGGTGAGCAGTTCGAGTTGACCGTTTCGTAGCCGGTAGGCCCGCGAGTCGCCGATCTGCACCAGCCAGGCGTCGTGGTCGTCGCCGACGAACGCGGTCAGCGTGCACCCGGTCAACTCGCCCAGCCGGTGTCCGGCCTCGCGGAGCCGGCGCTGGGCCTCGGTGACCGCGGCGCGCAGCGGCCCGGGGCCGGGAGCGGCCATCCCGACGAAGACGTCGACGGTGGTCCGGCCGGCGACCCGGCTCCCCTCGCCGGCACCCATGCCGTCGGCGACGACCACCAGTGGGCGGGCGTCGTCGAGGTGCAGTACGTCGAAGTTGGCCGGGTAGCGGTTGCCGACCACGGTGCCGGCGGTCATCGCCAGGCGGCGACCGGCGGCCGTGAGTTCGGTGCGGCGGATCTTGATCTCTTCGATGGCGCCGAGTCTAGCCATCCGGGCGAGGGGTCGGACCGGTTTATGCCCACCGGGCGCGGGAAGGCACCGTACGGATCGCCGCGAGGGCCACCGCCGCCCCCGTGGCCGAGGGAAGGGATTCGAGATGGCCGAGCGGGAGAACCTTCACGATCTGCGAAAGCGCGCCCACGATGCGGGCATCGAGGGCAACTCGAAGATGAGCGAGCCGCAACTGCGCGAGGCGCTGAAGCGGGTGGGTAAGGGCACCGACCCGATGATGGCCAAGCAGGCCGCCAAGAAGTAGACCGACCGCGTCGGTCGGGACGGGGGAAAGTTCTCGTCCCGACCGACGCGTGTGTCGGGTCAGACGCCGAACGGCGCGGCGTAGCGGACCGTGCCGCGAGGAAGCGTCCGGCCGTCGAGCGACAGGGCCATGAGGGCTTCGTCGGGCACCTCGAAGGCCACCCCGATGCCGTGGGTCGACGCGCGGGTGAAACCGAACCTGGGGTAGTAGCCGGGGTGGCCGAGCACGATCACACCCGACTCGCCGCGCCGCCGCGCGGCGTCGAGGGCGGCGCGTACGACCCGCTGGCCGAGGCCCTGGCGTTGCCGGTCGGGGCGTACCGCCACCGGCGCGAGGGCCAGCGCGGGATCGTCGCCGACATGGCAGCGGGTCAGCAGGGCGTGCGCCACGACGTCCGCGCCGTCGAGCGCGACACAGGACAGCCCCGGTATCCACGCCGGATCGGCGCGCAGCGCGTCGACCAGGTCGGCCTCGTCGGCGGTGGGGAAGGCGGCGAGGTTGACGGCGCGGACGCCGGGAAGGTCGGCGGTGGTCTCGGCGCGCAACTCGATGGCGGTCACGTCGCACTCCCTCGCGATCCCGCGCCGGTCAGCACCCCGCGGGCCAGTTGGCCGGACAGCCATTCCCGGAAGTCACCCTCGGACCAGCCGCAGCGGGTCACCAGCGCGTCGTAGTGGGCCGGGTCGTTGAGAAACCAGACGACGTCGACCGCCCGCTCCACATCGGACCCCTGGCGCAGCGGCCCGAGGGACCGGACCCGCTCGACCACCATCACCGCGCCCCGGCGCCGGTTGCGCAGCAGCGTCTCCCACACCTGCGCGACCTCCCCGTTGTCGTCGGCCGCCCGGCGTACGGCCTCGAAGATCTGGGCGGCCCGGCCGCCGATCAGGGTGCACACCCCGGCGTAGCCGGCGAGCACGCCGGCCTGTGTGCCGGCCTCCCAGACCGGGCGGAACCACGGGCGTTCGGCCACCGGGACCGGTTCGTCGTCTCCGGCGAGCGCCTCGTCGAGCACCTGCCGCAGCAGCGCGGGCTTCGACCCGAAGGCGGCGAAGGCGGTGGGTCGGGCGACCCCGGCCCGGGCGGCGATGTCGGCGAGCGAGGTGGCTCCGTAGCCGCGCGAGACGAAGAGTTCACCGGCGGCGGCGACCACCGCCTGACGGGTCCGCCGCGCGCTCTCCTCGCGGAGCGCTGACCGGTATGCGCGTTTCGGCTTCGCGTCGCCGCTGCTGTCGTCCATGGCATTGACATGCTAGCAGTCTATTCATCATACTCGCGTCTATCCAGCATTACGGCATCTATTGAAAGGAGATCCGCCATGTCGGTCCGGCCGTACGTCCTGGGTGCCGACGAGGGAGAGGCGTACTGGTTTCTCGGCAATCTCGTCACCGTCAAGGCCACCGGCGCGCAGACCCGTGGCCGCCTCACCGTCGTCGAGTTCGTCAATCCACCGGGGTTCGCGCCGCCGCTGCACCGGCACCAGACCGAGGACGAACTGTTCTACGTCCTCTCCGGCACCGCCGAGTTCCGCTGTGCCGGCGAGGTGCTACCCGCCGGCCCCGGCGACCTGGTGCTGCTGCCGGTGGGGCTGCCCCACACGTTCCTGGTCGGCCCGGACGAGCCGCTGCGGACCCTTCAGATCACCACCCCGTCCGGATTCGAGGGGTTCGCCGCCGAAGCCGGCGAGCCGGCGGCGGCCCGCCGGCTGCCCGACCCCGGGCCGGTCGACCCGGCCGCCCTCGGTCACGCCGCCGCCCGACACGGCGTCGAACTGCTCGGACCACCACCCACCCGCTGACGCCACTACCCGTCGCGGTTCGCCAGCGGGACCGTCGCCGTCGCGCCGGGCGCCAGCCACAACCGCCGCCCCCGCACCATGATCGGGATCGGCGGCTCGTCGCCCGGTGGGGTGCCCATCCGCACCTCCCGGTGGTCGACGGTCAGGTCGACCAGCCGTCCGCGATAACGAATCGTGCAGCGAAGGTAGTCGAGGCCCTCGGGCAGCAGCGGATCCAGCCGGAGCACGTTGTCGTGGATCTCCAGCCCGGTGTAGCACCGCTGGAGGATGTCCAGCGTCCCCGCCGTGGCACCGAGGTGGATCCCCTCCCGGGCCGAACCGTCGTGCAGATCCGCGAGGTCCGTACCCAGCGCCGCCAGCAGCATGTTCCACGACTGCCGCCGGTCGGTGCGGGCCAGCACCCAGGCGTGGGCGACCCGGCTCAGCGTCGACCCGTGCGTCGTACGGGCCAGATAGTGGTCGACGGTGGCGGGGATGCACGCCCGGTCGAAGTCGTAACCGAGGTGGCCGATCAGGTCGGCCAGCTCGTCCGCGCCCAGCAGATACAGGAGCATGAGCACGTCCGCCTGCTTCGACACCCGGTAGCGGTTGGTGCTGTCCCCCTCCGCCTGCAGATACCACCCCAACGGTCGCAGGTCGCCGTACCGCCGCCGGTAGTGCTCCCAGTCCAGCTCGGCCAGGTCGGCGTACCCCTCGAACTGGGCCAGCATGCCGTCGGCGAGGAACGGCAACCGCAGCCGGCGCCCGACGTGGTCCCAGTGGTCACGCTCGGGCCGCCCGACCTCCGGCTCGAACCACGGCGTCGCCCCCGGGTGCCGCTCCAGCAACGAGTACGCCTCACACGCGCGGGCCAGCGTCCACGCGACCATCACGTTGACGTACGCGGAGTTGTCCAGACCCTCGCCCGGCCGGTCCGGATAGCCGTCGTGGTATTCGTCGGGGCCCATCACCCCCCGGATGTCGAACCGGTCGTCGGCCGGGTCGTACGTCGCCGCACCGGCCCAGAACCGGGCCGTCTCCACCAGCAGGTCGATCCCGGTCGTGGCGAGGAACGACAGGTCCGCGGTGGTCTCCCAGTAGCGCCACGCGGAGTACGAGACGGCCAGGTTGACGTGGTGCTGGAGGTTCGTGTGGTCGGGTATCCACTCCCCGGTCACCGGATTGCGCGACCGGGCCGGGCTCTCGTCCCGCCCGCTGCTGGCGCTCTGCCAGGGAAACAGCGCGCCGGCCCGGCCCAGCTCGGCCGCCTGCCGGCGGGCCCAGCCCAGTCGTCGGTGCCGGTACTCCAGCAGGGCCCGGGTGAGTTCCGGCAGCCGCAGGTCGAGGAACGGGTAGACGAAGAGCTCGTCCCAGAAGATGTGACCGTGGTAGCCCTCGCCGTGCAACCCGCGCGCCGGAACGCCGGCGTCGAGATCGACCGTGTGCGGCGACAGCGTCTGCAACAGGTGGAAGGTCTGCACCCGCACCAGAAGCTGCCACGCCTGCTCGTCGCCCACGTCGAGCCGCAGCCGCTGCCACAGCCCGGCCCACACGGCGGCGTGGTCGGCGGCCAGCACCTCGAACGGCCCGGCGCCGGCGAGTTCGGTCCGCGCGGCCACCAGCGGCTCGTAGACGGCCCGGTCCCGTGACGAGAAGACGGCGACCGTCTTGTCGACCAGCACCGGCTCACCCGCCGTCAGGTCGAGCGCGGACACCTGGCTGATCTCCGCCGGCCCGCCGACCGTACGGTGCTCGATCCCGCCCCGCGACCCGGCCGACACCCGGGTCCGGGCGCCCAGCGCCACCCGCAGACGGGAGTCCGTGGTCTCGGCCACCATCCACATCGATTCCGGGCCGTCGGTGCCGCACGTGACGTCGTCCAGGTGCCGGCCGCAGGTCCCGCGCTCGATGGGCGCGTTCGCGTTCACCACCCCGCCGTCGAGCCCCGACCGCACCTCCAGCCGCCCCGACCAGTTCTCCGTCAGGATCGTCGTGTGCAGCGCGGCCAGGTGCGGCGCCGCCATCGACACCAGGCGTCGCTGCCGCAGCCGGGTCCGCCGCTGCTGCCGGTCGACGACCACCAGCTCCCGGCGGTAGATGCCACTGCGCAGGTCGAGCGCCCGATGCTCGTGCAGGCGGCGGGCCCGCCCCGGGGCGTACCAGTCACCACTGGCCGGCCGGAACGTCAACGGCAGCCAGTTGGGCAGGTTGACGATGCTCTCGGCGGTCTCCCGGCCGTCGCCCGGCAGCCGGTTGTGGAAGCCGGCGAGATAGGTGCCCGGATAGTGCACGCCGTCGGCCGACGACTCCGGCGCCGCCCCACGGCTGGCGAGATAGCCGTTGCCGACGGTGAGCAGCGCTTCCCGGGTGCCCTCCCCGTCCGGGTCGCCGTCGACGTACGTCAACGTCCAGGCGGCGGGCAGGTCGCTCGTGCACAGCTCGCAGCCGGGGTCGACGGGTCCGGTCCCGGCCACCAGGCACCTCCTCAGCGCACTGCCGGTTCCCGGTCACCGGCCGGGCAAACCTGGCACCACCGGCGGCGCCCGGCGCACCGGCGGGCTCACCGATCCGGCCGTCGCGACGGCGGCGGCCACGTAGGGTCGGACCGGAGACCACACCCCGGTGGACACCCGTACGCGAGGACTGCGATGTCCCGGACCCACCGACCGTCACCGTCGCTCGTGTTCAGCCTGGCCACCTCGACCGGCCTGCTCGCCGCACTCAGCCTGTGGGTCCGTGGCCGGCCGATCAGCCACTGGGAACGGGACCTGTTCGCGCTCCTCAACCACCTGCCGACCGCCGTCACCCCGGTGCTGGTCGTGGTCATGCAGGCCGGCTCCTACCTGGCGGTGTTCGTGGCGGCGCTCGCCGCTGCCGTGCTGCGCCGGACCGCCCTCGCCCGTGACCTGCTGGTCGCCGGCAACCTCGCGTACTGGCTCGCCGTCGCCGGCAAGCTCGCGGTGGCCCGCGAACGACCGGCCGCCCTGCTGGCCGACGTACGGATCCACGACACCATCACCGGCGGGCTCGGCTACCCGTCCGGGCACGTCGCGGTCGCGTCCGCGCTCGGTCTCGTCGCCGCCCGCGCCGTCCCCCGGCACCGGCGGGGGTACGTGTGGGCGGGCATCGCCCTGGTCGCGATGGCCCGCGTGCACGTCGGCGCCCACCTGCCCGCCGACGCCCTCGGCGGGTTCCTGGTCGGCTGGCTCGCCGTCTGCCTGACCCGGCTCGTCGTCGGTGAGATCGGCCCGGAGCGGTCGGCCGACCGGATCCAGCGGGCACTGCGGGACCAGGGCGTCGACGTCGCCCGGCTGGAGGCGGTCGACGGCGACGCCCGGGGCTCCCGACCGTGGAAGGCCGTCACCGGCGACGGGCGGCACCTGTTCGTGAAGGTCACCGGCGGCGAACAGCGGGACGCCGACTGGCTCTACAAGCTCTACCGGCGAATCCGCTACCGCAACATCGCCGACGAGCCGCCGTACCTCACGGCGGGACAGAAGACCGAGCACGAGGCCCTGATGTCGCTGCTCGCCGAACGGGCCGGGGTGCGTACCCCCGGGGTCGTCACCATCGCGACCGGCCCGGACGGCGACGGGGTCCTGGTCCAGCCGTTCGTCGACGCCCGGTCGCTCGACGCGTCCGGCACGCCACCGTCACCCGCCGTCCTCGCCGACGCCTGCCGCCAGGTCGCCCTGCTGCACCGCGCCGGACTCGCGCACCGCGACCTGCGCGCCGCCAACATCCTGCGCGACGACTCCCGGGTCCACCTCGTCGATCTCAGCTTCGGCGCCGGCAACGCCACCCCCGACCAGCGGGCCCGGGACCTCGTCGAACTGCTGGTGACCCTGGCCGGTCTGGCCGGCGCGGCACCGGCGGTCACCGCGGCCGTCGAGCAACTCGGGCCCGAGGCGGTCGCGGACAGCCTGCCCTACCTGCAACGGCCGCTACTGTCCCGCGCCGGCCGGGGCATCCTCCACGACCACCCCGACCTGCTCACCGAAATCCACGACCGGATCGTCGAACGGTGTCCGGACCACGACGACCGGCCGGCTCCGGTCGTCCGGGTCACCCGGCGGAGTCTCTTCCTGCTCGTCATGCTCGGCCTGCTCGTCCACTACCTGCTGCCGCAGATCGGGCAGGTACGCGCCGCCCTGCACCTGATGCTGCACGCCCACCCGCTCGCCGTCGCGGCCACCCTGCTCGGCTCGGCCGGCACCTACCTGCTGAGCGCCCTGGCGCTGTGCCTCGCCGCTGCCAACCGGATCCCGCTCGGGCAGGCCGTCCTCACCCAGGTCGCCGCCTCCTTCGCCAACCGGCTCGCCCCCGGCAGTGTCGGCGGTGCCGCGCTGAGCCTGCGTTACCTGAACCGGAAGGGACTGCCGACGGCCGAGGCGGCCACGGCCGTCGCCGTCGTCCGGGTGGCCGGCGCCGTCTCCGTCGTCGTCCTCCTGCCGGTCCTGCTGCCCTTCGCCCGGGAGCCGACCCGGAACATCGTGCACGCCGCCACGACCAAGGGACTGCCGATCCTGCTGGCCGTCCTCGCCATCCTGCTGGTGGCCGCCGCGGCGGTCGCCGTACCCCGGCTGCGGACCCGGGGCCGCACCGCCGTGCGCCAGGTGGTCGCGGCCCTGCGCGCCCTCACCCAGGGGCACCGGCTGGTACGCCTCACCGTGGTGTCCCTGGCCCTGACGGTCCTGTACGGCGCCTGCCTCTATTTCGCGCTGCTCGCGGTCGGCCTGCCCGTGGATCTGGCGGTCGTCCCGGCCGTCGTGCTGGTGTCCGTCGTCGGCGAGGGCGTCGCCTCGGCCGCGCCCACCCCCGGCGGGCTCGGTGCCACCGAGGCCGCCCTGGTGTCCGGCCTGCTGCTCTACGGCATCGCGCCGGACACCGCGGTCGCCGCCGTGCTGATCTACCGGCTGGCGACGTTCTGGCTGCCGGCCCTGCCGGGCTACGTCGCGCTGCGGATGCTGGTCCACCGGCGGCTGCTGTAGGGCGGCCCGTCAGTCGAAGAAGACCAGCCTGACGATCGCCACCGTCCCGATGACGACGATGATGGAGCGCAGGAGTCGTGGGGAGAGCCGGCGGCCGAACCTCGCCCCGGCGAAGCCGCCGAGCGTGGCACCGGCCGCGATCAGCGCGACCACCTTCCAGTCGACCGAGTGCCAGGCGACGATCATGAAGGTCGCCGCGGCCACGGCGTTCACCCCCGTCGTCAGCAGGTTCTTCACGCCGGTGATCGCCTGCAGGCTCTCGGCGGTCAGCATGCTCAGCAGGCCGACGACGAGAATCCCCTGGGCGGCACCGAAATAGCCGCCGTACATCCCGAGCACGAAGGTGCCGGTGACGACGGCGACCAGCCGTCGGGTGCTCAGCGTGCCGCTGTCGGCCGTACCCCGGCGGCGGGCGGCACGTCGCTGGAGGGCCGGCCCGGCGACGACCATCAGCAGGCCGATCCCGATGAGGACCGGCACGATCGCCTTGAACGCACTTTCCGGCAGCACCAGCAGCAGCAACGCGCCCACGATCCCGCCGAGCACGGAGGCGGGGAGCAGCCACCTGAGCAGTTCCCGCTTCCCGGCGAGTTCGTGCCGGTAGCCGTACGTGCCCGAGATGCCTCCACCGACCAGGCCGATGTTGTTGGAGACGTTCGCGACCAGGGGCGGGTAGCCGAAGAGAACCAGCGTCGGGAAGGTCACCAGGGTGCCCGAACCGACCACCACGTTGATCATCCCGGCCCAGAACCCCGCGACGAAGATCGCGATCAGCTCCACGGCGTGCTCCACGGCCTGATGATTACAGGCCGGCCGAACCCGGGTGTCGTCCCGGCCCACCGAACCACCGCCAGCGGGCGGATAACCGGATGTGCCGGCGGAGCGACTTCGATACGTTGCACCGCATGACGACGATGCTGGTGCAGGTCGACCTGCGGTCGGCCGATCGCTACCTGACCTGTTGGGTCGAACCGCGGACCGCCGTCGGAGACCAGATCACCCTGCGCAACTCCGACGACCCGGCCCGGCGGTGGGACGTGCTGCGGGTCGGGGTGCCGCGCCCGGCCAGCGACATCAGGCGCGGCTGGAACAACAACATCTGATCGGGCGCTAGGCCCGGGCGGTCGTCGGCGACGGCGGCCGCCCGGCCGGCTCACCGGTGGCACCCGGCCCGGCCGCCGCCCAGCCGGTCGTGATCAGCAGCAGCGCGGCGATGTAGGTGGTCATCACCAGCAGGTGGTGCCCGGGCAGCGTGGTCCCCGCCGCGCCCAGCCCGATCACCAGGTCGGAGAAGAGGAAGAGGGCGCCACCGATTGCCGTACGGCGGGAAACCCCGACCGCGGCGGCGGCCATCGCGCACAGGGCGAGGCTGTAGCCGAGGATCGGCAGCCGCAGCGGGCCGAGCGAACTCCACAGCAGAGCGTTCGCCAGCGCCCACAGCACCGCGTAGCCGAGCAGCGCCGGGAGTGGCGGCCGGCGACGCCGGACGAACGTGACCAGGAAACTGATCTGGGCGCCGAGGAAGAACGCCATTCCGGCGAGGAACGCGGTCTGGCCGGACATCAGCAACGCCACGTCACCGGCGGTCGCGAAGACGAGCCCGACGGCCACGCCGTCGAAGCGGCGCCGTACGGTCCACAGGTAGGCGATCAACACCGGCGCCAGGAGCGGCTTCGCCAGCCACTGCAACAGCGGCACGTCGAGCGTCACCCCGAGCAACTCGACGGCGACGACGACACCGAACAGCCACATCATGCCCGGCTCACCTGCCTCGAAGTGGCCGGATCGGCAACCGGGGCGGTGAGCAACTCCCGGGCCAGCCGTGCCGCCGACCGCCCCTGACCCGCAACGATCGACGCGGCGAGCCGGCGGTGCCGGGCGACGTCGAGCAGTTCGGCGGCGCGCCACTGCGGCGGTACCGCGCCGGCGCCGACGAGACTGTTGAAGGCCAGCAGGTAGGCGGTGTTGCCGCTGCCCTCGACGATCCGTCGCCACAGCGTCGTGTTGGCCATGGCCATACCCGGCAGGTCGGGTGCCAGGTCGGCGTATCCGTCGACGGCGTCGCGCACCGCCGCCCGGGCCCGGGCCGTCCCGCGTTCGGCGCACAGCCGGGCCGCGTCGACACCGACGCAGGCCCGCATCTCCAGCAGGTCGCGGCCCAGCGTGCCGACCGGCAGCGCGCCACCGGATCCGGGCAGCGACAGGATCAGGTCGAGTCCGGCGTGCTCCCGCCAGTCCAGCACCCGGGTCGCCCCACCCTGGCTGACCCTGACCAGGCCGAGTTGCTGGAGCCGGCGCAGTGCCTCGCGTACGGCGTGGCGGTTGACCTCGAAGGTGGCCGCCAGGTCGCGCTCGCTGGGCAGGGCGTCGTCGGGCCGGTATCCGCCACTGACGATCGCGTCCCGCAACTGGGCGAAGACGTGATCGGAGATCGGGCCGCGTGGGACCGGAACGAGGGCCATGGACCGGGAGTGTGGCAACGGCGCCGGCAACCTGTCAACTGGTTGGACCAGTTTCCTCTCCCCGGCGCGACATTCGCAGTCGACAGTGCATCGGCCGAGTGGACAGCCATTGTGGACCGGAGGCGGAACCAGGCGCTGGAAATGGATCTTAAACTCGACAATCTTGATCATGGCTGCTACCGGAGGATGTCCCTCGATGCACGTTAGAACCGCCCTGCGCTGGACCGCGGCGGTGGCGATGGCCGGCGCGCTCGTCGCCGCGTCCGCCATGCCCGCCGCCGCACGGGGGCCGGACGACGCTCAGCTCTCGGTCTACATGCCCGACACCACCCTCGCGACCGGCACCGACGGCAAGACGGTGTCGGCATACCTGTACGCCTCGAAGCCGGTCGTCCTGTCGTCGGCCACCATCGTCTACGACTTCTCCGATCTCGTCGGCACCGCGACGGTCCGCCCGACCCCGGGCCGGCCCAACTGCACGACGGCGAACAACCGACTCACCTGCGGGATCACCGATGGCATCCGGGTGGACGAGTCGGGAATCGGCGGTCTGACCAACGTCGTGATCCGGCCCGCCACCGGTGCGGTCAGCGGTGCCACCGGCACGCTGCGGGTGACCTTCGTGTCGCCCGGCTCGTCGTCGGGAAGCTACGCGGCCACCGTCCGCGTCGGCGAGGCGGTCGACCTGGCCATCGGGCCGGACGTCGAGGTCCAGGCCGAGCCCGGTGGGTCGTTCTCGGCCCCCATCGCGGTGACCAACCCCGGCGACACGGCGGTGGAGGGGTTCAACGTCTTTTTCCACCAAGACCACGGGTTCCGGCCCGGCGAGAAGTACCGCAACTGCACCTACGTCGGGGACGTCCTGCGCTCGTGCGCGTTCGACACGACGGTCCAGCCGGGGGAGACGCTCAGCGGCACGATGTCGTACAAGGTCGGCGAGGACGCGTACGCGCCGGGCACCGACTGGGCCGAACGCCAGGTGATGACCCGGGCGGACTTCACCGACCACGCCGGATTCCTGGCCCAGGTCGGGTTCGAGCTCGGTGAGCCGGGCGACGGTGGCGTCCTCGAACTCGTCCGGCCCGGGGCCGCGGCCCGCAACGCCCAGACCGACATCGACGAGACCAACAACTGGTCGGTGGTGACCCTGCGGGTCACCGGTCAGAACGGTGCCGACATCGCCGCCATCGGCGACTCGGTGCGGGGAGCGGCCGGTGAGGTGGTGACCGCCGAGGTCGGGCTGGTCAACAACGGACCCGCGACGGTGGAATACGAGCGGTCCGGCGAGCCGGTCACCGCCCTCTACCTGACGGTGCCGCCCGGCAGCACCGTGGTCGAGGCGCCGCAGGAGTGCTACCCGGTCAAGGGCGGGCGGCCCGATTACCGGGACGGCGGCGCGGCCGGTGCGGCGAAATACTTCTGCCCGACCGGGGTCAAGCTGCCCGTGGACGAGAAGCAGATCCTCACGTTCAAGCTCCGGATCGACGAGGTGACGGCCGACGCGACCGGCGAGGTGGCGATCAACGTGGCCTGCGAATGCCCCTGGTTCCACGAGGACCTCGACCCGGCCAACGACATCGCCAAGCTCGTCCTCAACCCGGCCGAGCCCGGCGGCGGCGGTGGCCTGCCGGTGACCGGTGCCACGACCGTCTGGACGGCGGCGGGCGGCGTCCTGCTGCTGCTGGCCGGCACCGCCGGATTCGTGTTCTTCCGGCGGCGCCGGGTCCGCTTCATCGCCTGAACCGACACACCGCGGTCGCCGCCGGCCCGTCACGGGCCGGCGGCGACCGCGTGTCGCGCCACGTACGGGTGATCAGTGCGGGAACACGCGGGGCGTACGGTGGGCGATCTCTTCGCGGAACTTCTCGATGCGACTGGCGACCTGCCGCATGCCGACGGTGTCCTCGAGCCGGTCCAGATAGAGCGAACGCCGGGCCAGGACGTCGACTCGGAAACTGAAGTAGATGGCCATGAGCGGGTTGATCAGCAGCGAGCTGCCGTGGGTGCGCCGGGTGAAGTGGCGGTCGCCGAAGTCACCCCGGGTCGCGGCCGCGATCTGGCCGTTGACGATGCTCGGACGTAGCGGGGTGGCGGCTTGGGCGGCGGCGACCGCGCCCCGGTAGAGGACCGCCTCCCGACTGTTTCCGGGAATCGACAGTGCGCCGAGGTAGCCGCCTTCCCGGTCCAGGGCGGCGATGTTCTCCAGCACCTGGGTGTGGTTGACGCCGTGGTAGGCGTCGATGCCGAAGCCCAGACAGCTCACCAGTTTCACCGGCACGGCGAGCCCGGCGACGGCGGCGAGACTGGTCATGTCCTCCACCGGGGTGCCGAGCCCGGACTCGTCGCCGCGCATGAGGATGTCGGTGCCGCCGTCCGCCAGGACGACCGCGTCGATCCCCAGGTGGTCGACGAGATGCCGGTACGCCGCCCGCAGCGGTCGCACCCCCGTTCGGGGGAAGGCGTAGACGGTGTCCGGCAGGTCCTGCTCGGCCAGCCAACGGGCGAGTGTGCGTTCGGGGAAGTAGTCGTCGGGACCGACGGTCTTCGGGGTGACCGCGGCGACGTTCTCGGCCAGCCAGGCGTCGAGGTCGAGCAGTTCGAGCTGGGAGAAGGACAGGTTCGCCAGGTGGACCCGCTTTCCGGCGTCACGCAGCGCGATGGCGAGCGGCAGTCCGGCGTACACGTCGAACCCGCCGCCCGCGCCGGCGATGAGCACGCTGCGGCTGTCGGCGAGGGCGCCGATCAGCGGAGGAACGGCGAGCGACGACACGGGGCGGGGACTCTCCACGAGAGCCCATGGTGTCGGCCGGACCGGCCCGGAGCAAGACCCCGGCCGGTGCGGCCCGGAGCAAGACCCCCCGGCCGGTGCGGGCAGCGGAATCGTGGCAATTTCGGTCCGTGAACAAATCGATTGAGATCAATTAATTGCATATTCGGATCGACCGTCCATAACATTTATCCGCCGTCGGCACCCGTTTCTCGGAAGGAGCCCTTTGTGAAGAGCGTCATCCGTACCGGTTTCGTGGCCATGACAGTGGCCGTGCTCGCGTTGGTCGCGGCCGCTCCGGCCTCGGCGGCGACGGGTTCGTGGACCGAAAGCCGCTCGAAGTACAACATCTACTTCGACGGCGGTTACGCCACGATGTATTTCTCGAAGCCGCAGTCCCAGGTGCCGAACAACACCTCCATCACTGGTACGACGGTGTACGTCACGCCGTACACCAACGGTCGGACCACCGAGACGATCACGATCTGCTACCGGCAGCAGTACGGCACCTCCGACTGGGCCTGTACGGCGCCGCAGGACATCACCACCGCCACGACGATTCCGGTGTCGTTGTTCAACGGTCAGAGTGCGCGGGGCGCAGTCCACGTCCGACACACGCTGTACGGCGGCACCTATCCCACGACGGGCGGGTCCGCCCAGGACACCGTCACGGTGAACTACTCGTACTGATCCCGACGTGGCCGGGGGCGGGCCGCTGCCGCCCCCGGTCCAGGCGGATAAACCACTTGTCCGGGCTGCTAGACAAAGCTCATGACCTCAATACGTCCCGGCACCCCCGATGACGCCGCCGCCTACCTCGACCTGCGTCGCAAGCTTGTGCCGTGGCACCTCAGCACCGCCGAGGGCGTACGCCACCACTGGCGGTCCCTGGTCGAGGCCAGCAGGGGCGCGCTGTTCGCCGTCGACGATGACGCGGGCCTGGTCGGCCTGGCGCGGTGCGGCCTGAACACCTGGACGACCGAGTCCGGTGCCGCCAACGTGTTGCTCGTGGTCCGCCCGGACCGCCGTCGTCAGGGCGTCGGCTCCGCACTGCTCGCGGCGGCCGAGGAACATCTCGCGTCGATCGGCGCCCACCGCGTCCAGAGCTACGCCCACGGTGATCCCGAATCGCTGGACTGGGTACGCCGGCGCGGCTACCGGACCACCGCCGAGGTGCGCTATTCCGGCGCCGTCCTCGCCGACCTGCCGCCCCAGCCCGAGCCGCCGGCCGGGGTGACCGTCGCCGCCTTCGCCGACCTGCCGCCGGAGGCCGTCTACGCGGTCGACGCCGAGGCGACCCAGGACGAGCCGAGCGCGGTCACCCTCGACGCGCTCGGCTACGACGACTGGTTCCGCGACGCCTGGCAGAGCCCCAACCTGCGGCACGACCTGAGCGTGGCCGTCCTGGTCGACGGCGAACCGGCCGCGTGCACCTTCGTCGAGGCCGACCCGGACAGCGGTCGGGTCTCGTCGGCGGCGACCGGCACCCGGCGCGCCTACCGTGGCCGGGGGCTGGCCAAGCTCGCCAAGTCGGTCGCGCTGCACCGGGCCCGCGATGCCGGCTTCACCATGGCCTACACCGGAAACGACGAGGTCAACCGGCCGATGCTGGCCGTCAACGAGTGGCTCGGTTACCGGGCGGTCGGCGCCGAGTGGGAGTGCGTACGCACCCTGCCGGCCGGCTAGGCGGCACCGGTCGGAGCGAGGGCCGCGAGCAGGTCGCCCGCCTGCAGTTGACGTACCCGGGCCGGGTCGAGCCGGTCCGGGTACAGCGCGTACACCTCGGCCCCCACCGGCAGGTCGACGTCGGCCCGTACCAGGGCGGCGAAGTCCGGAGCGGCCTTCACCGGAGTGTCGTCGGCGGGTCCGCCGGTGACCAGCCGCTCGGCGAACGCGGCCACCGTCTCGCCGTCCCGGCGCCGGTACGTCCGCGGCGAGCCGCCGCGGACGGTCACCTGCCGGGTCCGGGAGGCCACCTGCCAGCAGGCGAGTTCCCAAAGGCTGACCCGGTGCCCGGCCGTGAAGTGACGATCGGCGGCGGCGCTGAGCCGGCCGATCGTCCGCGAGTAGCGCCCCACCGAATGCTGACCGCCGGCGACGGCCAGCGTCGAGTCGAGCCAGCGGACCGACGACCGGTCCAGGTCGACGACGAGCGGGATGGCGACCCGGACGTCACCGGCCAGGTCGAACCGCTGCTCGACGGCCCGCGGCTCGAACGGCGCACCGCGGTCACCGGGATGGGTCATCAGGCCGGCGAACGCGTCCGTCATCGCGTCGAACGGCACGCCGTTGTAGCTCAGCACCAGCATCGTGACGTACCGGATGCCCCGCCGGCGCAGGGCGGCGATGTCCAGGTCGACGAACTCGCTGGCACCCGCCGGCGGCGGCGCCGAGGTGAGGTCGCCACTGTGCACCGCATCCAGCTTCCCGAACCGCAGCCGGGTGTAGTCGCACCAACCGACGAAACCGCCACCGCCGTCGTAGAAGGACACCGACAGGTCGAGGTCGACCCGGGTGCCGGCCGGCTCGGTCCAGTGCAGGAAGAGGCGTAGCCGGCGCCCCGGCGGCAGCGGCTGGCCGCTGCCCCGCGGCAGCCGGACCAGCGCGGCGGACGCGGTCCGTTCGGTGAACGGCGCGACCAGGTCGACGAGCCCGCCGTCCAGCAGGGCATGGTCGACCGGCGGCAGGTTGCCGGCCCGGCGCAGCACCTCGGCGGTGAGCACCGATTCGAGGTCGACGGCGACGCCGGCGTCGAGCCGGGGCCGTTGGTCCGGCTCCGTCCACAGTGTCGCGCTGCCGCCGCGCGGGAAATAGAGGCGGGGTACGGCCGGCCAACTCGCCGCCCGCAGCGCACCGATCGCGGCCAGCAGCACACCGGGGGCGACCGCGGGCGCGACCCGGTCGACGGTGTCGACCAGCTCCGCCGGATCGCCGGCCCGGTGGGCCACCGCGACGAGCCGGCGCACCAGTTCACCCGGCCGGGCGGCGAGCAGCGGTACGGCGTTTCCGGCCGGCAGCGCCGCCTCGACCCGGCCGGTCCAGCCGGTGACGGCGATCCGGTCACCGGACCACACCGCGACGCCCGGATGGGCGGCGACGACCCCGGCCACCAGCCGCCCGAACGGGGTTTCGGCGTCGACCCGGGTACGCCGCAGCACGGCGAACGCGGTGGCGGCGACCGGATGCCGCCCGGCTTCCTCGAACGGGTGCAGGTTCTCCGCCATCCGCAGCCAGCGGGCGCCGTGCCGGCGCAGATCCTCCACAAGGGACGTCAGCGGCAGGGCGTCGAGCCGGGACAGCAGCAGCCGCCGCAGCCGGCGGGGCAGCGACCGGCGTCGGGCCGGCGGCGTACGGAGTCCGGCGTCGGCACCGTGCAGGACGTGGAGCAGGCGCAGCACGTCGGTGGCGGTGCCGACGTACCGGTCCAGCAGGCCCGGCAGCCGGTCGGCGCCCGCCGGGTCGGTGAGGGCCCGGGCGACGACGGCGGCCCGGGTCTCGCGTACCGGGATGTCGGCCGGCAGCAGGTCGACCCAGGCGGGGCCGGCGTGGTCGAGCAGCGCGTCCAGGTCCGCGCGATCGGCCGGCGACAGCGGCGTACGCCGCCCGAGCAGCGCGGCGGTCAGCTCCCCGCATGCCTGCCCGGCGTCGTCGGCCAGTTCGACGATGCGGGCCCGGCGCGGCAGCGGCGGCTGCGGCCGGTGTGCCGGCGGCGGAGTCGGCCGCAGGAAGGCGTCCTCGCAGTCGATGCGGCGGTGGCAGATCGGGCAGCCGGTGTAGTCGGAACCGTCCCAGCAGGCGCCGCAGACCAGGTGGGCGCAGGGGGCCACCGGCCGGACGAGGTCGGCCGTGCCGCACAGCACACACGGCTGCCGCGGCTCCTGGAGCAGCAGGGCGAAGATCCGCCGTACGTAGAGGTCGTTGGTGTCGGCCGGGATCCGGCGCGGAAAGGACCGGAACAGCGGAATGTGAGGCACGTGGGCACCGACGGCCCGGGCCAGCCCGTCAAGCAGACCGAGCCCCAGTTCGGCGAGGCGCTCCGGCTCCTGCCCGGCGAGATACCGGCGCAGCCGCGGGCCGGGCAGGAAACCGAGCGCGACCAGGTCCGCCTCCAACGCCACCAGGCCGGCCGCGCTGTCGGTCCGGACCCGCCCCGGCCGGACCTTGGACCGCGACAGCAGCCCGGGCGCCACCAGCCCGTGCCTGAGCAGTACGTCCGCGACGGCGCTGCGGACAGCCGGCGGGGTGGCGGTGGCGGGCACGGCGCGGTCCTCCCTCGGTGCGGAGAAAAGAAGGAGGGGCGGAGATTGGATGCGCTAGATCTTCTTCAAAAGTAAGAGGAGAAGGAAGCACACCCGGGAGCCGCCCCGACCGACAGCCTAGACACCGCCGTCGACCGCTGTCGTGGCCTTTACCGCCGGCCGCGCCGCACCGGGCCGGGGTTGCCCGACCCGGTACGACCGCGCGTTCAGCCCGCCAGCGTGGGGTAGTCGGTGTAGCCCTCGTGGTCGCCGCCGTACGCCGTCGAGTAGTTCGGCGTGTTGAACGGGCCGCCGACCCGCAGCCGCTCGGGCAGGTCGGGGTTGGCCAGGAACAGCGCGGCGTACGAGATCAGGTCGGCGGCACCCGACTCGACCAGCTTCAGCGCCTCCGGCCCGGTGTACGCGCCGGGAGTGTACGGGTTGAGGATCGACACCCCGTTCCACCGTTCGCGCAGTATGCCGGTCAGTTCCGTGTCCGCGCTCTCGGCGATGTGCAGGTAGGCCAGGCCGAGCGGATTCAGCGCGTCGACCAGCGCGAGGTAGGTGTCGCGGTGGCCGTCCTCGGCGATGTCGTTGAACGGATTGGCGGGGGAGATCCGCAGCCCGACCCGGTCGGCACCGATCGCGTCGACGGCGGCCCGGGCGACCTCGACGGTGAGCCGGGTACGACCCTCGACGCTGCCACCCCACTCGTCGTCGCGCTGGTTGGCGTTGGTCGAGAGGAACTGGTGCAGCAGGTAGCCGTTGGCACCGTGCAGTTCGACCCCGTCGAAGCCCGCCTCGACGGCGTTGCGCGCCGCGTCGGCGAACGCCCCGATCGTCTCGGCGATCTCGGTGCCGGTCAGCGGTTTCGGGGCGACGAACTCCTGCATGCCCGCCGTGCCGGTGAAGATCTTTCCGGCGGCCTTCACCGCCGACGCCCCGACCGGGTGCAGGTCCTGGTCGTAGACGGTCGGGTGACCGATCCGGCCGGCGTGCATCAGCTGCGCGAATATCAGGCCGCCCTGCTCGTGCACGGCGTCGGTCACCGGCCGCCAGGCGCGTACCTGCTCGCTGGAGTGCAGGCCCGGGGTGTTCGGATAGCCCTGGCCGATCGCGGACGGCTGGATGCCCTCGGTGACTATCAGGCCGGCACCGGCGCGCTGGCGGTAGTAGGTCGCCATCAGCTCGGTCGGGGTGGCGCCCGGCCCGTAGGCGCGGTTGCGCGTCATCGGAGCCATCACCACCCGGTTACGGGCCGTGTAGCGGCCGATCCTGACCTCGTCGAACGCGCTGCTCATCTCTCGACTCCCGTCCCTGGTGCCTCCGCACACCGCAATGCCGGATCGAGGCGCTTTATTGCCGCCCGGACGGTGACGGGCGTCACGATCGCCCGAAACTCATTGATGGACATAGTTGGACATGATCGCTAGGCTGACGGTCGTGGCGCTGGACCGCCGACGGTCCCGCGCCGGTCGACCGGCGAGCGGAGGCGACAATGCGACGGACGGCGCAGATCATCGTCGGTGGCGCGGCGGCCCTCGGGCTGACCGTCGCCGGAGCACCCGCCGCGGCCGCGAACCCGGTGGTTCCCCGGCACGCGGTCATCGTCTGCCAGACCGCCAGCTTCTACGAGAACTACGACTCCGCGGCCGGCCCGCACCGCCTCAAGCGGGTCCTGACGTACGGCAACAAGGTCGGCCACACCCCGGGTGCGCATCCGGTCTACAACGGCTGGGCGGCGACCTTCGACTTCGGCCCCAACGACTGGGGCTTCGTGCGCATCGAATGCATCGGCGGATACGACTCGTGGTGAGCCGCACCACGGGCCGGAAGGAGGGACGTATGCGGATCGCCCGTGCGACGGCCGTGGCGGCGCTGGTCGCCGCCACCCTCGTTGCCACCCCGACCGCCGCGCAGGCCGCGAACGGCCGCATCGGCGTACGCGAGACCGTCTGTGCCGAGACGCTGTTCGTCCGCACCCAGCCGATCGGCGCCTGGATGGGCACACTCCACCGTGGACAGACCTTCCTCGTCGAGGGCCCGCGCAGCGCCGGCTACGTCTACGGGTTCGCATACGGCCACATCAACCGGCGCGGCTGGGTCCAGGACGGCTGGTTCTGCTGACTACTTGACCTCGAGCGCGCTCGAACTCCTACGGTGACTCGTCACAGGCCCGACGACTTCCCTGGGAGCAGGTCATGCGTTACCGCGTACTCGGCGGCACCGGCATCGAGGTGAGCGTCCACTGCCTCGGCAGCATGATGTTCGGCTACGTCGGCAACCCCGACCACGACGAGTGCGCCCGCATCGTCCACGCCGCCCTCGACCGGGGCATCAACTTCGTCGACACCGCCGACATGTACTCCGCCGGCGAATCCGAACAGATCGTCGGCAAGGCGCTGCGGGGCCGGCGCGACGACGTCGTACTCGCCACCAAGGTGCACTTCCAGATGGGCGAGGGGCGCAACCGCAGCGGCAACTCGCGGCGCTGGATCACCAGGGCGGTCGAGGACAGCCTCCGTCGCCTCCAGACCGACTGGATCGACCTCTACCAGGTGCACCGCCCCGACCACACCACCGACATCGAGGAGACGCTCGGCGTGCTGGGCGACCTCGTCCGGCAGGGCAAGATCCGCGCCTTCGGCTGCTCGACCTTCCCCGCCGAGGAGATCGTCGAGGCGCACCACGTCGCCGAGCGCCGCGCCCTCGGTCGGTTCCGGACCGAGCAGCCGCCGTACTCGATCCTCGCCCGGGGGATCGAATCGTCGGTGCTCCCGGTCTGCCAGCGGTACGGGATGGGCGTCCTGGTCTGGAGCCCGCTCGCCTCCGGCTTCCTGTCCGGCCGCCACCGCAAGGGGCAGCCGGTCGATCTGACCAGCGGCCGGGCCGCGCTCAACCCGGCCCGGTTCGACCCCGCGATCCCGGAGAACGTCGTCAAGCTCGACGCCGTCGAGCAGCTCGCCGAGCTGGCGGCCGGCCTCGGCCGCACACTGCCCGAACTGGCCGTCGCCTTCACCGTCGCACACCCCGCCGTCACCTCGGTGATCATCGGACCGCGGACCATGGCGCAGCTCGACGGGCTGCTCGACGGCGCCTCGCTCACCCTGGACGACGCGACCCTCGACCGGATCGACGACATCGTCCCGCCGGGCACCAACCTCTATCAGCCGGACGGCGCCTGGCGGCCGCCGGCACTGTCCGACGCCGGACGGCGCCGCCGTCCGTTGGCGGAGCGCGCCGCGGGCTGACCGGCTGGCTCCTCGGCTGCTTCCGCCATCTCCTTGATCCGGGCCAGCCGGCGGTCCCAGCCGGACGCGATCCGCTCCAGGTCCCGGCCGAGCGCGCTCAGCCGGGACCCGACCGCGGCGAACCGGACCTCCCGTCCCACCCGCTCGGCGCGGACGAGTCCGGTTCCCTGGAGTACGGCGAGGTGCTTGACGATCGCCTGCCGCGAGACCGGAAACTCGACGGCGAGGGCCGACGCGGATGCCGGCCCCTCGCCGAGCCGGACGAGGATCGCCCACCGGGTCTCGTCGGCCAGCGCGGCGAAGACCGGGGCCAGCGCCGGGTCAGCCGTCGACACCGGCGGCCAGACCTTCGAGGTGACGCTTCGCCAGACCCAACTCGGTGACCCAGCCCTGCCGGTTCTCCTCCAGGCGCGTACGCCGTTCCCGCTCGTCGCCGGGCAACGTCGCGAAGCCGCTCTCGGCGACCTTCAGCACGACGGAGCCCGGTGACGTCTCCTCGATCCAGAACTCGACGAGGGTGGACGGGGCGTCCGGCCGGTCCGGGTCGGCGAGCCACCGGAAGGCGGCGTACCGGGGCTCGTCGAGGGCGACCGTACGGATGGCGAACGCACCGTGGACGGGGTCGTGCACGATGTCGAGATCGCCGGAGCGCTCGATCCGGTGCTCGACGATCCTGTTCTCGTTGATGTACCACCCCGGCTCCGCGATCAGGGTCCACACCCGGGCCGCCGGGGCGTCGATGCCGATCTGCCGTTCGATCCGATCGAGTTCGTCCGTCATACGCCTGCCTCCACATCCGTTGCTTATGCAACCACAGAGTTGCACGGAACTGGACGTGTCGCAACCTGGTGGTTGCAGTTGTCGGAGATGACCATCTATTGACCAATGTCGATTTGGTGTGTAAGTCTCGGGGTGGAGCCGCCGCGGGAGCCACGCGGCTGGCGCGGAGCAGGGGCAGCTCGGCGCGCCAGCGACCGTCGTCGTACCTTCCGCACGACAAAAGGGGCTTCGATGTCCACTCTCATCCGCTCACGAACCGCACGACTCGCCTGGGGCGGCCTCGCGGTCGCCGTGACCGCCGTACTGCTGCTCGTCACCGCGCTCGCCAACTCCGCCTCCGCCCACGGATCCATCGTCGATCCCGCGTCCCGCAACTACGGCTGCTGGCAGCGCTGGGGCAGCGACTTCCAGAACCCCAACATGGCCGTCGAAGACCCGATGTGCTGGCAGGCCTGGCAGGCCGACCCGAACGCCATGTGGAACTGGAACGGCCTCTACCGCGACGGAGCCGGCGGCAACCACCAGGCCGCCGTCCCCGACGGGCAGCTCTGCAGCGGCGGACGCACCCAGAGCCCGCGCTACAACGCCCTGGACGCCGTCGGCGCCTGGCGCCCCAGCCCGATCCTGAACAACTTCCGGGTACGCCTGCTCGACCACGCCTCGCACGGCGCCGACTACATCCGGGTCTACGTCACCAAACAGGGCTTCAACCCGCTGACCCAGCCGCTCGGCTGGGGCAACCTCGAACTCGTCGGCCAGATCGGCAACACCCCGGCATCGCAGTGGACCCAGGAAGCCACCGGGGTCTCGATCCAGGTCGCCGGCAGCGCACCCGGCCGCACCGGCCGGCACATCATCTACACCATCTGGCAGGCCAGCCACATGGACCAGTCGTACTACCTGTGCAGCGACGTGCTCTTCGGCGGCCCCGACCCGACTCCCTCGCCGCCCACCACGACTCCGCCCACCACCCCGCCGGCGACGACCCCGCCGCCCACCCAGCCGCCGGCCGGCGCCTGCGCCGCCAGCTACCGCGTGGTCTCCCAGTGGACCGGTGGATTCCAGGCCGAGGTCCAGGTGACCGCCGGGAACGGCCCGATCCGCGGCTGGACCGTGGGCTGGACCCTGCCGTCCGGCCAGCAGGTCGCCTCGTCGTGGAACACCAACCTCACCGTCTCCGGATCCTCGGTCACAGCCCGGAACGTTGCCTACAACGGCAGCCTCGGAGCGGGGGCGAGTGCGACGTTCGGTCTCCTCGGCTCCGGCACCCCCGGGTCCGTACCGACCCTGACCTGCACCGCCACCACCTGATCGACCCGGCGACACTAGTGATCGTCTGCTGTTCAGCCGGTCGACACGCCGTACCGCAACGGCAGAGCAGCAGACGATCACGGCCGATCACCACGAACCCCCGGCCTCCCGGATACGATCAGGGCTGTCTTGCCGGCTGATCCGGGGGTACCACGGTGAAGTTCTCGCCCGTCGTCGTCAGCCTGCCGATCGCAGACCGCGGCGTCTCATACCGGTTCTACCGCGACGGGCTCGGTCTGGAACCCTTCGGTGAGATAGCCGAAGACGGATTTCCGGAGCCGTTGCAGTTCACCCTCAACGAGGGGCTGCGGATCATGCTCATCCCGACCGGCGGATTCGGCTGGGTGATCGGAGACAACCAGGTCGCGGTCCCCGGGCAGAGTGAGTGCATCGTCGGCGTTGACCTCGAAACGCGCGCCGAGGCCGACAACTTCGTCGAACGGGCGCGGGAGGCGGGCGCGCGGATCGTCACCGCGCCCCAGACGCAGCCGTGGGGCTACACCGGTTCGTTCGCCGACCCGGACGGCCACCTCTGGATGGTGACCGTCCTACCGTCGTGACCGGATCGAGCGCCTCGCGCCGAACCAGGTCAGCGTCCAACTTCGACAGTCGTGCCGCGAGTTCGTGGGTGACCACATGCTCGTACGCGCCACCGGGAAGATCCGCCACGTCCGCAACATACCGGGAAGACCCGATCTCGAGGGGTGGCCAATCCATCCCGCTGCCGGCCCAGTGATCGTTTGCAGCCCATATCGGGATCTGGCCGATGATGCCTTGTTAGCAGCCGATCTCAAGCGGTAAGTCCAATCAGACGCAGTGTGATTCGGCGTACCACCGCGCGTGATCAACGTGTTTAGATTCCCTCCAATGACCGGGTAGGCCGGCCATCCCGGCCCATCCGGGAGGATCGAGCGAAGGAGTCACCATGACCGTTGGCGAGCTGATCAACCGGGGCGAGGCCACCCAGCTGGCGTTCAAGGGCGAGGCCGCGCAGCTGGCGCTGAAGGGTGAGGCCGCGCAGCTGGCGCTGAAGGGTGAGGTGGCCCGGCTCGCCCTCGCCGGGGAGCTGGCCTCGGCCCTCGGCTGAACCACGGCTACCAGATAACTGGACCGTCCGCCGGCCTTCGGGCCGGCGGGCGGTCCGGTCCGTTTTCGGCGGTCCTCGCTCCTGTCGATACCGGAACGTATGCGCAGGTCAAGCGAATGTTCACCGGATTGGCACCTGGCGGGTGGACGGTGAGCCGGTGACCTCCGCGACCCGTGACCCGGCGACCTCGCCGCCGGCCGGCCTGCGGGTTACCTTCGACGGCCGGGTCCACCCGGCGGAGGAGATCGCCCACGGCGCGGCCTACGAACTGTTCAGCACTGCGCCGCAGGGCGGGTTTCTCGCCGATCACCGGCCCGACGCACCTTACCCTTTCCATCGCTTCGTGCACGCCTCGGAGATCGTCGACGTCCAGGGGCCGCTGCCGACGGCGCGGGCCGGCGACCGGGAGTTTCCGCTGACGATGCCGGTCAGCCGGGCGGTGGGGTGGGAGGAGGTGCACCGCCGCAGTCAGTCGGCGAGCCACCGGGACGACCTGTTGCTGGCCGCCATCCGGCGCTCGGCGACGATTCGGCGGGGCACCCGGATGATCAAGGTGCTTTCGGAGAGTCAGCTCGCCGGCTATCTGCGCGGCTGGCAGCCGCACGGCTTCTGCTACCGCGAGTACGACGTGGCGCACCTGCGCACTCCGACCGACCTGGCGTTGCTGCGCACCGACGGCGGCGGGGCGACCGACCAGACCGAGGCGGCGTACGTGCTGCGGTGGCGGGCGATCGGCCCCGGCGACTACGCGGTGCCGGTCCATCCCGGCCTGGTCGGGATGCCGCCCCGGGACCGGGTCGGGCCGCCGATGTCCGGCACCGGCTTCGCGCCGAGTGGCCGGCACCTGATTCCGGAGTACGTCACCGCGGACTTCGCCGACCTGCCGCTCACCGCCAACGCCACCCTGCTCGCCTACACCCCGGACGGGGCCGAGGTGACGCTCTTCAGCTACCAGCCGGAGCAGCGGGGTTGGCTGCGGATGGTCGGCTCGCGCTGGCGGCACCTGCTGGCGGCGATTCCGGGGGTGTCGCCCGACCAGGAGTACGTCTCGACCGGCGAGGCGGCCCGGTCGACCAGGCTGGTGGGCATCTACCAGGGGCACGAGCACGAGGCGGTCGCCGACCCGCCCGACGAGTTCCGGGTGCTGGCGATGACCCGGGCGGCCCGATACGCGGTGGAGAGCCTGGCCCGGCGTACGACGTACGCGACCTGGCGCGGTGCCGTGGTCCTGGTGTTGCTGCGTGAGGAGCAGTGGACCCGGGTCCGGCTCTGCCGGCCGGACGCGGACGCGGTGGCGAGGCTCGGTGCCCAGTGCTTCGAGCGGGGCGTGTACGAGGTGTGGGCGCCGACCGGTGAGCTGGCCGACGTGCGGGTGGTCGACCAGCCGTACGGCTGAGCGGTCCGGCCGGACTGTCGGTGGTCGCTGGCAGCATGCGGCCCATGCCCGCGCGAACCCTCGAAGAGATCGAACGTGTCGTCCGAGCGTCGTGGTCGGTGGAGTCCTGTGACCCGGCCGACGCCGCCAACTGGTCGCCGGAGAATGCGGCCCGTGGTCAGTGCGGTTCCACCGCTCTTGTGCTGAACGACCTGCTCGGCGGCGATCTGCTGACGGCGGAGGTGCACTACCCCGACGGCTCCCGGCAGGGCTATCACCACTGGAACCGGTTCGGCCCCGGGCTGGAGGTGGACCTGACCCTCGAACAATTCTTCGCCACGGAAACCGTGCAGGAGCCTTGGGCCATGGCGCGGCCTCCGCAGGTCGGCGAGCGGGTCCGGGAGCAGTACCTCGCCCTGCGGAAAGCGGTCTACGCAGCACTGGAGCTGGATCCGAACTCGCCGTAAACAAGTTTGTGGTTTAAAGTCGTTTACATGCGGGATGAGTTTGTCGATGACTTGCGCGACGCGCCGCCACCCGACCCGGTGGCGGCGCTGCGGCTGATCGAGCGCCAGCGGGCCGAGGCGATCCGCCAGTTCAGCCCCGATCCCCGGCTCTACCACTGGCCGTGGGGGCTGGCCTGGCTGATCGTCTTCGGGCTGTTCTTCCTCCGATACGGCCCGGGCGGGCGGACCTTCGTCGCCATGCCCGACTGGCTGCCGCTGGCGGTGCTGGCCGTGGCCATGATCGCGGTCACCGTGTTCACCGCCGTGACCAGTTCCCGCACCTACAGCCAGATCTCCGGCGAATCCGCCCGGCGTGGCGCGTGGTACGGCTACGCCTGGTTCATCGGGTTCGCCGGTCTCTTCGCCACCCTCGCCCGGGTCACCCCGGCCCTGCCTCCGGATCTGAGGACGCTGGCCTGGTCGGCGGCGCCGGTCGCGCTCACCGGCGTCCTCTACCTCGCGGGTGGGGCGGTGTGGCTGGACCGCAACCTTTTCGTGCTCGGGGCCTGGATCTCGGGCAGCAACATCGTCGGGGTGATCGCCGGGCCGGGCTGGCACTCCCTGGTCACGGCGCTGGCCGGCGGCGGCGGGATGCTCGTCACCGGCTGGCTCCTGCACCGCGCGGCCGTCCGCGCCACCCGTGGCCACGAACCGGACGGCGTGGGGGCATCCGGGTGAGCGGTCCCCTGCCCGAACTCGACCCGGTTATCCACGCCCAGGCCCGGCTCCGGGTCGTGGCCGCGCTGTCCACCCTGCCGGACGGCGACCGGGTCGCCTTTCCCAGGCTCCAGGACATCCTCGTGATGACCGCCGGCAACCTCTCCGTGCACCTGCGCAAGCTCGAGGACGCCGGCTACGTCGACGTCACCAAGACCCACCACGGGCGTACGCCGACGACCCTGATCTGCCTCAGCCGGCGCGGCCGGTTGGCCTTCGACGAGTACACGGCGGCCGTACGCGCCCTGATCGACCCGACAAACCGCCACGACCAGCAGCGGGAGGAAGTATGACCCTGGCCAGAGCGGTCGAGGTGAGCCGGCGGTACCAGACGGTGCGGGCCCTCGATCGGGTGTCCATGGAGATCCGCGCCGGCGAACTGGTCGGCCTGCTCGGCCCGAACGGCGCCGGCAAGAGCACGCTGATCAACCTGCTGACCGGGCTTCGCCGGCCCACCGGTGGCCGCGTCGAACTCTGCGGCGGAGATCCACGCGACCCGGCCAGCCGGCGCCATCTCGGCGTCACCCCGCAGGAGACCGGACTGCCACCGACCCTGCGGGTACGCGAGGTCGTCGACTTCGTGGCCGCCCACTATCCCGACCCGATCCGCCGCGACGAACTGCTCGACCGGTTCGGCCTCACCGACCTCGCCAAACGGCAGACCGGTGGGCTGTCCGGCGGCCAGAAACGGCGGCTCGCGGTGGCGCTGGCCTTCGTCGGCCGCCCGCGTGTCGTGCTGCTCGACGAACCGACGACCGGTCTCGACGTACAGGCCCGGCGCGCGCTGTGGGACGGCATCCGCTCTTTCCACGTCGAGGGCGGCGCCGTGTTGCTGAGCAGTCACTACCTGGAGGAGATCGAGGAACTGGCGCAGCGGGTCGTGGTGCTCGGCGGCGGCCGGGTGCTCGCCGACGACACCGTCGCCGCCGTCCGGGGCATGGTCGGCGTACGGCGGGTCAGCCTGACCGTCGGCGAGCTGCCGCCGCTGCCGGGCGTGGTCGGGGTGAAGCACGTCGACGGCCGTACCCATGTCCTGACCGCCGATTCCGACGCCGTCGTCCGGGCGCTGGTCACCGGCGGGGGCGACTTCAGCGACCTGGAGGTCCGCCCGACGTCGCTGGAGGAGGCGTTCCTGGCCCTCACCGGTGACGGCGGCCCGGCAGTCGACGGTGGTGTGCCGGGCGAGGTCGACGGCGGACCCGTCGGGACCGGGCCGAAGCGCGCCGTGGCCGGCGCCGACCGATAAGGAGACCGTCGTGTCACTCACGCTCGTGCACGCCCGCTACCAGCTCCTGGAGACCGTCCGGGTCCCGGTGGCGGTGATCGGCAGCGCGTTCTTCCCGGCCGCGTCGATGCTCTTCTTCGTGGTCCCGTTCGCCGGTGACGACCCGGTCGGTGCCACCTTCGCCACCGCGTCGATGGTCACCTTCGCGGTCATGGTCAGCAACCTCTTCCAGTACGGCGTCGGGGTGGCCGAGGACCGGGCGCATCCGTGGGACCCGTACACCCGGAGCCTGCCGGTCGGGCCGGTCCCGCGCTTCGCCGGACGGATCATCGCCGGCCTGATCATGACGTTCGTCTCGCTGATCCCCGTCGTGTTGATCGCGGCGATCGGCACCGAGGCGACGGTCACGGTGGGCGGGTTCCTGGCCGGGCTCGGCGCGATTCTGGTGATCGCCGTTCCGTTCACGCTGATGGGGCTCGCGATCGGGTACGGGCTGCCGAGCAAGGCCGCGCTCGCCGTCGCCCAGATCGTGTTCTTCCCGATGGCGTTCGGCGGTGGTCTGCTCTCGGCGCCGGGCAATGCGCCCGGCTTCATCGAGACGATCGCGCCGTACCTGCCCAGCCGGGGCGCGGTCGAGCTGATGTGGGCCGCGGTCGGCGACTTCCCGGTCAGCACCACCTCGATGATCGCGTTGGTGGCCTGGACGGCGGCGATGGGGGCGCTGGCCGCCTGGGGTTACCGCCGCGACGAGGGCCGCCGCTTCAGTTGATCCGCCCGGTCACGTGATCAAGGGTGTGTCCCGGGCTACTACGGCTATACCGCGGGGGGCGGGAATAGCCCGCCGCCAGGTCAGGTTCAAGCGGGTAGTTCAAACTTGAACGAGATTGAGGCGGGAAGTCGACATGCAGTTCGGGATCTTCACCGTGGGAGACGTCACCACCGACCCCACCAACGGCACCACGCCGTCGGAGCACGAGCGGATCAAGGCCATGGTCAGGATCGCGCTCAAGGCCGAAGAGGTGGGGCTCGACGTCTTCGCCACCGGCGAGCACCACAACCCGCCGTTCGTCCCCTCGTCGCCCACGACGATGCTGGGCTACCTCGCGGCGCGTACGGAGCGGATCATCCTGTCCACCGCCACGACACTGATCACCACCAACGACCCGGTCAAGATCGCCGAAGACTACGCGATGCTCCAGCACCTCGCCGACGGGCGCGTCGACCTGATGCTCGGGCGCGGCAACACCGGGCCGGTCTACCCGTGGTTCGGCAAGGACATCCGGGCCGGCATCCCGCTGGCGATCGAGAACTACGCCCTGCTGCACAAGCTGTGGCGCGAGGACGTCGTCGACTGGGAGGGCCGGCACCGCACCCCGTTGCAGTCCTTCACGGCCACGCCCAGGCCACTCGACGGGGTGCCGCCGTTCGTCTGGCACGGCTCGATCCGCAGCCCCGAGATCGCCGAGCAGGCCGCGTACTACGGCGACGGCTTCTTCCACAACAACATCTTCTGGCCCATGGAGCACACGAAGCAGATGGTGCAGCTCTACCGCCGGCGGTTCGAGCACTACGGGCACGGCCCCGCCGACCGGGCCGTCGTCGGCCTCGGCGGGCAGGTGTTCATGCGCAAGAACTCGCAGGACGCCGTCAAGGAGTTCCGGCCGTACTTCGACAACGCCCCCGTCTACGGCCACGGGCCGTCGCTGGAGGACTTCTCGGCCCAGACCCCGCTGACCGTCGGCAGCCCGCAGCAGGTGATCGACCGCACCCTGACCTTCCGTGAGGACGTCGGCGACTACCAGCGCCAGCTCTTCCTGATGGACCACGCCGGGCTGCCGCTGAAGACCGTGCTGGAGCAGTTGGACATCCTCGGTGAGGAGGTCGTACCGGTGCTGCGCAAGGAGTTCGCCGCGCGGCGGCCGGCCCACGTGCCGGACGCGCCCACCCACGCCGCGCTGAAGGCGGCCCGGGTCGCGGCAGCGGCGGGAGCCGGGCGATGAGCGGCCGCACCCTCGCCGTGGTCTCCGCCGGGCTGCGCCAGCCGTCGTCGACCCGGCTGCTGGCCGACCAGCTCGCCGCCGCCACCGGGCGCGCGCTGCCGACCGGTACGTCGCTCGACGTGCGCCACGTCGAGCTGCGCGACCACGCCCACGCCCTGGTCGACAACATGCTGACCGGCTTCCCGTCCCCGGACCTCGGGCGGGCGCTGGACACGGTCGTCCACGCCGACGGGCTGATCGCGGTGTCACCGATCTTCAACGCGTCGTACAGCGGGCTGTTCAAGTCGTTCTTCGACGTGCTCGACGCCGAGGCGCTGGTCGGCATGCCGGTGCTGATCGCGGCCACCGGGGGCACCGCCCGCCACTCACTGGCGCTGGAGCACGCCCTGCGGCCACTGTTCACCTACCTGCGGGCCGTCGTCGTTCCCACCGGGGTCTTCGCGGCCACCGAGGACTTCGGCGCCGGCACGGACGCGGGCGCCAGGGGCGGCGCCGGCACCCTGGCCGGCCGGGTCGACCGGGCGGCGGCCGAACTCGCCGTCCAGCTCGAACGGCGGGACGCGCCGCGGAAGGTGGACCCGTTCGCCGAGCCGACACCGTTCGAGCAACTGCTCGGCGGCCGGTGACCACGAGCCGACGGGTGGCCGGCGTCGATGTGACACCGGTCACCCGGGCCGGTGGTCGGTCGCTGCCGGGAGGCCGGCCGTCGCTCCTGGTAGGCCGGCTGATGTGACGCAGCCGGTCGTCCCGCCATGCGGTGGGTAACGTTGCCGGGTACCTCGGGCAGCGCACCGCATCGAGTAACCGGACGACCGGTTGGGTAGGAGCAAGACGTGTTGGCCCCCGGAGTGGTCCTCGACCAGCGCTACCGGCTCGACGCCCATCTCGCCACCGGCGGGATGGGCGACGTCTGGCGTGCCACCGACGTCCTCCTGGCCCGTACCGTCGCGGTCAAGGTGCTGCTTCCCGCGCTGCTGTCCGACCCCGGCTTCGACGCCCGGTTCCGGGCCGAGGCGCGGATGTTGGCCGCCCTCCAGCACCGGGGCGTCGTCGCCGTCTACGACTTCGGCGAGGCCGAGATCCCGTCCGGCGGGCGGGCGCCCTACCTGGTCATGGAATACGTCGACGGCCAGTCACTGTCCGTACGCCTCACCGAGGTCGGCCGGCTCGGTGTCGGCGAGACGCTGTCGGTCGTCGTGCAGGCGGCCCGCGCCCTCGACGCGGCACACGCCGCCGGCATCGTCCACCGGGACGTCAAGCCCGGCAACCTGCTCGTCCACGGCGACGGCACGGTGACCCTGGTCGACTTCGGGGTGGCCCGGTCGACCGCCATGACGGCGATGACCGGCACCAACGCCGTACTCGGCACCGCCCTCTACATGGCGCCGGAACAGGCGACCAGCAAGCCGGTGTCCGGCGCCACCGACATCTACGCGCTCGGTGCGGTCGCCTACCACCTGCTCGCCGGCCGTCCGCCGTTCGACGGCGACAACCCGCTCCAGGTCGCGGTCAGCCACCTGCACGAGGACCCGCCGCCGCTGCCCGCCGACGTGCCGGCGCCGGTGGCCGCCCTCGTCGAGAAGGCGCTCGCGAAGGACCCTGCCGACCGGTTCCCGACCGCCGCCGAGTTCGCCGAAGCCGCCGAACAGGTGGCGGCGACGATCGGTGACGGCACCGCGGCACCGACGCCCACCGCCACCGCGGCGCTGCCGGCCGCCACCGCCGCCATGGCAGCCGTCGACGCCGACCCGGACTCCGGCGAACGCACCGCGCCGATCGCCGCCGCGGCCGTACCGGTGCGGGCGGCCGGACCGAGCACCCTCACCGACCAGGAGCCGGTCCCGGTCCCGGCGGCGGGCGGCCCGCCCGGCGGCGACCGCCGACGGCGAACCCTGCTCGGAGTCGCCGCCGCTGTCCTGCTCGCCGGTGGCGTGCTGGTCGGGGTGCTCGCCTTCGCCCCGGACACGGCCACGCCACCGGCCGAGGGACCGACCCCGACGGCAACACCCAGCCCCACCTCGTCCGACACGGCGGAGCCGTCCGGCGAGACGGAACCCTCGTCCGGCCGCACCGGCGGATCGGCACCGACCTCGACCGGACCCGCGCCGACCGCCAGCGCCTCACCGTCCGCGTCGCCGGAGCCCACGGCGGAGGAACCGAGCCCGGAACCGACGCCGCCCGCGACCAGCGCGCCGACTCCGCCGCCGACCAGCGCCCCCACGCCGCCGCCGACCGCGCAGCCGACCGGTGGCGGCGGGGACACCGAGGCGGCCGGGATCACCCGGAGCGGTGGGCCGTGATCGCGTCGCGGTAGACGTCGAGCATCGCCGCCCCGTACCGCTGCGGGGTGTGCCGCAGCGCGCGGGTCCGGGCCAGGTCGGCCGTACGGCGGGCCAGCGCCGGATCGCGCAGCAGCCGGGTGACGGCGGCCGCCAGCCCGTCCGGGGTGGGATCGGCGAGCACCGCGGCGTCGCCGAGTGCGCCGGCGCGGTGCAGGTCGGCGTCGACGATGACACTGGGTACGCCGGCGAGCGCCGCCTCCTGGAGCACCAGCCCCTGCGTGTCGGTGCTGGACGGGAACGCGAACACCTCGGCCGTGGCGCATGCGGCGGTGACCTGGTCGGCGGGCAGTTGGCCGGTCACCACCACCCGGTCGCCGACCCCGGACGCGTCGATCAGCCGGCGCAGCCACCGCTGCTCGTAGACCGCGCCGACCAGCACCAGGCGGGCCCGCGGCTCACTGGCGACCACCTTCGCGAACGCGGGCAGCAGCAGGTCGATGCCCTTCTCGCGGTTGACCCGCCCGACGAACAGGACCATCCGGTCGGCTTCGCCGAGGCCGCACGTGGCCCGGAACGCGGCGGCCCGGTGCGCGCCGACCGCCCGCTTCGGCACGGCCGACGGCACCACGAAGAGGCGGTGCGCCGGCACCGGCAGGTCGGTCCGGTCGAGGGCGGCCGCGGTCGGCACGACCACCGCGTCGGCATCGCCCATCAGCAGCGCGTTGACCGTCTGGACGTGTCCCCGCCGGTCGTCGTCGTAACCGCCGGCCGGAACGGGCACGGCGGGCAGCCCCAACCGTCGGGTGTAGAGCGTCGCGATCATCCGGATCGCCGCGGTCGGGATCCGGTACGCGTCGACGTACGCCTGGAGGTCGGTGTGGTAGGTGTGCACCACCGGAAGGCCGAGCCGGCGCGCGGTCAGTACGCCGAGCAGGCCGACCGATCCCGGGGTGTGCACGTGCACCAGGTCCGGCTGCCACGCCTCGATCCGGCGCACCTGACGCAGCGTCGGCCACGGCAGCAGCCGCAGGTCGGCGACCCCGCACGGTACCGCCGGAAGGGCGAGTACGTCCGGCTGCGCCGGCTGCCGCCGGTGCCCGGGCACCACGGTCAGGCACTCGTGGCCGGCCCCGCCCAGCGCGCCGGTCAGGGTGCGCAGGGAGGTTATGATTCCGTCCCGGCGGGGCAGGTAGGTGTCGGAAAAGTGTGCCACCCGTAGGGTCGAGCGCGCGACGGTCGGGTGCGTGGACGGGGGCGCGACCGTGGGGCCGCGGGTCGGTACGCGCATGGCCGCCTTCCGGCAGAGTCAGGTGCGGGACGGCCGGTGTGGCTGCCCCGTTGCACTTGCCAGGAGAGCCTGCCGCCGGACGTCCCTCGGTTCAAGGGGGAGGTCCCTGACCTGACCCTGAATCCCGAAACCTGCCGGAAAGTGCTGGATGCCCACCCGTTATCAGAACAACGGGTGGACACCCGGTGATGGTTACGCGGCTAGAGGCGGGCGAGCGCCTTCCGCAGCGGGTCAAGGCCGAGCGGACCGAGGTCGAGCGCCTGCCGGTGGAACTCCTTCAGGTCGAAGTCGGCACCCTTACGGGTACGGGCCTCGTCGCGGGCCTGCAACCAGATCCGCTCGCCGACCTTGTACGCCGGCGCCTGGCCCGGCCACCCGAGGTAGCGGTGGAGTTCGAAGCGCAGGAACTCGTCGGCGACCCGGCAGTGGCCACGCATGAACTCCCAGCCCAGCTCCGGGGTCCACCGCTGCCCCGGGTGGAAGCCGAACGGGTTGTCGCGCGGGATCTCCAGCTCCAGGTGCATGCCGATGTCGACGATCACCCGGGCGGCGCGCAACGCCTGCGCGTCGAGCATGCCCAGCTTGTCGCCCGGGTCGTCGAGATAGCCGAGGTCCTCCATCAGCCGCTCGGAATACAGCGCCCAGCCCTCGCCGTGCCCGGAACACCAGCACAGCAGGCGCTGCCAGCGGTTGAGTAGTTCGGCCCGGACCTGGGTCTGGCCGACCTGGAGGTGGTGGCCGGGAACACCCTCGTGGTAGACGGTGGTCACCTCACGCCAGGTGGAGAACTCGGTGACGCCGGCCGGAACCGCCCACCACATCCGCCCCGGGCGGGAGAAGTCCTCGCTGGGGCCGGTGTAGTAGATGCCGCCGTCACTGGTCGGCGCGAGGCAGCATTCGATCCGGCGGACCTGCTCCGGGATGTCGAAGTGGGTGCCGTGCAGTTCGGCGACCGCCTTGTCGGCCAGCGCCTGCATCCAGTCGCGGAACGCCTCCTTGCCGGCGATAGTGCGGGCCGGGTCGGCGTCGAGCGCGTCGACCGCCTCGTCGATGCTCGCGCCGGGCCGGACGATGCGGGCGGCCAGGGCCCGCATCTCGTTCTCCAGCCGGGCCAGTTCCTCGAAACCCCAGGCGTACGTCTCGTCGAGGTCGACCTTCGCCCCGAGGAAGTACTGCGAGGCGAGTTCGTAGCGCTCCCGCCCGGCGGCCTGGGTCTTGCGCCCCCGCGGCGCCAGCTCCGTACGCAGGAACCGGCCGAACTCGGCGGTGGCGGCGGTGGCCGCGGCGGCGCCCCGGGCCAGTTCGGCGGAGAGTGTGGCGTCGGCCGACAGCCGGTCGGTGAGCCCGTGGAAGAAGTTGTCACCGGACGGGTCGGTCCAGGTGGCGCACTGCTTGGCGACCTCGATCATCTGGGCCCGGGCGCCGACGTGCCCGGCGTCGGCGGCGGCCCGCAGCGTCGTCTTGTACTGCTCCAACGCGGTCGGAAACTGGTTCAGCCGGGCGGCGATGTTCGCCACCGCATCCTCGCCCTGCGTCGGCATCAGGTCGAAGACCTGCCGGATGTTGTGCAGGCCGCTGCTGATCACGTTGATCTCGCTGGTCACCTCGCCGGCGTCGTACCGGGCCAGTTCCAGGCCGAGGCGTTCCTGCATGGCCTCCTTGGCGACCCGCTCGGACTCGGTCTCCGGCTCGGTGACGTCGAGCTCGGTGAGCGTACGCCGGGTCAGCTCGGCCTGCGCCGCGAAGCCGTCGGGGGACAGGTCGTCGAGCCGGTGGTCGTGGCCCTTCAACCCGACGTAGGTGGCTTCACACGGGTGCAGTGGTGCCCACTCGTCGACGTAGCGGTTCGCGAGGTCATCAATTCTTCCCACGCCTGCGACCCTACGGGACCGGTGGCCCCGGCCACCCGCCGTTATCGTCGGTGGCCCGCCTGGTCAGGCGCCGTGCGTCGCCGCCCAGTCGACGAGTTCGCCGGCCGGCCAGGTGTTCACCACCCGCTCCGCCGGTACGCCGCACAGTGCCGCCCGTTCACAGCCGAAACGCTGCCAGTCGAGCTGCCCCGGGGCGTGCGCGTCGGTGTCGATGGCGAAGAGGCAGCCGGCCTCGACCGCCAGCCGGAGCAGCCGTTTCGGTGGGTCCTGCCGCTCCGGCCGGGAGTTGATCTCGACGGCCTTGCCATATTCGGCGCAGGCGGCGAAGACGGCGTCGGCGTCGAAGTCGCTCGGTGGCCTGGTCCGGGCCCGGTGGCCACGGTCGCCGGGCCCGGTCACCCCGGCGGGCCGGCCGGCGACCATCCGCCCGGTGCAGTGGCCGAGGATGTCCAGGTGCGGGTTGGCGATGGCGGTCAGCATCCGGCGGGTCATCCGGGCCCGGTCGTCGCGCAGTCCGCTGTGCACCGACCCGACCACCACGTCGAGCCGGGCGAGCAGTTCCTCGTCCTGGTCCAGGGAGCCGTCGGCGAGGATGTCGACCTCGATGCCGGTCAGGATCCGGAAGCCCGCCGGCAGCGCGGCGTTGATCGCCGCCACGTGGTCGAGCTGCTTGCGCAGCCGGGCGGCGGTCAGTCCCCGGGCCACGGTCAGCTTCGGCGAGTGGTCGGTGAGCACCAGGTATTCGTGCCCGAGTTCGGCGGCGGCCAGCGCCATCTCCTCGATCGGCGAGCCGCCGTCGGACCAGTCGGAGTGGGTGTGGCAGTCGCCGCGCAGCGCCGCCCGCAGCGCCGCGGCCGCCTCGTCCAGGTCGGCTCCCTCGGTCGCCAGCAGCCGGCGCAGGTAGACCGGTTCCTCGCCGCGCAGTGACTCGGTGACGCACCGGGCGGTCACCTCGCCGACACCGGACAGCTCGGTCAGCGTTCCCGCCTCCGCCCGGCCGGCCAGGTCGGCGGGGGACAGGGCGGCGAGCGCGGCGGCGGCCGACCGGAACGCCCGTACCCGGTAGGTGGCCTCGTTGGCCCGTTCGAGCAGGAACGCGATCCGGCGCAGATCCTCGACGGCATCCCGCACACCCATACCCGTCAAGGTAACCCCCGTTCCCCGGTTCCCACGCCCCCGCGGCCGGTCAGTCCGGATCCACCGGTGCGGGGCGGACGCCGGTCACCGTACGGCGGTCGTCGGCGACGGCGGTCACCCAGCCGCCGGCGCGACCGAGTCGGACGAGCGTCTCGACCCGGGCCGGCAGCTCCAGCGGCTTGCCGGGGACCGGCGGCCACGCGGTACGGGCCGTACAACCCGGCGTCAGCCAGGTCCGCAGGGCCGCGATCGGGTCGTCGGCGTCCAGCGCACTCCGGGCGCCGGCCAGTTCGGCGAGTACGGCGGAAAGCGCCGGCCCGACCGCCGGGGCGTTGCCGCCGCACATCGCCGCGACCAGCTCCGGCCGGGTCGCGGCGACCCGTGTCCCGTCGCGGAACGAGCCGGCGGCGAGGGTGCCGGCGAGCGGGTCGGTGGCCGCGGTCGCGGCGAGCGCCGCGGCGAGCAGATGCGGTACGTGGCTCACGGCCGCCACCGCCCGGTCGTGCTCGTCCGGGATGGCCGGCACCACCCGTGCTCCCAGCCCGGTCACCAGTACGGCGAGTTCCAGCCAGTCGGACAGCGCGGTGACCCCGGGCTCCAGGCAGAGCACCCACGAGCAGCCGGCGAACAGTTCCGGGTCGGCGGCGGCGAACCCGGACGTCTCGCGGCCGGCCATCGGATGGCCGCCGACGAAGCCGGCGAGCCGGTCGTGCAGCCGGTGCAGGCGCTCCCCGACGAGCCGGTGCACCGGACCCTTGACCGAGGTCACGTCGGTGACGAGGCCGCTGAACCCGGCGTCGGCGAGCTGGTCGAGGACGCCGGCCACGGCCGGCAGCGGTACGGCGACCACGGCCAGGTCGGCGCGCGCCACCGCGTCGCGTACGGTCGCGGTGACCTGCCAGCGGGCGGCGGCCGGTGCCTTCGCGGCGGCGGTGCGGGCGGTGGCCCGGGTCGCCGGATCGGCGTCGTAGCCGAGCACCCGGTGGCCGGCGGCCGAGAGCGCCCGCAGCACCGAACCGCCGATGAGACCGAGCCCGATCACCGCAACATCCACGCGGCTGACTCTCGCACACGCGGCGGCGGTCGCGCGGTGCCGGCCCGGACCCCGGCGACCCGCCGGCCGGGTCGTGGCAGCCGGCGACCTGCGCAGTTACCGTGATTCAGTGATTTTTCCGGACACAGTTCGTGAATCTGTCCACCGGATCCGGCGCTGGGCGCTGACGGCCGGCACCGCCGCCGCGCTCGTAGCCGCCGCCCCGCTCCCCGCCGTAGCCGCCGCCCCGCTTCCCGCCGTCGCCGCCGTCAGCGGCACCCCGGAGCGGCTGCCGACCTTCAACGGCACGGTCTTGGCCACCGCGTACGCCGGAAACACCCTCTACGTCGGCGGCGACTTCACCGCCGCCACGGCCGGCGGCAAGACGGTCGCCCGCAGCCGCCTCGCCGCCGTCGACGCCCGCACCGGCGCCCTGCTCGACTGGGCGCCGCCCGCCGACGACCAGGTACGCGCCATCGCCGTCGCCGGCGGATCGGTCTACGTCGGCGGCGCCTTCACCAGGCTGGCCGGCGCCGACCGCGACGGCCTCGGCCGGCTCGACGCCACGACCGGAGCACCGCACGGCACGTTCCGGCACCGCCTCACCGGGCAGCCGTACGCGCTCGCCGCCGCCAACGGCCGCCTCTACGTAGGTGGCACCTTCACCTCCGTGAACGGCATACCCCGAGTCCGGCTCGCCGCCTTCGACCTCGGCACCGGCGCACTGCTGGCCGGCTGGTCGGCGGGTGCCGACGCCACCGTCCGGACCGTCGTCGCCGCCAGCGGCCGGATCTACGCCGGCGGCAGCTTCCACCGCGTCAACGGCGCCGCCGGAACCGCCCGGATCGCCGCCCTCGACCCGGCGAGCGGCGCGCTCGACACCGGCTTCCGGCCCCGGGCCAGCTACGTCACCCACGCGATAGCGGCCGGCCCGCGCGGCGTGTACGCGGCCCACGGCGGACCCGGCGGGCGGATCGTCGCCTACGACCCCACCGGCAACACCCGCTGGACGCTCACCCAGGACGGCGACCCACAGGCGGTCACCGTCCTCGACGGCACCGTCTACCTCGGCGGCCACTTCGACAAGGTCTGCCGCTCCCCGGTGACCGGCAACCAGGGCTCCTGCGTCGACGGTTCGGACCGGCGGGTCAAACTCGCCGCCGCCGCCGAGGCCGACGGCACCCTGCTGCCCTGGACGGCGGACGGCAACGGGATCAGCGGCGTGCACGCCATGGCCGCCAACCCCGGGCTACGCAAGATGGTGGCCGGCGGCGCGTTCACCCAGATCAACGGCACCGCCCGGCAGCGGCTCGCCCAGTTCGGCTGATCGCCGGCTCAGGGCGTACGGGCGCAGCCCCTCTCCCGCTGCCAGCCCGCCACCTTGTCGGCCGGCACCGAGTCCCGCTTCTTCCGCCACGCGTCGAGGTACGGCGCCGGCCACACCACGCCCCGGCGTACCCACCAGTCGCCGGTGCCGGCGCACGGCGGCGAGATACCGAAGTGCAGGTGGCAGACGTTGTTGGCGTTGCCGGTCCGGCCGACCGAGCCGACCCGCTGGCCGGCGGTGACCCGTACCCCGGCGTCGATCCCGGTGGCCACCTCGACCAGGTGCGAGCCGTAGTAGCGCACCCCGTCGTCGCCGAGCAACGACACGAACAGTCCGCCGTTGAGCGGCCCGTCGGGCTTCCGCCGGTCGTACGTGTCCGAGCGGCTGACCTCGAGCACCACCCCGTCGGTCACCGCCACGACCGGCGTGCCGCAGTCGGCGAAGATGTCGGTCGCCGGGTACGCCGAGTGGGTCGGGTGGTAGGCGACGTTGCTTCCGCCGACCGGGAAGAAGTAGCGCCGGCCCCCGTCCGGCGACGCGGTCGCGCCGGCAGTGGTCGGGCCGGCAGTGGTCGGGCCGGCCGCCGGGGGACTTCCGGCCGTGGGCGGCGTGGTGCCGGTGGCGCCGCCGTTCGCCCGCCAGTTCGGCCGGTCGGCGTCCGGTCCGGCCGGCGGCGCCCCGCACCCCGCGCCGAGCCCGGCCACGAGCAGGAACACCACCGGGTACGCCCGCCGCCCGCCGCTGGTCGCCTTCCACGGTTCTCGATGTCGCCAAGACATCCGGCCATCCTGGCAGAGGCGCGCCCCGCCAGCCGCGCGTGACCCCGGGCCGGAGTGTGGCCAGCCGGGTACGCTGCGGCGGAAGGCGTAGCCGCGAGCGAAGGAGCGACGGTGACGGCGGAGCAGTCCCGGCCAGACGAGGACGCGGCGGGCCGGCCGGCGGCGAGCGTCCCACCCGAGCCGGAGCGCGCGGCCGGTGGCGCCGACAGAACGGAGCCGCCGGTGAGCGCGGCGCCAGCGCCCGCGCCGGGCGATGTCCCCGGGCCCGGCCCGCTGGTCGCCGACACCTCCCCGGTGTCGCCCGCCACCCCGTCGGCAGCACGGCCGCTCTCGCCGGCCCGGCCCACGTTCCCCGTTCCGCCGGGCTTCAGCCCGCCCGGGTTCAGCGCACCCCCGCCCGGTCCCGCGGTCGCACCGCCCGGCCGGCCCGGTGGGTTCGGGCCGGCCGGTACGACCGGACACCCCGCGCGACCCGGCCAGCCCGTGCCCGCCGGGTTCGGTGCCCGGCCCTACCCGCCCGGGTTCGGCGCCCGGCCGCACCCGCCGGCCGCACCCGGATTCGCCCCACCACCGCAGTCACCGGTCCCGGCCGGGTTCGCGCCGCCGCCCGACAGGTGGCAGACGCCCGGCGTGGGGCGTACGCCGTCGGGGTTGTTCCCCTCTCGGACGCCGCCCCGGCCGACCTACCGCGAGCCCCACCAGGTCCGGCCCGGGCAGCTGGCGGCCGGCCTCGGTGCCGGTGCCGTCTGGCTGGCGATGTTCGCGTTGCTCGCCGGTGACCTGCGTGGACTCGGCTGGTGGACGATCATCGCGGGTGCGGTCGCCTGGCTGGTCGCCGCCGTGCTGGCCCGGCACGGCGACCGGGGAGTCGCCGCCGGGCTGGCGGTCGCCGTGGCGGTCGGATGGGGGATCACGACCACCCTCGTCGCGCTCCGCTGGGCCGGCACGTCCAACTGGCCGCTCTGGTGACTCAGTGCGCCTGGGCATGCTCGGACCGTGAGTGATCATGGGCGCTGTGTATCGACGTGCATGCGCAGCGCTACCGGCCTTGACTAGTCGGCGCTCAGTCGGCACGCTCGCGACATGGCCTGGACTGTGCAGCGGCTCGACCCCGACCGCAGCCGCCGCCGGCTTCAGCTCCTTGCCGAGCTCGCCGGTGCAAAAGCGGTACGCGAGCGCGAGCTTCCCCGTCAGGTACGCGGAGATCGACTGCGTGAGCTGATCGCCACCCGTCGCCGGCTCGCCAACTGACCGGGACCTCCCGGCAAACTTCTGGTCTGTTCCGCTCCCTCTCTCGGAGCGTTGTCCGGTCACCCGCCGACCCGACCGGTTACCGTCACGCGTAACGAACAAGTCGGCGGTATCTGCGGCACGCTGGCCGCAAGGCAATTGGGGGGACCGTGGCGTACTTCGCTGCTGCCGTCACGCGTGGCTCGGCCGGATGGGCCGCCGCGGAACTGGACCTCAACGGCGCATCCGACATAGAGGAGGTCGCGGAACGGCTGCGCGACATCGACCCGGACGCCGACATCTCACTGCTCTTCGTCGAGGCCGACGACACCTATCTCGCCATCCTGCGCCTCGACGCCGGGGAAGACCTGCGGATATTCGGCTCGGACTCGACCTTCGCCGAGGAGTCCCGGCTCGGCGCGCTGCTCGTCGGCGACCTCAAGGCGCCGACGATGGAGTTCGACGACGTGCTGACCGGCGGCGGCGCCACCTCGTCCACGACCGGATCCGACCAGCCCGCGACCGATCCCGACGCCGACCCCGTGGGCGACGCCGACCTGCTGACCGACCTGGGGGTGCCGGCACCGCGGCTGCTGGTGCTCTGCGCCCACGAGGGCATGCTCCCCGCCGACGTGACCGCCGAGGTGTGCCAGGCGATCGGGTGCGGCGACGAGGTCGAGGAGCTACGCGAAGCGTGACCGACCCCGGCGGCCCGCCCCCGTGGTCCCTCGGCGGCCGGCGGGAACGTCACGAGGCATGGATGCGCCGCGCCTTGGCGGTCGCCGTCACCAGCCCGGACCCCGTTCCCATGGACGACCCCACCCGGTCGGTCGCGGGGCGTGCCGCTGAGGTGGCGGCCGGCGATCCCGCCCGGTCGGTCGCGGTGCGTACCGGCGACGTGGCCGCCGACGTGCCGGTCGGTGCCGTCGTCTACGGGCCGGACGGCACCGAACTCGCCGTCGGGCGCAACGAACGGGAACTCACCGGCGACCCGACCGCGCATGCCGAGGTGCTCGCGCTGCGCCGGGCCGCCGCCCGCGTCGGGGCCTGGCGGCTCGACGGCTGCACCCTGGTGGTGACGCTGGAACCGTGCACGATGTGCGCGGGCGCGCTGGTACTGGCTCGGGTATCCACAGTGGTCTTCGGGGCCTGGGAGCCGAAGACGGGTGCGGTCGGTTCGCTCTGGGACGTGGTCCGCGACCGCCGCCTCAACCACCGTCCCACGGTCTACGCCGGCGTCCTGGAACCAGAGTGCGTCACCCTGCTCCGCACCTTCTTCCGCTGACTCCGCTTCCCCCGACCCCCGTAGGATCCGTGCGATCAGGGACCAAGATCCGCGTGATCAGGGATTAAATCGCGCGTGTCGCCGGCGTGCCGCGACTCAAACTCCCTGATCACGCGGATCTTGGGCTGGCTTCCAGGGCCTCCCGAACCGTCCGTACGACGTAGCTCGGCCGTCTCGTGTCGGCCCAGGTGAACCGGAGGACGACGAAGCCCCGCGTCAGCAGGAGATTCTGTCGCCTGCGGTCGTGGAGCAGGGCTTCCGGTGTGCTGTGGGGTGCCCGACCATCTGCCTCGGCCAACACACCCCGGCTCGGCCAGGCGAGATCCGCCAACGCCCGCAGTACGCCGAACTCGTCGTACACCGGGAACTGGAGCCGCTCCGGTGGCACGCCGCCGTCGACGCAGATGAGCCGGATCCGTGACTCGAGCGGGGACTGCGCCCGACCGTCGGCGTCCCCGATCGAGCGGCGGGCGCGCACCGCCCCACGATTGCCGTAGATCAACATCCGGGCGACCTCCAGGTCCAGGTCCGTCAGTGCCCCGGCCCCGAGCGCGGCGTCGAGCATCGCCACCGCCTCCGGTCGCGGCAGCCGGAGCAGCAGGTCGGCGGCGGTACGCGCCGGAGTCGTCACCCGCATCCCGGCCACTGTCGTCAGGTCGGCGGCGTTGACGACCAGTTGTCGAGTGGTGAGCCCGGGCTGGTCCAGCCGCCGCCGGTCCGCCGGCACCGACACCTGCACCGTCGGATCCGCCGGCACGACCGGCCAGCCATGGACGGTGGCGGCGCTGTTCAGCACGGCGACGGCAGCCGGCCCCAGGGCGAGCAGCCCGGCCCGGATTCGCTGGCGCTCCGAGACGGTGCCGGGCGTGGTGAGGTGGACGCCGCGGAAAATCCCGCGCCAGCGTTTCGTGGCGAGCAGCCGGGCGACGTCGGACCGGGCGAGTCCGGCTCGTAGGCATTGGGCCGACGTGATCAGCCGTTCCTGCCGGGCGGCGATCAGCAGCGCAGTTTCGTGACTGGTCGTCATGCCGGCGAAGCATCACGGATCCGGCAGCGGCCCGCCCGCCGCCGTGGACAGCCTGTGGACAACCCACCCACCTGTGGACAGCCCTCAAAACCGGCCCGACTCTGCTATGGCCCGCCGGGGCGCGGAGCGCGCCCCCGCCCGGGCCACCGTGCAAGATCCGCCCGGCGCGCCCCGCCCGCCCCGCCGCCAAGATCCGCGTGATCAGGGAGTTCGAGCCCCGACACACCGACGACACGCCCGACTTAGTCCCTGATCACGCGGATCTTGAAGGGAGGGAGACGGTTACGGTCAGGCCGCCCTGGGGGCGGGGGGTGGCTTCCACCGAGCCGTTGTGGGCACGGGCTATCGCGCGGACGATCGACAGGCCCAGGCCGAAGCCGCGCCCACCACCGATCCGGTCGCGGTTCAGGCGGCGGAACGGCTGGAACAGGCTCTCCACCTCGTACCCGGGGACCGTCGGGCCACTGTTCGACACGGTCAGGGTGGCCCGGCCGTCCACCACCGCCGTCTCGACCGACAGCCAGCCATCCTCCGGCACGTTGTGCCGTACGGCGTTCTCGACCAGGTTCTGGGTCAGCCGTTCGAGCAGCACCGGGTCGCCGGCCGTGGGTGCCGCCGCCAGGTCCAGTTCGACGCGTACGTCGGCCGGCCCGGCGACCTGGTCGGCCACGTGCCGGGCCACCTCGGCAAGATCCACCGGAGTACGGTCGGTCACCTCGTTCTCGGAGTCGGCGAGGGTGAGCAGCCCGTCGATCAGCCGCTCGTGCCGCTCGTTGACGGTCAACAGCGACTCACCGAGCTGGCGTACCTCGGCCGGTGCCCCGGGCCGGGTCATCGCCAGTTCGACCAGCGCCCGGTTCAGTGCCAGCGGCGTACGCAGCTCGTGCGACGCGTTCGCCACGAACCGCCGCTGCCCGTCGAAGGCGCGGTTCAGCCGTTCCAGCATCTCGTTGAAGGTGCCGGCGAGTTCGCGTACCTCGTCTTTCGGGCCGCCGAGCGCGATCCGCTCGTGCAGGCCCCGGCCGGCACCGTCGGCCCCGGCGATCCGGCGGGCGGTACCGGTGATCTCCTGGAGCGGCTGGAGCGCCCGGCCGGCGACCAGCCAGCCGATCGCGACCGCGACCACCGACACCGCGACCAGCGCCAGCCCGCCCTGGGTGAGCAGCGAGTCGAGGGCGCTGTCCCGGACCACCCGCTGATAGTCGCCGACCATCGCGCCGATCGCCGCCGTGTCGAGGCCCGACGTATCCCCGGAGCCGCCGATCCACAACGACAGCCGGTTCTGCTGCAACCGGCCGGCGACCAGCGCGTAGTTGACGGCCAGCAGGACGCCGCCGGCCACGAAGAACAATCCGCCGAAGACCAGGGTCAGCCGGGCCCGGATGGTCAGCCGGTTCACGGGATCTGGTACCCGACGCCGGGCACCGTCTCGATCACCGGCGGGTCGCCGAGCTTGCGGCGCAGCTTCATCACGGTGACCCGTACGACGTTGGTGAACGGGTCGATGTGCTCGTCCCACGCCCGGTCCAGCAGTTCTTCGGCCGACACCACCGCGCCGTCGGCGCGCAGCAGTTCGGCGAGCACGGCGAACTCCTTGCGGCTCAACGCGACGTACCGGCCGTCCCGGTAGACCTCCCGGCGGGCCGGGTCGACCAGCACCCCGCGCCGGGAGAGCCGGGGCGGGGCCGCCGGCCGGGTGCGTCTGGTCAGGGCGTGCACCCGGGCCGACAACTCCACCATCGCGAACGGCTTCGGCAGGTAGTCGTCGGCGCCGAGGGCCAGCCCGGCGACCCGTTCCCGGACGGCCGCCGCCGCGGTCAGCATCAGCACACGGCTCTGCCCGCCCGAGTCGACGATCGAGCGGCACACGTCGTCGCCGTGCACCACCGGCAGGTCCCGGTCGAGCACCACCACGTCGTACGCGTGCACGCCGAGCCGGTCCAGCGCGGCCCCGCCGTCGTACGCGACGTCGACGGCGAACGCCTCCCGCCGCAACCACTCCGCGATCGCGTCCGCGAGCACGCTCTCGTCCTCGACCACCAGCACCCTCATCCGGCCCTCCTGTCGGCGCCCGGGAACGACGTCACCGTCGCGCGCCCGGCATAACGTCGCCGTTAACGTCCACGGTTACGCCCTGGCTACCGCTCCTCCCGTCAGATGTTGCCGATGGCCGGCAACCGCCGGCGTCTGACATACGCGGCCGGACGGCGCACCGGCACCGGCCGCCGAAACGGGGGAACAGACATGCGGCGGAGGTTCACCGGTGGGCTGGTGCTGACGGCGCTCGCCCTGACCCTGACCGGCTGCGGGGGCGGCACCACCGACGACAACGGACAGGTGGCGACCGCGGACCGCGGTGGGTCGAGCGCGCCGGGCGGCCGGTCGGATTCCCCGGCACCGACCGTTGACGACGAGGACCGCGAGATCGCGTTCGCCCGCTGCATGCGGGAGAACGGCGTCGACGTACCCGATCCCCAGCCGGACGGCGGCCCGATCCGGCTGTCCTTCGGCGACGGCCTCGAACCCGGCAAGGTCGAGGCGGCGATGGCGAAGTGCGAGACGCTGCTGCCCGACGGTGGCGAGATACCCGACGCCGACCCCGCGGAACTCGACCGGCTGCGGCAGTTCGCCCGCTGCATGCGCGCCGAGGGGATCGCCGACTTCCCCGACCCGACCCCGGACGGCTCGATCCGCGGCGGCCCCGGCATCAGCCTGGACGAGCCGAAGGTCCGGGCCGCGGCCGAGAAATGCCAGCGGCACGCCCCCGGCATCCTCGGCGGCGACCGGTGAACCGCCGGGCCGCCGGACTGGCGGCGGCCGCCGTCGTGGTCGCGGTCGCCGGCGGGGTCGCCGCCGTCGCCGGTCGCGGCGCGCCCGACCCGGGTACGCCGGACCGGGCCGGCCTGCCACCGGCCACCGCCGTTATCACCCGGCAGACCCTCGTCGACGCCGAGAACGCCGACGGCGAACTCGGCTACGGCACCGCCCGGACCGTCAACGGCCGGCTCACCGGCACCCTGACCGCACTCGCCGAGGTCGGCGCGACGGTCCGGCGCGGGCAGGTCCTCTACCGGGTCGACGACGTACCGGTGGTGCTGCTGCACGGCCCGTTGCCGGCCTACCGGACGCTCGCCCCGAGCGTCGAAGGTGCCGACGTACGGCAGTTCGAGCGGAACCTGCGGGCGCTCGGATACACCGGGTTCACCGCCGACGACCACTACACCGGGGCGACCGCGGACGCGGTCCGCCGCTGGCAGCGCGACCTCGGTGTCGAGCCGACCGGCCGGGTCGAGCCCGGACATCTCGTGCACGCCAGCGGCGACGCCCGGATCGAGACCCACCAGGCTGCCGTCGGGGACGCCACCCAATCGAACCAGCCGGTGCTCACCGTCACCGGCACCGTACGGCTCGTCACTGTCACGCTCCCCGCCGCCGCCGGACGGCTGGCCGCCGAAGGCGCCGCCGTCACCGTCACCCTGCCCGACGGCCGGACCACCACCGGCAGGATCACAGCGGTACGCACCGTCGTCACGCTGGCCAGCGACACCAACCCGACCGAGAACCGCATCGAGGTGACCGTCACCGGCGACGACCCGGACGCCCTCGCCGGCCACGACCACGCCACCGTGACCGTAGCGTTCACCGCCTCGCGACGCGACGACGTGCTGACCGTCCCGGTCGCCGCGCTGCTCGCTCTCGCCGAGGGCGGGTACGGCGTCGAAGTCGTCGACGGCTCCACCACCCGCGTCGTCGCCGTCGAAACCGGACTGTTCGCGGCCGGCCGGGTCGAGGTGACCGGCGCCGGGCTCGCCGAGGGTCAGCGGGTGGGGGTGCCGAGATGACCACACCCGTACCCGGTGGCGTCCCGGTGGTCCGGCTCGACGCGGTGACGAAGGCGTACCCGGGTGGGGTCACCGCCCTCGACGGCGTCTCGCTGCGCATCGAGCCCGGCGAACTCGTCGCCGTCACCGGCCCCTCCGGCTCCGGAAAGTCGACCATGCTGAACCTGATCGGCACCCTCGACCGGCCGTCGTCCGGCACCGTCCACATCGACGGGTACGACGTCGCCCGCCTCGCCGACCGGAAGCTGTCCGCCCTGCGGGCCACCCGGATCGGCTTCGTCTTCCAGCAGTTCCACCTGGCCGGGGGCGTACCCGCGGTCGACAACGTCGCCGACGGGCTGCTCTACACCGGCGTACGGCGCCGGGACCGGCGGGCCCGCGCCGCCGCCGCGCTGCGCCGGGTCGGTCTCGGCCACCGGCTGGACCACCGGCCGCACCAGCTCTCCGGCGGCGAACGCCAGCGGGTCGCGATCGCCCGGGCCGTCGTCGGCGAACCGCCGCTGCTGCTCGCCGACGAACCGACCGGCAACCTCGACTCGGCCGCCGGGGCCGGGATCATGGCGCTGCTGCGCGGGCTGCACGACGCGGGTACGGCCGTCGTCGTCATCACGCACGACCAGGAGATCGCGGCAAGCCTGCCCCGCCGCGTCCACATGCGCGACGGCCGGATCGTCTCCGATGTCGCCCGGCCGCCGGTGCCGCCCCGGTGAGCGGGCTCGTGCCGGCCCGGCTACGCCCGGCCGACGTCGTACGGGTCGGTGGCGCCGGGCTACGGGCCCGGCCGCTGCGGGTCTTCCTCTCCGCGCTCGGGATCGCCATCGGCATCGCCGCAATGGTCGCCGTCGTCGGCATCTCGTCGTCGTCGCGGGCCGAACTCGACCGGACCCTCGCCGCACTCGGCACCAACCTGCTCACCGTCGCCCCCGGCAACACGATCCTGGGCGAGCAGGCCCGCCTGCCGGTCGACTCGGTCGCGATGATCGGCCGGATCGGTCCGGTACGCCAGGTCGCCGCCACCGGGCAACTCCCCGACACACCCGTCTACCGGTCGGACCGCATCCCGGCCGCCGAAACCGGCGGGATCGCCGCCCGTGCCGCCGACCTCGCCCTGCTCGACACCGTCGGCGGCCACATCGGAAGCGGCACCTGGCTGAACGCCGCGACCGCGAACCACCCCGCCGTGGTCCTCGGCACGACGGCCGCCGCCCGGCTCGGCATCGGCTCGGCCGGCCCGGACCGGCAGGTGCTCGTCGGCGGGCGCTGGTTCACCGTCGTCGGCGTGCTGTCCGCCGTACCGCTGGCTCCCGAACTCGACACCAGCGCCCTCGTCGGCTGGCCGGCCGCCAGGACGTACCTCGGCTTCGACGGCCACCCGACGACCGTCTACACCCGTACGACGGACAGCCAGGTCGAGGCGGTACGCGACGTGCTTGCCGCCACCGCAAACCCGCAAGCCCCGAACGAGGTACGTGTTTCCCGCCCGTCCGACGCACTCGCCGCCCGGCAGGCGACCGACGCCGCGTTCACCGGACTGCTGCTCGGGCTCGGCGCGGTCGCCCTGCTCGTCGGCGGCGTCGGGGTCGCCAACACGATGGTCGTCTCGGTGCTCGAACGGCGGCCCGAGATCGGGCTCCGCCGCGCGCTCGGTGCGACCCGCGGGCAGGTACGCACCCAGTTCCTCGCCGAATCCCTGCTGCTCTCCGCCCTCGGCGGGGCTGGCGGAGTGTTCCTGGGGCTGGCCGTGACCGCCGCCTACGCCTGGTGGCAGTCCTGGCCACTGGCGATTCCGCCGTGGGCGCTGGGCGGCGGTCTGGCCGCTCCACTGCTGATCGGCGCTCTCGCCGGCCTCTACCCGGCAATCCGCGCCGCCACCCTCCCCCCGACCCAAGCCCTATCGGCTCCCGCCTAATCCGCCCCCCGCGCCACTCCCCGGCTTGATCCGCGTGATCAGGGATTAAGTCGCGCGTGTCGTCGGCGCGTTGGGGCTCAAACTCCCTGATCACGCGGATCTTGCGAGGGCGCGGCGGCCGGCCGCCAGCGCTCGGGTGGGCGGGTGGGTGCGGGGCGGGGACGGGTCAGGCGGTGATGGTGTCCAGGGCGACCTCGACCATCTGGCCGAAGGTCTGCTCGCGCTCCTGGGCCGTCGTCTTCTCGCCCCGCTTGATGTGGTCGCTCACCGTCAGCAGGGTCAGCGCCTTCGCCCGGAACCGGGCCGCGATCGTGTAGAGCGCCGCCGACTCCATCTCCACCGCCAGCACCCCGTAGTCGGCGAGCCGGTCGTAGAGGTCCGGCCGGTCGGTGTAGAAGGCGTCCGCCGCCAGCACCGGCCCGACCGTCATCTCGATGCCGCGCCGCTCGGCCACCTCGACCGACGTACGCAGCAGACCGAAGTCGGCCACCGGCGCGTAGTCGATCAGGCCGTCGAACCGTACCCGGTTCATGTTCGAGTCGGTCGCCGAGCCGTTGGCGGCGATCACGTCCCGCAGGTTCAGTTCGTCGACGATCGCACCGCACGAGCCGACCCGGATCAGCGACTTCACGCCGTACTCGTTGATCAGCTCGTGGGCGTAGATGGATGCCGACGGCATGCCCATGCCGGAGCCCTGCACCGAGACCTCGGTGCCCTGCCAGCGGCCGGTGAAGCCGAACATCCCCCGCACCGTCGAGTAGCACTTGGCATCCTCGAGGTACGTCTCCGCGATCCACTTCGCCCGCAGCGGGTCGCCCGGCATCAGGACCCGCTCGGCGATCTCGCCCGGCTGTGCGCCGATGTGCGTACTCATGGCCATGATCCTGCCAGGTCGACGGAGGGGATACCGCCACGACAGGTCCCGGGGGCGTCAGGTAGCCTTCTCGGCGGTGGCGTGTCCGAGTGGCCTAAGGAGCACGCCTCGAAAGCGTGTGAGGGTTTACGCCCTCCGCGGGTTCAAATCCCGCCGCCACCGCTCGTAACCAGGCAAACGCCCGGCTCCTCCTTCGAGAGGGGCCGGGCGTTTGTTGTCGGTGAAACTCTGGCTCGTCGGGGGCGGGGCTTCGTTCACTTCGGCTACGCTGCGTGCTGCTCTGCCGACCTGCCGTCACACTGAGGTGTTTGGCGGGCGTCCTGTCAGCGGCGCCGGTCGACTATGCCAGGAGTCCGCAGAGCTGCCGGTGGTAGGCAAGTTGGGCAGGATCTATCGGGTGGGTGGCGTGCCGGCGGAGTGCGCCGAGCTCGAGATTGTCCGCGGCCCGACGAACAATCCAATGCTCGTCTACGTAGATTGCAAAGCTGTCGAACAGGACATGGTGATTCGGGCAAAGGCAGAGCACGTTCGAGATGTGGTCAGGGCCGTGGTGCGGTGCACCGAGGCCGCGAGTGTGCGCGGCCTGGCTGTACCCCCCATTGGGAGTCTCCAGTCGCTCACCGCAAATCTGGCAGTGGTGGTCGTAGATCGCCTTTACGGTCTCGGCGACCTTGGTGCTGCGGATGATCCGTTGCAGAGTTACCTCACAACGAGAGGTGCCGCCCAGGCTGCCGGTAAAGATGCCCGAGTCTGGCCCATCGTCGAAGGTGCCGGTAGCTGATTCGTATCCAGACATACCGAGTTCTTTGAGTAGGTCCGCATGGTTTGTCTCGGTCAGATGATGCGTGAGTAGTGTGCGGACGGCTCTTGTTCGAACCTCGGACTTCTTGAGTAGTCTGCTTGCGTCAATCGTGAGGCCCGCGCTGGGATTTACTACATCAAGCCGAGTCGGTGGCGAGGTAGTAGTGGCCGTGATGTCTATGCCATCTATCTCCCAAATGACGCTGCTGCCCAGGTGCCAGAATGGGTGTGCAACTGTGGGATCTGGATCGACCGAGGTGTAGCGGGCGAGGATGGGTGCCAGTTCGGAACGGAATTTGTGCCACCGAACCAGTCTGGAGCCGTGTTTAGCTTCATGGGCGATTGACCAGAGTAGCGTTAGCGCCAAGTGGCTTCTCGGAGTTTTGTGCGGTTCGCGGGGAGCGAGTGTTTCGAGAACGGACAATAGTTCGCGCTCATTCAGACCCGGGCGCGTCGGATGTCTATTCGGGCCATGGCTCGGGTTGATCGGTTCCTGCTTGTTGGGGAGCAGGCGCTTGATGCGATCGTATTCGTACGATCTCACCAGGGTTAGACTGCGCAAGGGTGGAGCGGGCAGATTCAGCGCCTGGAGAAGCGGTTCCGCGGGGATTGGTTGTTGGAACTCCTCCAAGTCATCGAGTGCGACCATATACTCCCAGGTTTGGTTGTCCTCATCGGCGCCCCAGATGGCTCGGGCTGCCTCCTGGTTACGGAATAGGTGCACGATGCGAGCCCGGGCGAAGAAACCCTTGTTGTTGTAGAACAGGATATCGTCGCCGACTCGGCGGTCCCGGAGTGCCTTGCTCTTGTAGTTCTCCACGCCGGCAGCAGCCGGTGTAGATCCCCACAGGCGGGCGAGTCCGCTTGGATAGATCTGACGAAGAATATTCCCATCGTGCCTGAGGTCGACCGCTAGATCGGCGAGCTGGATTCCAATTCTGACCGACTTCTGATAATGTCTCTCGCCGCCTTTGGCTTTGATGCCTCGAGGTTGGAGCATCAGTTGAGGGTCGGACTGCAAGTCAGTTGCCTCGTTATTCGTCGGTAGTAGGATATCTTGATTGCGGTCGTTGCTGGTGTCTTTCGATAGTGCGTGCGCCAGTTGTGCGGCATCGCTAGGGGTGAACCCTGGAACGGAGACCCTTAGTCGTAGCCGTTTGCTGTTATTTCCTGCTTTTATGGCACCGGGTCTCTGGCCAAGGCTCCCCTGCGCGGCGGTTAGCCGTCGCCGAACGTCTTCCATGTCCGACTCATCCGCTAGCTTGATAGGGCTGACCAGCAGGCTTCGCTGTGGTTCCGGTAGATGCGCGACTGCGGTCGAGTCGATCAGTGCTTCCTGAAGCACGGCGTCGTGTTCCCGAAGTCTGACGAGTAGCAACGTCAGCGCGGCCCGATAGTCGGCATTGCGGCTGCTGCCGGACCGAGTTCGGCCGCCGCCGCTGTGAAGGATGATTGCCAAGTCGTCACCGTCAGGCTCTACGGAGAACTTGGCGTTTAGTGGCAAACCGACAGAGTTGGCGATAAGCACGCCGTCTACTTTGGCACATAGGTTCCAAAGAGAAAAGTGTCGAGGTGCTGGTCGTTCCGCAGGCAGGGAGGACGCCGTCGTCACTCTGGGTGTTTTTATGGGTGCTCATCGTGGTATTGGAAGGTTGGGCCGCCGTGATGGGGGGTTGTCGTACAAGTCAGGAGAAGCTGATGTCCGGGCTGAATAGGATCGGCTCGTGGTCGAGCCGTGGGATTCGAGTGACGCCGGACTGTTGCGGCTGCCGTCCGGGCGGGTGGTTCGTGGCCGTGGGCTGCTGAAACCGCTGCCTACCGGGCAGTCCCCGACCTTCGCCGTCTACCTGCTCGGCAAGCCGCCGCCGCCGGTCGACTGGGAGGCTCGTTGGTTGCACTGGCCGGACTTCCGGCTGCCGCGCGACCGGGACGAGGCCCGGACGAGGTTCCGCGAGGCGTGGGAGCGGTCGGCGACCGACCGGGTCGAGTTGGCCTGTTCCGGTGGCCGGGGTCGTACCGGCACGGCGCTGGCCTGTCTGGCGATCATCGACGGGGTGCCGGCCGACGAGGCGGTCACCTTCGTACGCGCGCACTACTCCCCGCACGCCGTCGAGACGCCGTGGCAGAAGCGTTACGTACGACGTTTCGTCGCCTGATGTTCGACCTTGCGCACGCCGGCCGGCGGGAGATCGCCCCGGGTGCGGTGCACGTGCCACGGTGGCTCGACCCGGAGACACAGCGCCGGCTGGTCGAGGCGTGCCGGGCGTGGGCGGACGGTCCGGTGCCGGCGCGGGCGGCCAAGCTGCCGGGCGGCGGCCGGATGTCGGTGCGTACGGTGTGTCTGGGCTGGCACTGGCAGCCATACCGCTACAGCCGTACCGCCGACGACGCCGGCGGCGGGCGGGTGGCCGAGCTGCCGGACTGGCTGGCCGACCTGGGGCGGGCCGCGCTCGTGGACGTCCGCCAGATGCCGGAGCGGGGCTACCGGCCGGACACCGCACTGGTCAACTTCTACGACGATGCCGCGAAGATGGGCATGCACCAGGACCGTGACGAGCGTACGGACGCGCCGGTGGTGTCGTTGAGCGTCGGCGACTCGTGCCTCTTCCGGTTCGGCAACGTCCACAGCCGGAACCGGCCGTGGACCGACCTGGAGCTGGCCTCGGGTGACCTGTTCGTCTTCGGCGGGCCGGCGCGGTTCGCCTATCACGGGGTGGTGCGGACCTATCCGGGTACGGCTCCGGCCGGGGTCGGCCTGGACTTCGGTCGGATCAACATCACGCTACGGGAGACCGGGCTCTCCTGAGTCTGCGCTGTTCAGAACGTTCTCCACAGAGTTATCCACAGGGTGTGGATAGCACGTGTGTACGAGCGTGGGTGATTGTCCACAGGCTGGCCGGCCTGTGGACAACCGCCGCGGTCACCGGGTCGGCGCGAACGCGTCCACCCCGGTCAACTCCGCCGACAGGGTCCAGAGCCGAGCCGCCTGCGCCGGGTCGATCGCGTAGTCGCGTACCCCTGCGCGTACGCCGTCGCCCGCCAACTCGGCGATCTCGCAGTCCTCGCAGTAGAGGCCGCCCATCCCGTCGAGCTGGGCCGACGTCGCCGCCCAGACCTGGGTCGCCGCGCCCTGTTCCGGCGTCTTGAAGCTCGGGTTCAGTGGGTTGCCGTCCGCGTCGATCCAGCCGTAGCCGACCATTTCCTCGGTCGTCAGGTGCCGCTGCAACGGGGTGAGGATGCCACCCGGGTGCAGCGCGAACGCCCGTACCCCGAGGTCCCGGCCGAGGGCGTCGAGCTGCACGGCGAACAGGATGTTCGCGGTCTTGGCCTGTCCGTACGCCGCCCACTTGTCGTAGCCGCGCTCGAACTGCGGGTCGTCCCAGCGGATCGCGGAGTTGTGGTGGCCGGTCGACGAAACCGAGACGACCCGCGCGCCGCCGTCCACGAGCGCCGGCCACAGCCGGTTGGTCAGCGCGAAATGACCGAGATGGTTGGTCGCGAACTGCGCCTCCCAGCCCGGCCCGACCCGCGTCTCCGGACAGGCCATGATGCCCGCGTTGTTGATCAGGATGTCGATTCGCCGGCCGGCGGCAAGAAAACGCTCGGCGAAACCCTTCACGCTTTCGAGGTCACCGAGGTCGAGTTCGTCGACCTCGACCCCCGCGATTCCGGCGAGCGCCTCGCGGGCGGCGTCCGGCCGCCGGGCCGGCACGACGACCCGGGCCCCGGCTTTCGCCAGGGCCCGCGTCGTTTCCAACCCCAACCCCGAATACCCGCCGGTCACCACCGCCAGTTTCCCCGAAAGATCAACCCCATCGAGTACGTCGTCAGCGGTGCTCCGCGCACCGAAACCCGATCCGATCTTGTGCTGCGCTGCGGTCATGCCCCGACGCTACGACTTCGAGCGCACTGGAAGACAAGTACCTTTCTCAGCGCAGGATGCCCTCCGCGCTGGCGGCGCGCAGCCAGGCCGGGAACTCGCTGAGCAGGCGGTCGTAGAGTTCCGGATCCCCGGTTCGGTCGATGTCGTCGACCGCGAAGAACCCGACGTTGTCCACCCGCCGGCCCTGCATCTGGTCGAACCGTTCGAGAATTCCGTAGTTGGCGTTGCCGAGCCCGATGAACTGCCAGAAGATCGGTTCGTCGGCGGCGGCCCGGAACTCCTTCTCGATCGCGGCGTTCTGGTAGACACCGCCGTCGGAATAGAACAGGACGAGGGTGGGAACCGGTTCGGGATTCTGCCGTACGAAATCCCGTACCATCGCGATGACCTTCTGCTCCTCGTTACCGAACCCGAGCTTCGGCAGCGCCTTCATCCGGACGAATGCCGGAATCCAGGTCGGCATGTCGCCGATCTCCAGATCGGGGAGCCGCCCGGGGCGGGACGCGAACATCCACGACTGCATCGTTCCGTCGTCGTCCAACTGGGCGGCGACAGCCGCGGTCCGCTCGACCGCGCGGGCCATCGTGCCGTTCTTGTAGAGGGATGTCATCGAACCCGACGCGTCGAGGACCAGGAGCACCCGGGCCCGTACGTTTCCGATGCCGTGCTTGGTCAGGCTGACCGCCACCTGCTGCTTACGCAGGTTGAGCTTCTGCCGGGCCTCCGGCGGCAGCCGGTCCTCACCCTTGGTGAACCGCACGGCCGGCTGCCCGGGCGGTGCCGTGGACGCCTGCGGCGCTGCCGGTGGCGGCGATGACAGAGCCGGTGGTGGCGGTGGCGCGGCCGGTGCCGCGAAGGCGGACGCCGGTGGCGGCGCAGCGGGCGTGGGCGGCTCGCTGTCGACGCTGATCCCGAAGTTGGTCGCGAGTCCGGCCAGCCCGGAATCCCAGCCCTGCCCGACCGCCCGGAACTTCCAGGCCCCGTTACGCAGATAGAGCTCCCCGCCGACGATCGCCTTCTCGGTCGACGCGTGCATGTCCTCGAACCGCGCCACCTCGGCCCCGGAACCGACGTCGAAGATGGTCAGCCGCAGCCCACGTACCTGCTGGAAGGTGCCGTCGTGGGCGGACGCCGCGATCACCACCCGCTGGATGTCCGGTTCGACCCTCGCCAGCTCGACGGTGATGCCGTCGAACGCCTCCCCGGCCGACCCGGCGCGCTTGCCCGCGTGGGTCACGGCCCCGGACGGGTGCCGCGGCTGGTTGTAGAAGACGAAGTCACCGTCGCTGCGCACCTTGCCGCTCGCGGTCAGCAGCAGCGCTGACACGTCGATGTCGGGTACGCCCGGTCCCGCCGTCCAGCTCAGGACCGCCCGGACGTACATCGTGGACAGGGCGACGTTGGCGCCCTTGGACAGCACTGTCACGGTGCCTCCTCCGCGTCACGGGTGTGTCCGAGCCTACCCGTGTTGATCAAGATTCACGCAGGTCGGGCTGGCTGGCGTGGCCGGACGCGGAACGGGGCGGCGGTCAGAAGGGCTGAGGTGTCCGATCCGACGCGGACTGGCGAGCCCAGGACGTAGCCGCGAAACAGGCCGCCAGTCCCAATGCTTTGGGTCGGGAAACTCCGAGAAGGCATCGAATCGCAGCATTTCCGGCCCTGACCTGCTCAGGAATCCAGTCAAGGTCGCTGCGTAGCAGTGTTGCCTGTCCCCTCCCTTGCCGTTGCCAAAAGATCAAATCCTCACCATGTTGACGGCGGTGGCGGCCACCTTGCGGTTGCTGGGAACAGTGGGCACGTCTCTTCCTCCGCCTCGCGTCGATTCGCAGCGAGACTCTGGGACGCCCGTACGACGGACTCTGGGCCATGAAACGAGGTCGCCTGCAACGGGATCCCGTCCCCCTTCCGAATCGCCAGCTCATGTGCCTGTGCAGGCGAAAGTTCGCGGGTCCAGGCCGCTGCCGCCCGACGCCTGTAGTTCGTCTCGATCGTCTGCTGCTCAGGCAGTCGACACGCCGGGGCGGGAACGCTTCAACCGCAGACGATCATGGCGGCCCGGAACGGACGCCGTCACGGCAATCCGACAGAGCGTCGGTTCGGGGCCGGCTGCCCGCCAACCGAGGCCAAGACTGAGACCACATGACGAAGGGCCGGTCCCCGTACGAGGGCCGGCCCTTGCGTCTACGCTGCTCAGAAGAGCGGAGGATACGAGATTCGAACTCGTGAGGGTGTGAACCCAACACGCTTTCCAAGCGTGCGCCCTAGGCCTCTAGGCGAATCCTCCGTCGGACAGGATACAGGCTCGTCGCAGCAGCCTCACACGGCCCCACCCACCGGCGGGTTCCGGACGGGGCGAGGTAGAGTCGTCGGTACCTCCCGTGCGGCGTGCACCTCGTGAACCTCCCCAGGGCCGGAAGGCAGCAAGGATAAGCGAGCTCTGACGGGTGCACGGGAGGCCTTATTTTTCCTGGTCGCCGCTGATCACCGCTGCCTCGCCCCGTGTTGTGTCCGGGGCCGCCCGCCGGTGGAGAATGGCCCGGTCGAGAGGAGGCTGGGGTGGCGCTCGCGCTCTACCGCAAATACCGGCCGAGGACGTTTGCCGAGGTCATCGGCCAGGAGCATGTCACCGAGCCGCTGTCGCAGGCGTTGCGCAGCGGCCGGCTCAACCATGCCTACCTGTTCTCCGGGCCGCGTGGCTGTGGCAAGACGTCCAGTGCGCGCATCCTGGCCCGGTCGCTCAACTGTGAGCATGGCCCGACCCCGGAGCCGTGTGGCACGTGCGGCTCGTGCCGGTCGCTGGCCAACGACGGCGCCGGTTCGATCGACGTCATGGAGATCGACGCGGCCAGCCACGGTGGTGTCGACGATGCCCGTGAGCTGCGGGAGCGGGCGTTCTTCGCGCCGGCGAACAGCCGCTTCAAGATCTATGTGATCGACGAGGCGCACATGGTCTCGTCGGCGGGCTTCAACGCGCTGCTGAAGCTGGTCGAGGAGCCGCCGGACTACGTCAAGTTCATCTTCGCGACGACCGAGCCGGAGAAGGTGCTCGGCACGATCAAGTCGCGTACCCACCACTATCCGTTCCGGCTGATCCCGCCTGCGGTGCTGCGCCCCTACCTGGAGCAGTTGACCGAGGCCGAGGGGATCAAGGTCGACCCGGCGGTGTTCCCGCTGGTGGTGCGGGCCGGTGGCGGCAGCGCGCGGGACAGCCTGTCGGTGCTCGACCAGCTCATCGCGGGCGCCGGGCCGGAAGGGGTCAGCTACGCGCGGGCGGTGGCCCTGCTCGGCGTCACCGACTCGGCCTTGATCGACGAAATGTGTGACGCGCTGGCGGCGGGGGACGGTGCGGCGGCGTACGCGACCATCGACCGGGTGGCCGAGGCCGGCCATGATCCGCGGCGGTTCGCCTCCGATCTGCTGGAGCGGCTGCGTGACCTGATCGTGCTGCGGCAGGTGCCGGACGCGGCCGCCAAGGGCCTGGTCGACGGCCCCGCCGACCAGGTGGAGCGGATGGCCGCCCAGGCCGAGCGGCTGGGGTCGGCGACGCTGTCCCGTTGTGCCGACATCGTGCACAACGGCCTGGTCGAGATGCGGGGCACGACCGCGCCGCGCCTGCTGCTGGAGCTGATCGCCGCCCGCATGCTGCTGCCGGGTGCCGACGACGGCTCGGCCGCGCTGCTCCAGCGGGTGGAGCGGATGGAGCGCCGGCTCACCGTCGCGGGCGGTGGCGAGTTGCCGCCGGTCCAGGCCGTCGAGCCGGTACGTCCGGCGGCCGCGCCGCGGGTCGAGCCGCAGCCCCAGCCGCAGCAGCCCCCGACCCCGCAGCATCCCCCGGCCCCACAGCAGCCGCCGGCGCCACAGGCACCGCAGCAGGCCGCTTCGGCGCGTACCGAGTCCCGGCCGGCGCAGCCGGCGGCGGCCCCACGGTCCGGCCCGCCGGCCGCGGCGGTCATGCCCGATCCGGTAACGCCGGATCCGCCGGCACCGGGCACGCCCGTCGCCCCGGGCGCGCTCGACGCGGCGGCGGTCCGCCGGTCGTGGGACCAGATCCTGTCGACGGTCGCGGCCCGGAGCAAGCGTGCGGCGGCGGTCGTACGGGAGGCGACGGTAAGCGAGGTCGACGGCAACACGCTGGTGCTGTCGTTCCGGCACAGCGTGCACGCCACGATGCTGACCAACTCGCCGGATCTGCTGGTCGAGGCGATCGGTCAGGTGCTGGGCGGGCGCTGGCAGATCCGGTGCGAGGTCGGCGGCGACGGTGGCCGGCCGGCCCCGACCCCGCAGCCTCGGCCCACCCCGCCGCCTCCTCCTCCGTCCGCGCCGCCCGCCGCCCCGCCACGCCCGGCGGCCGGCTCGCCCCCGTCCGGCGGATCGACCGGTCCGGACTGGCCCGAGCCGGCCCGGCCACCGTCGGCGGGACCGGCCCAGGCCGGTCGGGGTAGTGGTGGGTCCGACTGGCCGGAGCCGGCCCGCCCGCCGTCGGCGGTGTCGACAGCGGCTGGATCGGACTGGCCGGAGGCAGCCCGGCCGGGTGGGCGACCCGCGGCACCAGCACCCGCACCGTCCGGCGAGACGGATGTGCGGCCGTCCGGCACCGGCACACCACCGACCAGCAGCCCGCCCGCCGTGAACGGCGGTGGCGCCGGGGCGGGGCTCGCGGCCGCGCGGGCGGCCGCGGCGGCCGCCAACCGGGGTACGGCCGGCCGGGACGGCGTGCCCGCCGCCCAAACCGCCGCACCGGTGGCTGTCGCCGCTCCACCGGCCGCACCGGCCCCGGCCGCCCAGGCCCCGGCGGCCCGTGCCGGCGCCGTCCAGACGGCGGACCCGTCCTGGGCGGGTGAGCCGCCGTACGACCCGGACTACGACGGGCCGGTGCGCGGCGGGGTGACGTACGAGGGATTCGATCCCGGTGACGAGCCGCTCGACGACGTGGTCGACGTCGCCGCGGTCCGGCAGAGCAGCGAACAGCAGGTGGTGCAGTTGCTGCACCAGACGCTCGGCGCGGAGCGGCTCGACGGCTGACCACGTGGCGTGCCGCGGCCCGTCGGCGGCGCCGACTAGGCTGAACGTCGCCCAGGCAATGACGACGTCGAAGGAGCCGTGCCGTGCGCCCCGGTGGACAGCCCAACCTGCAGCAGATGATGAAGCAGGCGCAGAAGATGCAGCAGCAGCTCGCCACCGCGCAGGCCGAGCTGGCCGACGCGGAGCTGACCGGCACCGCCGGAGGCGGGTTGGTCACCGTGACCATCTCCGGCGCCGGCGAGGTCAAGGCGATCAAGATCGACCCGAAGGCGGTCGACCCGGACGACGTCGAGACCCTGGAAGACCTAGTGCTGGCGGCGGTGCACAACGCCAACGACGCGGTGCGCAAGCTGACCGAGGAGAAGATGGGCCCGGTCACCGGCGGCATGGGCGGCCTCGGCCTGCCCGGCTTCTGAGCACCGGATGTACGAGGGTGCGATCCAGGATCTGATCGACGAGCTGGGTCGCCTGCCCGGCGTCGGGCCGAAGAGCGCCCAGCGGATCGCCTTTCACGTGCTGTCGGCGGATCCGGCCGACGTCAACCGCCTGTCGACCGCGTTGCGCAAGGTCAAGGAACTGGTCCGGTTCTGCACGACCTGTTACAACGTGGCCGAGGCGGAGCTGTGCCGGATCTGCCGTGACCCGCGCCGCACCGACGAGGTGTTGTGCGTGGTGGAGGAGCCCAAGGACGTGGTGGCGATCGAGCGGACCGGTGAGTTCCGCGGTCGCTACCACGTGCTCGGCGGGGCGATCAATCCGCTGGAGGGCATCGGGCCGGACAACCTGCGGATCCGGGAGCTGATGCTCCGGCTCGGTTCCGGCGCGGTCAAGGAGCTGATTCTCGCCACCGACCCCAACACCGAGGGCGAGGCGACGGCGACCTACCTGGCGCTGATGGTGAAGCCGATGGGGATCGCGGTCACCCGGTTGGCGAGCGGTCTGCCGGTGGGTGGCGACCTCGAATACGCCGACGAGATCACGCTTGGCCGGGCGTTCGAAGGGCGTCGAGCGGTCTGACGTGCGGTCGTTGATCTGACAGTTGACGTTCGGAAACAGCGGCGCAATGTAACAACTTCGCATCGTGCGTGCCAGTGGTGAGACGTAAAGACACGATCCGATACCAACCCCCAATAGGCCAGTTTCCGGGGAGTTCGATGGACGGCTATCGTCTCGCCATCTGGTGACCCCGGGTCACCGCGTTGTCCGTACCCACAGGACGAGGTGAAGCACCATGCGTGCATCAAGGCCGAAGGTCGCGATCGCGACCGCAGCGGTCGCCGCCCTCGCGCTCTCCGGCTGTGCCGCGAGCGAGCGCGACGGAGACTCGGGCGGATCCACAAAGGACACACTGGTCTTCGGCGTCGCCGGCGACCCCAAGGTGCTCGACCCCAGCCTTGCCAGCGACGGCGAGTCGTTCCGGGTCTCCCGGCAGATCTTCGAGACTCTCGTCCGCCCCGAGGAGGGTGGCACCAAGGTCTCCGCCGGCCTGGCCGAGAGCTGGACGCCGGACGAGGCCGGCACGACCTGGACCTTCAAGCTGCGCACCGGCGTGAAGTTCCACGACGGCACCGACTTCAACGCCGAAGCGGTGTGCTTCAACTTCAACCGTTGGTTCAACGCCAAGGGTCTGATGCAGAGCCCGGACGTGACGTCCTACTGGCAGGACATCATGGGCGGCTTCGCGACCAATGAGGACCCCGAACTCGGGGAGAGCCTCTTCAAGTCGTGCACCGTCAAGGACCCGAGCACCGTCGACCTCGCGTTCAACCGGGTCTCCAGCAAGATCCCCGCCGCCCTGATGCTGCCGGCCTTCTCGATGCACTCGCCGAAGGCGCTCGAGCAGTACCAGGCCAGCGAGGTGACCGGCACCGCGGACGACGTGAAGTACCCGCCGTACGCGATGGAGCACCCGACCGGCACCGGCCCGTTCAAGTTCAAGGCCTGGGACATCGCCAACAAGACCGTCACCCTCGAGCGCAACGAGGACTACGCGGGCGAGAAGGCGAAGCTGAAGACGTTGATCTTCCGCACCATCTCCGACGAGAACGCCCGCAAGCAGGCGCTGCGTTCCGGTGACATCCAGGGCTATGACCTGGTCGGCCCGGCCGACGTCGGTCCACTGGGGAACGACGGCTTCAACGTGTTGACCCGCCCGGCGTTCAACATCCTCTACCTGGCGATGAACCAGAAGGGGAACCCGAAGCTCGCCGACATCAAGGTCCGGCAGGCGATCATGCACTCGCTGAACCGGCAGGCGCTGGTCGACTCGAAGCTGCCCCCGGGTGCCAAGGTCGCCACGCAGTTCATCCCGGACACCGTCGAGGGCTGGAACCCGTCGGTCACCACGTACGACTACAACCCGGAGAAGGCCAAGCAGTTGCTGGCCGAGGCGGGCGCGTCGAACCTGACGCTGAAGTTCCACTACCCGACCGAGGTCACCCGGCCCTACATGCCGAACCCGAAGGACCTCTTCGAGCTGCTGGCCGCGGACCTGCGGGCGGTCGGCATCACCATCGAGGCGATCCCGCTGAAGTGGAGCCCGGACTACCTCAACGCCACCCAGGTGGGCAGCAACCACGACCTGCACTTCCTGGGCTGGACCGGTGACTACGGCGACGCCTACAACTTCATCGGCACGTTCTTCGACCGGCCGAAGGACGAGTGGGGCTACACCAACCAGCCGCTGTTCGACCTGTTCCGCCAGGCCGACACCACGGCTGACCCCGCCGCCCGGTTCGAGATCTACAAGCAGCTGAACGCCGAGATCATGAACTTCCTGCCCGGTGTGCCGGTGTCGCACTCGCCGCCGGCGATCGTCTTCGGCAAGGACGTGACCGGTGTCAAGGCGAGCCCGCTCACGGACGAGCGGTTCGCCACCGCCGAGTTCAAGTCCTGACATAGAAAAAGGAACCGCGGGCGGGCACCGTTTCGGTGCCCGCCCACGGCCCTCTGGACCCATTCGAGGCGCACGTGTTCCGGTTCATCGTCAGACGCCTGCTGCAGTTGATACCGACGCTGTTCGGGCTATCCATCCTGTTGTTCATCTGGCTGCACCGTCTGCCGGGTGGACCGGAGACCGCGATCCTCGGCGAGCGGGGCACACCCGAGTCCCGCGCCGCGATCCGGCGCAACCTCGGCCTCGACGAGCCGATCCTGATCCAGTACGGCCGCTTCATGAGGCGGATGCTTCGACTCGACCTCGGCACGTCGATCTCGACCAAGCGCGAGGTCACCACCGAGTTCCTCCAACGGTTCCCCGGCACCGTCGAACTCGCCCTCACCGCGATGATCATCGCGATCGGTGTCGGTATCCCGCTCGGCTACCTCGCCGCCCGCAAGCGGGCCACGATCCTCGACCACGCCTCCGTGGTGGGCTCCCTGATCGGCATCTGCATCCCGGTCTTCTTCCTGGCATACGTCCTCAAGGCGATCTTCGCCGAGAACCTGGGCTGGTTCCCGTCGAGTGGCCGGCAGGACCCGACGATCGGCGCGACCCGGATCACCAACTTCTTCGTGCTCGACGGCCTGATGACAAGAGAGTGGGACGCCGCCGCCGACGCGTTGTGGCATCTCGTCCTGCCCGGAATAGCCCTCGCGAGCATCCCCCTGGCGATCATCGTCCGGATCACCCGGGCGAGCGTGCTGGAGGTGCTGGGTGAAGACTTCGTCCGCACCGCCGAGGCCAAGGGCCTGACCGAGAACGTGGTCCGCCGCCGGCACGTCCTGCGCAACGCGATGCTGCCGGTCGCCACCACCATCGGTCTGCTCACCGGCGGCCTGCTGTCCGGCGCGGTACTCACCGAGACGGTGTTCGCGTTCAGCGGCATCGGGGCGTTCATCGCCGAGTCGATCAGCCAGCGGGACTATCCGGTGCTGATGGGCTTCATCATGATCATCGCGGTGGTCTACGTGCTGGTCAACCTGATCGTCGACCTCTCCTACAGCTTTATCGATCCGAGGGTGAGGGTGCGATGAGCGGGGTGCTCACACCGGGCCGCAAGAAGATCGAGAAACTCGACCGGCTCTCCGAACTCTCCGCCCGGCGCGACGACGAACGCGGGGTGAGCCTCTGGCAGGAGGCGTTCCGGCGGCTGCGGCGCAACCCGGCCGCGATCATCGGCGCCCTCATCCTGGCCGCCTTCGTGCTCGTCGCGGTCGTCGGGCCGTTCCTGGTCCCGCACGACCCGGTCGCGCAGACCTGGCGCGGCGAGGTCAGCGACGCCCGGGCGCACTACCCGGGGCCGCGCGCCGAGAACTGGTTCGGCGTCGACCACCTGGGCCGCGACGAGTTCAGCCGGATCGTGGTCGGGGCCCGGCAGACCCTGCTGGTCGGCGTGGTGTCCACCTTGATCGGTCTGGTCGTCGGCGCGATCATCGGTGGCACGGCCGGTGCGGCCGCCGGTCTCGGTGGCCGGTTCGGCCGCTGGGTCGACAACGCCCTGATGCGGGTCGTCGACATGCTCCTCGCCCTGCCCAGCCTGCTGCTGGCGGTCAGCATCGCGGCCCTGCTCGGGCCGAGCCTGGTCACCGTCATGATCGCGGTCGGCACGGTGTCCGTACCCGTCTTCGCCCGGCTGTTGCGGGGATCCATGATCGCGCAGTCCAATACGGACTACGTGCTGGCGTCGACGTCGTTGGGCGTGAAGCGCGGCCGGATCGCGTTGACCCACATCCTGCCCAACTCGCTGGCTCCGGTCATCGTGCAGGCGACGCTGACCCTGGCCACCGCGATCATCGAGGCGGCGGCGCTGTCCTTCCTCGGCCTGGGCAACCAGGACTCGTCCATCCCGGAGTGGGGCGTGATGCTCGCCGACGCGCAGCGTTATCTCGACGCGGCGCCCCGACTGGCGGTTCTGCCGGCCATCGGCATCATCGTCACGGCGCTGGGCTTCACCCTGCTCGGTGAGGCGATGCGCGAGGCACTCGACCCCAAGCTGCGGAAGTAGGCGAGCGGCGATGGCACTGCTGGACGTGGACGGCCTGTCCGTCACCTTTTCCCGCCGGGGGCAGCGCACGGTCCGCGCCGTCGACGGCGTCTCCTTCAACGTCGACGCCGGCGAGGTCGTCGGCCTGGTCGGCGAATCCGGCTGCGGCAAGAGCGTCACCTCGCTCGCGATCATGGGACTGCTGCCCCGGCAGCGTGGTGTGCAGGTCGGTGGCCGGGCCGACTTCGACGGCACCGACCTGCTGAAGCTCGACGCGAAGTCGATGCGGGACGTCCGTGGCCGCGACGTCGCGATGATCTTCCAGGATCCGCTGTCGTCGCTGAACCCGGTCGTGCCGATCGGCACCCAGGTCACCGAGGTGCTCGTCCGGCACCGCGGCATGAAGGGCGACCCGGCCCGCCGGGAGGCGGCCGACCTGCTGGACCGGGTCGGCATCCCCGACCCGACCCGCCGACTCAAGGAGTATCCGCACCAGCTCTCCGGCGGCATGCGACAGCGGGCACTGATCGCGATGGCGGTCGCCTGCCGTCCCCGGCTGCTCATCGCCGACGAGCCGACGACCGCGCTCGACGTGACGATCCAGGCGCAGATCCTCGAACTGCTCAAGGATCTCGTCCACGAGTCCGGCACCGCCCTGATCATGATCACGCATGACCTGGGGGTGGTCGCCGGCCTGTGCGACACCATCAACGTCCTCTACGCCGGCCGGGTCGTGGAGACCGCCCGGCGGCGTCCGCTCTTCGCCGAGCCGCACCACCCGTACACGGTGGGGTTGCTCGGGTCGATCCCGCGCCTCGACGCGGGCCGGGGCGAGCGCCTCACGCCGATCCCGGGATCGGTACGCGACGTACTGCCGTGGCCGGACGGGTGCGCGTTCGCGCCCCGGTGCGAACAGCGTCTCGACGCCTGCGTCGGTGAGCCGCCGGCCCTCACGCTGACCCACGACGGGCGGGCCCACCGGTGCGTCAACCCGGTGAGCGCACCGGCGAAGGTCGGCGCGTCCGGTGGGGTGCCCGCGCCGCGCGCGGAGGAGGGTAAGAAGCTGTGACCGACACGCTCGTCGAGGTCCGTGACCTCAAGGTGCACTTCCCGATCACCAAGGGCGTGCTGTTCGACCGAGTGGTCGGTCACGTCAAGGCGGTCGACGGCGTCGACCTGAAGATCACCAAGGGTCAGACGTACGGGCTGGTCGGCGAGTCGGGCTGCGGCAAGTCGACGCTCGGCCGGGCGATCCTCCAGCTCACCCCGACCACCTCCGGCGAGGTCATCTACAACGGCGAGGATCTGGCCAAGCTGCGGCCCGGCCGGCTGCGGTCGATGCGCCGGCACCTGCAAATGATCTTCCAGGACCCGATGTCCAGCCTCGACCCGCGGCAGAACGTCGAGTCGATCCTCGTCGAAGGGCTTCAGGCGCACGGCATCGGCGCCAACCGCGACGAACGCCGGAAGATCATCGGCCAGACCCTCGACGCCGTCGGTCTGCCGAGCTGGGCACTCTCCCGCTACCCGCACGAGTTCTCCGGCGGCCAGCGCCAGCGGATCGGGATCGCCCGTGCGCTCGTACTCGGCCCCGAGCTGATCGTCGCCGACGAGCCGGTCTCGGCCCTCGACGTGTCGATCCAGGCACAGGTCATCAACCTGCTCGACGAACTCCAGGAGGAACTGGGCCTGACCTACCTGGTCATCGCCCACGACCTCGCCGTCGTACGGCACATCTCCGACGTCGTCGGCGTCATGTACCTCGGCGCCCTGGTCGAGGAGGCGAGCAGCGACCAGCTCTACCGCGAGCCGCTGCACCCCTACACGCGGGCGCTGATGTCGGCGGTGCCGGTCCCCGACCCGGAGGTCGAGGACCGCCGCGAACGGATCCTGCTCGCCGGTGACCTCCCGTCCCCGGCCAACCCACCGGCCGGCTGCCGGTTCCACACCCGCTGCCCGTGGGCGCAGCCGACCCGGTGCGCCACCGAGCGGCCGGTGCTGCGCGAGATCGGCGAGAGCCGGGTCGCCTGCCACTTCGCCGAGCGGATCGCCAGCGGCGAGCTACGCCCGCACGAGGTCAAGGTGCAGCTCGTACGCCCCGAGGACGAGGGCGAGACGCCCGGTGTGGTCTCCGCGCCGACCGAGCCGGGCTCGTTCGTCTGACCGGCACCGGCTGACCGGCGCCGGTCAGCCCTCGGGGCGGTCGATCAGCGCGACGGCGATCGCGTGTACGGCGTCCAGCGCGGCCGGGTCGGCGAGTGCGGCCCGGCCGCCGGTGACGACGTACCACTCGTCGGCGTCCTTGTACTGCACCCGCAGGGTGACCTGGCCGGCGTCGTACTCGGTGCGCAGGGTGAGTTCGCCGGTGACGACGCCGACCTCGTCGGTCATCACGCCGCCGGGGCCGGGCACCACGTCGGTCGTACGGCTGTCCGGGGCGCCACCCGCCGGCCCGGTTTCCGCGGCCGGGACCGTCGGGTTGGGCTCGGCGGTCGTGGGCTGGCCGGTCGTCGGGTTGCCTGTCGCGGGGGTGCCGTCCGCCCCGCCTGTTGTCGTGTCGGTCATACGCAGGTCTCCAGCATGTCTTGCAGCGCCGACTTCTCGGCGGCGGTCACCGTCAACTCCCAGTGGCTCTTAACCGTGATCCAGTCAATAGCGTAATCACACCATGCGTCCTGGTTGGTCGGTTTCCACTGTGAAGGATCCTGGTCACCCTTGGACCGGTTCGACGACGCGGACACCGCCAGGAGCTGCGGCCGGGTCAGGTCGTTGGCGAACTCGCTGCGCCGGTCGTCCTCCCACTCGTCGGCGCCGCTGCGCCAGGCGTTCGCCAGCGGCACCGTGTGGTCGATGTCGACGCCGGACGGGTCGTCGATGGTGCGGTTGTCGTAGACGCTCGACCACGAACCGCCGACCACGTTGCACCCGTCGAGTTCGACGCCGGTGCCGTCGCGTTCCAGCACGGTGTCGCGTACGTCGCAGTTCTTGCCCGCGCTGCGCCAGTGCTTGAAGCGTTCCCGGCTGTAGCCGCGCATCGGTCGGGAGTCGGCGACCGTCAGCTCCCCGAGGAGCTTTTCGGCCGCGCCCGCGTCACCGGAGCCGGCCTGCTGGTCCGACCCGCCGATCGGGTCCTCTTCGAGGGGCACGCAACCGGCGAGCGCGCCGAGGGCTAGCGCCGCGGCCACCGAGGCGGCGAGACTGCGCAAGGTCAACGATCGGGTACGGGTCTGTCGCATACGGGAGGAAAGCACCCACCTAGCTTGCTGTCTAGATCGTCTCGCCGGCAATAACCACGGGCCGCTTCGGCGTTTCGTGCAAACAGTGACCAGACCTCCGACAGATTGGACGCCATGAGCCAGTCGTCAACCCCCGACCTGCGACTCGGCACCGCGGCCGGTCGGGGCACCCTGCTGGCGGCGGTGCTCGCCTCCGGAATGGCCTTCCTCGACAGCACGATCGTCACCGTCGCGCTGCCGAAGCTCGGTGCCGACCTCGGCGCGACCACCGCCGGGCTCCAGTGGACGGTCAACGGCTACATGCTCACGCTGGCCGCGTTCGTGCTGCTCGGCGGCGCCCTCGGCGACCGGTTCGGCCGGCGGCGCGTCTTCCTGGTGGGGGTGCTGTGGTTCGCCGCCGCGTCGGTGCTGTGCGGCCTGGCGCTGTCCGTCGAGTGGCTGATCGCCGCCCGCGTCCTCCAGGGCCTCGGCGCGGCCCTGCTCACCCCCGCCTCGCTGGCCCTGCTCCAGGCCAGCTTCCAGCCGGACCATCGCGGCCGGGCGATCGGCGCCTGGTCGGGCCTGTCCGGGGTGTCGACCGCGATCGGCCCGTTCATCGGCGGCTGGCTCATCGACAGCGTCTCGTGGCGGTGGATCTTCCTGATCAACGTGCCGCTGGCGGCCGCCGTGGTCGTCGCCACGCTGCGCTGGGTGCCGGAGAGCCGGGCCGCCTCGACCGGCCGGTTTGACGTCGGCGGTGCCGTGCTCGGCGCCCTGGGGCTGGCCGGCGTCACGTACGCCCTGATCGAGGGCCCGGTTCTCGGGGTCGGCTCGGTGGCGATCTGGGGCGCCGCCGCGATCGGCGTCGGCGGGGCGACCGCGTTCGTGCTCCTGGAGCGGCGGCGCGGCGACCGGGCGATGCTGCCACCGAGGCTGTTCTCCAGCCGGCAGTTCTCCGCGCTCAACATCTACACCGTCGCGGTGTACGCGGCGCTGAGCGGGCAGGGCTTCTTCTTCGCCGTGCATCTGCAGAACGTTGCCGGCTACACGGCGCTGGAGACCGGGATCGCCACGCTGCCGATGACGCTGCTGCTGCTCGTCGGCTCGGCCCGGGCCGGCGCCCTCGCGACCCGGATCGGTCCCCGGCTGCCGCTGACGGTCGGCCCGGCCGTGGCCGCCGTCGGCATCCTGCTGCTGCGGCCGATCGGTCCCGGCGCCGACTACTGGGTCCACGTGCTGCCGGGGGTGCTGCTTTTCGGCGCCGGCCTCACCCTGCTGGTCGCGCCGCTGACCGCGTCGGTGCTCGGTGCGGTCGAGGACCGCTACGCCGGGGTGGCGAGCGGGGTCAACAACGCCGCCGCCCGGGCCGCCGGGCTCCTCGCCGTGGCGGCCCTGCCGCTGCTGGTCGGGCTCTCCGGCACGGCGTACGAGGTGCCGGCGGAGCTGGCCGCCGCCTACCGGTCGGCGATGGTGTGGTGCGCGGGGCTGATGCTCACCGGGGCCGTACTGGCCGCGATCTTCGTCCGCCGGCCGACCGGGACCACCACCGGTCCGTCCCCCGGCGGTCCGACCGGCTAGCGGTTCCCGACCGTACGGCGGGGTGGCGCAACACCGCCAAGCCGATCTCTGCAACGCCCGTGACGTGCGTGAATCCGTTCCGTTTGAAGGGATGGAATCGCAGCCGCGAGGGCTGCGTAACTGTCGCCATTGGTCAGCCGGTCCTGCGAGACGCGACAGCCGCGATGGAGAGCGGTGGTCGAGATGGGAACTGACAAACCTGTAGAAACCGGAGCCGATCACCCGACCGACGACGCCACCGTGGTGCTGAACCCGGTCGGCGCCGAAGACCCGCCGGCCGCCGCCGGTGGGAGATCGGGTGGCCGGCACCGGGCCGTACCGTCGACCCGGGATCGGGGCCGGCGGCGCCGGACGCTCGTCATCGCCACGGTTGCCTCGATCGTGGCGCTGGGCGCCACCGCCGTCCTGGTGCCGATGGCGTTCGCCCGGCTCGGCGATCCGGAGAGCGGTGAGCGGCCGACGGTGCCCTCGGGCAGCCCGACGCCAGCCCCGAGCGCCTCGCCGCAGCCGTCCGGGCTCGTCCCCGGCCCGGTCGAAACCATTGTGGACGGCCGGTTCTCGTGGGCGCTGCTCGACCGCTCCACCGGTGTGCTGACCGGCTCGTCGAATGTCAGCGACGCCGTCGAGGGTGGGGGGATGCTGCGGGTCTGGGTGGTCGCCGACTACCTGCGACACGCCGCCGAGCGGGGCGGCCAGCCGGAGCCGTACCGCCTGGAGCAGGCCAGCCGGGCGATCCGCGACGGTGACGACGACGCTACCCAGGCGCTCTACGAGGCGGCCGGCGGGGCGACCCAGAGCCACCGCATGATCCCGGTGTGCGCACTGGTCGAGACGCAGGTGGACGACGGTGGCTGGCGACGGACGCGGATCTCGGCCGGCGACTCGGTACGGCTCGGCGACTGCGTCGCCGACGGCCGGGCCGCCGGTCCGAAGTGGACGAAGTGGGTGCTGGATGAGATGGCCGAGGTCAACGGCGAGGCGTCCGACAAGGGCGAGCTGACCGGGATCGGCTGGGGCATCGTCGACGGGCTCCCACCGGCGGTCACCGACCTGGGCGTCGGCTTCACCAACGGCTTCGTCCGGGCCGACTCCCAATGGCAGGTCAACTGCCTGGCGGCGGCCGACGGCTGGGTGCTCGCCGTACTCGTCAGCTATCCCGACACCCGGAAGCTGTCGTACGGCGCCGGAATCTGCGCCAGCGTCGCCGCCGAGCTCACCCCGCCCCAGCCGGTCAACTGAACGGCCGGGGCGGGGCGGCCCGCGGAAAGCTCAGCCGCGGGAGCGGTTGACCGCGCTGGTGACCGCCTTCACCGACGCGGTCACGATGTTGGCGTCCAGCCCGACGCCCCACACCGTCCGGCCGTCGACCTCACACTCGACGTACGCGGCGGCCTGGGCGTCGCCACCGGAGGACATCGCGTGCTCGTGGTAGTCGAGCACCCGTACGTGCACCCCCAGGGCCTGCAGCGCGTTGACGTACGCGTCGATCGGGCCGTTGCCGACCGCGGCCAGCGGCCGGCGGTTGCCGCCGAAGTGCACCTCGGCCAGCATCTCGACCTTGCCGTCGACGGTGGCCGTCGAGTACTCGGCGAGTTCGACCGTCGGGAACCGCTGGTGGTCGACCAGGTATTCGGTGGCGAAGATCTCGTACATCCGGGCCGGCTCGACCTCGCCGCCGGCGGCGTCGGTGACCTGCTGGACCACGCCGGAGAACTCGATCTGGAGCCGGCGCGGCAGGTCCAGGTGGTGCTCCTCCTTCATGATGTAGGCCACACCGCCTTTGCCGGACTGCGAGTTGACCCGGATGACCGCCTCGTAGTTACGGCCCACGTCCTTCGGGTCGATCGGCAGGTACGGCACGCCCCACGTGTACCCGTCGACGGCGACCCCGGCCTCCTGCGCGTCGGCGGCCAGCGCGTCGAAGCCCTTCTTGATCGCGTCCTGGTGGGAGCCGGAGAACGCGGTGTAGACCAGGTCGCCGGCGTACGGGTGCCGCTCGTGCACCGGGAGCTGGTTGCAGTACTCGACGGTGCGCTTGATCTCGTCGATGCGGGAGAAGTCGATCTCCGGGTCGATGCCCTGCGAGAACAGGTTGAGGCCGAGCGTGACCAGGTCGACGTTGCCGGTGCGCTCGCCGTTACCGAACAGGCAGCCCTCGACCCGGTCCGCGCCGGCCAGCAGGCCCAGTTCGGCGGCGGCGACCGCGGTGCCCCGGTCGTTGTGCGGGTGCAGGCTGAGGATCACCGAGTCGCGGCGGGGCAGGTTGCGGTGCATCCACTCGATCGAGTCGGCGTAGACGTTCGGCGTGGCCATCTCGACGGTCGCCGGCAGGTTGACGATCAGCGGGCGGTCCGGCGTCGGGTCGATCACCTCGATGACCGCCGCGCAGACCTCCAGCGCGTAGTCCAGCTCGGTGCCGGTGTACGACTCCGGCGAGTACTCGTAGAAGATCTCGGTGTCCGGGGTGTGGATCTCGGCGTACTTCTGGCACAGCCGGGCGCCCTGGGTCGCGATGTCGGTGATGCCGGCGCGGTCCAGGCCGAAGACCACCCGCCGCTGCAGCGTCGAGGTCGAGTTGTAGAAGTGCACGATCGCCTGCTTCGCGCCGCGCAGCGACTCGAAGGTCCGTTCGATCAGGTGCTCGCGGCACTGGGTCAGCACCTGGATCGTCACGTCGTCCGGGATCAGGTCCTGCTCGATGAGCTGGCGGACGAAGTCGAAGTCGGTCTGGCTGGCCGCCGGGAAGCCGACCTCGATCTCCTTGTAGCCCATCTCGACCAGCAGGTTGAACATGCGGCGCTTGCGTTCGGGCGACATCGGGTCGATCAGTGCCTGGTTGCCGTCGCGCAGGTCGACCGCGCACCAGCGTGGCGCGACCTCGGTGCGCCGGGCCGGCCACCGCCGGTCGGGCAGCTCGACGGAGAACTGGCGGTGGTAGGACTCGTAGCGGCCGTACGGCATCCGGCTGGCCTGCTGGCGGGCGATCGGGTCCGGGCCGGGGGCGGCGGCCGGACCACCGGGTACGGCGGACTGGTCGGTGGACGCGGTGCTGGGTGCGGCGTTGTCTGACATGACGGAAATGCTCCTGTGGTCAGGGTGACGTCAGCGCGGGAAAAGTCTGGCTGATGCGATCCGGCGCGTCGATGCCCGGATCGGAAAGATCGTGCTCAGGCGGCGCGCGTCAACTCCGCGGCGAGGTGCCGGCCCGGTGGGCCTCGCCGCGGCGACCAAGGAGAAGAGCCTGCCACATAACACTGGTCACCCTACGTGATCGATTGGCGTTGGCAAGCCCGACCCAGGGTTTGAGACGAAACTCCCAGGTGGCGGTACGGCCGGGGCGGTCAGGCGGACGGCGTCGGCGACGGGGTGCCGGTGGGCGTCGCGGTCGGGGGCGGCGGCGGTGGCGGCGACGCCATGCCCAGCGGCTCACCCGCGACCACCGGGCCCGGCAGCGTGACCGTCGGCGGTGCGGCCACCGGCTCACCGGCGAGGATCAGGGTGCCGAACGCGACCTTCGCCCCGGTCAGCGTGCCGTCCTGCGCGTAGCAGTAGATCCCCACGTCGAGCGGTGCCCGCAGCGAGGCGGACGTCGACTCGACCGCGAAGCAGGCGCCACGGCTGCCGGGCAACGGCTGGGCGGCGGTCACCGACAGGGCGGCCCGCCGGTCGGTGAGCACCCGGGCCCAGCTCACCAGCGGGTGCTGGACCAGTGGATCGTTGCCGGCCGCGAACTGTCCGTCCGGGTCGCCGACCCGTACGCAGGTCGGCGCGACCTGCCGGGTCACCGACGGCAGCGCGCACTGGAAGAGCCCGTCAGCGGTACGCGCCACCGAGACGTCGGCGGTGCCGCCGAGCGCGCCGCCGGGGATGTCGACCCGCCAACTGCCGTCGGGGGCGGCGGTGAAGGCGACCGTACGGTCCTCGCGGTCGGCGGCCGACAGCGTGTAGAACGCCGACAGGTGGCGGTCCTGCGCCGCGGCTGCGAGGCCGGCGAGCTGGGACCGGGCCGGTGTCTGGTCCGCCTCGGTGGCGCTCGGGCTCGGTGTCGGCGTCGGGTCGGACGCCGGGGCGTCGGAGCCGCAGCCGGTGACCATGGCCACCGCGGCGGTGGTCAGCACGCCGAGCAGACCGGATCGGATGGCGGGACGCGAGGCAGCTCCGGGGCGCACGCGCCCATTCTCATCGCCATCGGTGCGCCGGGTGTGCACCGGGGTCGGGTTGTCGGTCGGCGTGTCGCGCCCCACGGCCGGATGGTGGGATCGCGTGTCCACGCCGTCACAGCCCGCCGGTACCCTGATGGCGGCTTGCGTGCCCAGCGTGGGGTTCGTGGGCGAGGTGAATCGTCATCAGGTTCGACGTCTAGGGTCGACGAGGGTCGCCGGGCACCGGCCGCAGGCGCCGGCACAGCCCCGGGCACCCCGGAAGGAGTGGACTGCCGTGGCACTGGTGGTGCAGAAATACGGCGGCTCCTCCGTCGCCACCGCCGAGCGCATCAAGCGCGTCGCCGAGCGCATCGTGGCCGCCCGCAAGGCCGGCGACGACGTGGTGGCCGTGGTCTCGGCGATGGGCGACACCACCGACGAGCTGCTCGACCTGGCCCACCAGGTGAGCCCGCTGCCACCCGGCCGCGAGCTGGACATGCTGCTGACCGCCGGTGAGCGGATCTCGATGGCCCTGCTGGCGATGGCGATCCACAACCTCGGCTACGAGGCACGGTCCTACACCGGGTCGCAGGCCGGCGTGCTCACCACGTCGGTGCACGGCCGGGCCCGGATCATCGACGTGACGCCGGGGCGCCTCCAGGGTGCCCTCGACGAGGGCGCGATCGCGATCGTCGCGGGTTTCCAGGGCGTCTCCCAGGACACCAAGGACATCACCACGCTCGGCCGGGGTGGCTCCGACACCACCGCCGTCGCGCTGGCCGCGGCACTCAACGCCGACATGTGCGAGATCTACACCGACGTCGACGGCGTCTTCACCGCCGATCCGCGGATCGTGCCCAACGCCCGGCACATCAAGCAGATCACCTACGAGGAGATGCTCGAACTCGCGGCCTGCGGCGCCAAGGTGCTGCACCTGCGCAGCGTCGAATACGCCCGCCGGGCCAGCCTGCCCATCCACGTCCGGTCGTCCTACTCGACGAACACCGGCACGATGGTCACCGGATCGATGGAGGACCTTTCCGTGGAACAAGCACTGATCACCGGGGTCGCCCACGACCGGAGCGAGGCCAAGATCACGATCGTGGCCGTACCGGACGAGCCGGGCGCCGCCGCCCAGATCTTCGAGACCGTCGCCGGCGCCGAGATCAACATCGACATGATCGTGCAGAACGTGTCGACCGAGGGCACCGGCCGCACCGACATCTCGTTCACCCTGCCCAAGGCCGACGGCCCCACCGCCATGGCCGCGCTCAACAAGATCCAGGAGTCGGTCAAGTTCAAGGGCCTGCTCTACGACGACCACGTCGGCAAGGTCTCGCTGATCGGTGCCGGCATGCGCTCGCACCCCGGTGTGGCCGCCAGCTTCTTCGCCGCCCTCGGCGAGGCCGGCGTCAACATCGAGATGATCTCCACCTCGGAGATCCGGGTGTCCGTGGTCTGCCGTGACACCGACCTCGACAGTGCCGTGCGCGCCGTGCACGAGGCGTTCGACCTCGGCGGCTCCGAAGAAGCCGTGGTCTACGCCGGAACCGGCCGGTAACGACATGTCCCGGCTGCCCACCCTCGCGGTCGTCGGGGCGACCGGCGCCGTCGGCACCGTCATGCTGGAGCTGCTCTCCGCCCGCAAGAACCACTGGGGGGAGATCCGGCTCATCGCTTCCGCGCGCTCCGTCGGCCGCAAGCTGGCCTGCCGGGGCGAGGAGCTGACGGTCCGGGAGCTGTCCGCGGAGGCGTTCGACGGCGTCGACGTCGCCATGTTCGACGTACCCGACGAGGTGTCCGCGCAGTGGGCACCGATCGCCGTCGAGCGCGGCGCGATCGCCGTCGACAACTCCGGCGCCTTCCGGATGGACCGCGACGTCCCGCTGGTCGTCCCCGAGATCAACCCCGAGCAGGTACGCAACCGGCCCAAGGGCATCATCGCCAACGCCAACTGCACCACGCTCGCGATGATCGTGGCGATCGCCCCGCTGCACCGTGAATACGCGCTGCGCGAGCTGGTCCTCGCCTCCTACCAGGCGGTCTCCGGCGCGGGGCAGGTCGGCGTCGACACCCTGCACGACCAGCTCTCCAAGGTCGCCGGCGACCGGGCGCTGGGCAGCCGGCCCGGCAACGTACGGCAGGCCGTCGGCGACGACCTCGGCCCGTTCCCCGCCCCGCTCGCCCTCAACGTGGTGCCGTGGGCCGGTTCGCTCGCCGACGCCGGCTGGTCGACCGAGGAACTCAAGATGCGCAACGAGACGCGCAAGATCCTCGGCCTGCCCGACCTGAAGGTCTCCGCCACCTGCGTACGGGTGCCGGTGGTCACCGGCCACTCGGTGGCCGTGCACGCCGTCTTCGGCAGCGAGGTCGACGCCGAGGGCGCCCGCGAGGCGCTGCGCAACGCACCCGGCGTCATCCTCGTCGACGACCCCGCCGAGGGCGAGTTCCCGATGCCGATCGACGCGGTCGGCACCGACCCGTCCTGGGTGGGCCGGATCCGCCGCTCGATGGACGACCCGCGCGCCCTCGACCTGTTCGTCACCGGCGACAACCTGCGCAAGGGCGCCGCACTCAACACCGCCCAGATCGCCGAACTGCTGGCCCCCGAGTTCGCCGCCCGCTGACCCCGCGCCGGCTGCCTGCCGGCGGGTGCTCAGTCCGGGGCGAGGCGTACGCCGTCGCCGCCGCCGCGCTTCACCGTGTAGAGGGCGGCGTCGGCCCGGCGCAGCGTCAGGTCCGACGACTCGCCCGCCCGCTGCACCGCCACCCCGACGCTGATCGTCCGGCCGAGGGCCCGTGCCGCGCCGGCCAGCCGCCCGGCGATCCCGACCGCCTCCTGTGCCGCCGACACCTCGACCACCGCCACGAACTCGTCGCCACCGATCCGGTACAACTCGTCGCCGTGCCGCAACGCCCGCTCCAACGCCCGGGCCAGACCGACCAGCACGCGGTCGCCGGCCTGGTGCCCGTACGTGTCGTTGATGGTCTTGAAGTTGTCCACGTCGACGGCCAGCAGTGCGGTGCGGCCCGGAGTGGCGGCGGCGATGCGCTCACCGAACGGCCCGTGGTGCGGCAGCCCGGTCAACGGGTCGGAGATGGCCTGTTCATGCAGTTTGTGGAGGCTGCGCAGCCGGTCCAGGCAACTCCACGCCTGCGCGGCGAGCAGTTCCATCAGGTTGACCGTCGTCGGGTCCGGCCGCGACGCCACCTCGTCGGCGACCAGCAGCACCCCGCCCGCGTCCGGCGGCCCCACCGGCACCGAGATCAGCGTGCACACGTCGGCGTCGACCAGGACCTCGTAGCCCCGCGTCGTCGGCGGCCCGGTCTCACCCAGCGTGTACGACGCCCCGTGCCGGTGCGCGCGCGACACGAGTTCGCCCAGTTCGGCGGCGCTCGCCGCGGCCAGCCGCTCGCGCAGCCGCGACTCCAACGGGCCCGGCCGCGCGGTCGGCGGCGCCAACCCGGGCCCGTCCGGACCGGTCAGCAACAGCACCGCCGCCGCGAGCCCGGCCACGTCCCGGGCGGCGTCGATCGAGACCCGCGCCAACGCCCGCTCCGAGGCGGCCGAGGTCATCGCACCCGCGTACCGGAGCAGTTTCTCGCTCCGGCTCTCGGCCGGCGGCCCGCCGAGCCGGTCGACGTGCGCGCCGAGGTCGGCTGCGACCCGCTCGGCGAGCACCCGCCACGCGTCGATGTCGACGGGCCCGGACCATTCCAGGTTGAGTACGCCGATCGGCCGGCCGGACCGGTCCACGACCGGCGCGCAGATCTCGACCGCGACCGGCGGCCCGAGTGCGATGTAGTCGGGGTCGGCGGTGACGTCGGTCACCGTCTGTGTCCTACCGGCGGCGTACGCGCGGCCGGAGACCCCGGTGCCGGGCAGCACCGACGCGAACACCTGCCACGAGCCGGTCGCCGCGACACAGCGCAGCCGGTCGTGGACGTGCAGCAGGACCGCGACCATCACGTCGCTGTGGGCGGCGATCGTCGCCGCGGCGGCCTGGCACGCCCCGGCGACGGTCGTCGCCCTGGTCAGGCGTGCCGCGAGGTCGGCGGTCACTCGTTCGGGGTGCAAGCGCGGGTCGCCGCCTTCTGACGGGTGCGGGCGGCGTCGGTGCTCCGGACGCCGGACCGATTTTACTGAGCGTCGCCACTTGAATGCGTTGCGTTGCGTACGGCTCGCCGTGGCCGGATCGACGGGTCCGGCGGGGCACGCCTACCGTCGGACACCGGGCGTACGAAAGAATCCTGGCCGGCGATGTCGATCCCGCCGTACCCCGTTCGTCGTCATGCTGTACGGCAAGCCCGCCGTACCCGTACGACAGGAGACGGACCGTGAAGTACATGCTGCTCATCCACCCCGCGCCGGACGCCGACCCGAACGACTTCGGCTGCACCCCGGCCGACTGGATCGCCTTCGACAAGGCAGTGAACGAGGCGGGGATCTTCGTCTCGGGCGAGGAGTTGCAGGACCTCGTCACCGCCACCACGGTCCGGGTCAGCCAGACCGGCGAGCGCACGATCACCGACGGCCCGTTCGCCGAGACCCGGGAACTGCTCGGCGGCTTCTACGTCATCGACGTACCGAACCTCGACGTCGCCCTCGACTGGGCGGCCCGCTGCCCCGGATCGCGCGGCGGCGGCGGCGTCGAGGTGCGGCCGGTCGCCGACTTCCCCCAGGGCTGACGGCGATGGACGAGCGGGCAGCCGGCGCGGTGGAGGCGGTCTTCCGTGAGGAACGCGGCCGGCTGCTCGCCTCCCTCGTCCACCGCTTCGGCGACCTCGACCTGGCCGAGGACGTCGCCTCCGAGGCGATCGAGGCCGCCCTCGAACACTGGCCCCGGCAGGGCGTGCCGGCCAGGCCCGGGGCCTGGCTGCTCACCACGGCGCGACGCAAGGCCGTCGACCGGCTGCGGCGCGACCAGGCGTACGCGGCCCGCCTCGCCGTGCTCCAGGCCGAGGCGGACCGGGCCGGACCGGTCGCACCCGCGGACCCCGACGGTGACCTGCCCGACGAGCGGCTGAGCCTCTTCTTCACCTGCGCCCACCCGGCGCTGCCCGCCGAGGACCGTGGCGCGCTGACCCTGCGCTGCCTCGCCGGGCTGACGACGCCCGAGGTGGCCCGGGCCTACCTGGTGCCGGTGCCGACGATGGCGCAGCGGATCGTCCGGGCGAAGAAGAAGATCCGGGACGCCCGCATCCCGTTCCGGGTACCCGGCGCCGACGAACTGCCGGGCCGGTTGCCGGGCGTGCTCCAGGTCGTCTATTCGATCTTCACCGAGGGGTACGCGGCCAGCACCGGACCGCGACTGCAGCGGCTCGACCTCGCCGAGGAGGCCATCCGGCTGGCCCGGATCCTGCGCCGGCTGCTGCCCGCCGAGCGCGAGGTGACCGGACTGCTCGCGCTGATGCTGCTGATCCATGCCCGGCGGGACGCCCGCACCGGCCCGGACGGCGAGATCGTCCTCCTCGACGAGCAGGACCGCGGCCGCTGGGACCGGGCCATGATCGAGGAGGGGCGGCAGTTGGTGGTGGCCGCGCTGACCGGCGGCCCACCCGGTCCGTACGGTGTGCAGGCCGCGATCGCCGCCCTGCACGACGAGGCCGCGGACGTGGCCACCACGGACTGGCCACAGGTGGTGGCGCTGTACGACGTACTGCTGGCCCTGTCGCCGTCGCCGGTCGTCGCGCTGAACCGGGCCGCGGCGGTGGCGATGCGGGACGGCCCGGCGGCCGGTCTCGCGCTGCTCGACGAGTTGGCGGACGAGCCCCGGCTGCGGGCATACCACCCGTACGCGGCGGCACGGGGTGACCTGCTGTGCCGGCTGGGCCGGTTCGGCGAGGCCGCGGCGGCGTACCGGGCGGCGCTGGACCTGGCCGGCACCGAGCCCGAACGGGCCCACCTGAGGCGCCGGCTCGAATCGGCCGAACTGTCCGCTTCGGACGGTTGATGCCTCGGGTTGGTTGTCCCGGCCCGCAAATGGCGCGACGGGCCTCGTGGTCCTGTTCCCGAAGCAGCATCGCATCGGCGAACATGGATTCGTCTCGCTGGTCTTCCGAGAACGGGGCTCCCATGCGCATTGCACGATGGCCGTCGACCGCGCCCGGCGGCGCCGTACGCCGGACGGCGATGGTGGCGGCAACGGTGCTGCTGGCGCTCGGCGCCGGCGGAACGGCGTACGCGGCCACCGACACCGAGGCGCCGACCGCCCCGGGGCCGGTGACGATCGCCGGCATCACCACCACGACGATCGAACTGACCTGGGTCGCGGCCACCGACAACGTCGGCGTGACCAGATACGACGTCAGCCACTTCTCGACCGACGTCGTCTTCATGCGCAACACCACCACGAACTCGATCACGATCACCGGACTGCGCCCGTCGAGCACCCACCGGTTCTCGGTCCGCGCCCGGGACGCGGTCGGAAACTTCTCGCCGTCGACCCCGATGCTGGTCGTGACCATGCCGCCCGGCGACAACCAACCACCGACCGCTCCCGGCACCCCGGTGCCGTACACCGTCGCCGACACGCTGGTGATCCTCACCTGGCCCCGATCCACCGACAACGTCTACGTGGCCTTGTACGAGGTCCTCATGGTCAGCGCCCCCGGCAGCCCGGTCGTCGCGACCGCGCCGCAGCATCCACCGACCGGCACCACCGCCCGGGTCACCGGGCTCACCCCCGGTACGACGTACAGCTTCGCGGTCCGGGCGCGCGACGATGCCGGCAACATCTCCGCCCTGTCCGCCCCGGTCACCGTCACCACCACCGGCTGACCGGCCTCAGTCCGTCGGCGGGTTGGCGTCGACGGCGGCGCGGACGAACTCGCGTACCCGCTCGGTGGTGTTCGCTTCCAGCCAGACCGGTCCGCGCCGGATCGGCGGCGCGTCGTGGATCGGCACGTACGCGATGTCCGGCCGGGGATGGTATTGCCGGGTGTGCGCCCCGACCGGGAGCACGCCCCGGCCCAGCGCCACCAGGGAAAGCATCTCGGAGAACGTGTTACCCGCCGGCCCCTTCGGCACCGGCCGGCCCGACGGCGTGTGTTCGGGCGTACGGTCGCGCTTGAACTCCGCCGACGTCACCGCCGGATACTGCACCACCGGGTGCTCGGCGAGCACCTCCAGCGACACCGCTTCGGTGGCGGCCAGCGGATGGCCGGCCGCCACCGCCAGGACCCGTTCCTCGGTGAGCAGGACCGGCCCGTTGGCCATGCCGTCGAACGGGAACGAGGCGATCAGGACGTCGACCGAGCCGTCGACCAGGCTCGCCCGGGTGTTCAGCAGCGGCGCCTCGCGTACGTCGACCTCGCAGTCCGGGTGCCGCTCGCTGAACAGGGCGACGGCCCGCAGCAGCAGCGGCGCGCCCCACTCGCCGACGAACGCCACCCGCAACTGTCCGGTCACGCCCCGGCCGGCGTCGACGGCCCGGCGGACCGCCTCGTCCATTCCGGCCACGAGTGGGGCCAGGTCGTCGGCGAGCCGCCGGCCGATCGGGGTGAGCTGGACGACCCGGCTGGTGCGTTCGAAGAGCGGGGCGCCGATCCGGCGCTCCAGCTTCTTGACCACGTGACTGACCCGCCCGGTGGTCACCCGCAACCGCTCGGCGGTACGCCCGAAGTGCAGCTCCTCGGCGAGCGTCAGGAACGTCTCCAGCTCGTACCGCTCCAGCATCGGATCCTCATCGTTGAATCTGAGTAAACGATCGTAGCGCGATCGTGGCTTGGTCCGGGCCGTGGACCGGCGGATCGTGAAGGCATGACGACAGCGATGATCACCGACTACCTGACCAGCCTCGACGCCCCGCTCCGGGAGGTCGGCGAGAAGCTCCGACCGGTCATCGAAGCGGCCCTGCCCGACGCCACCGGCGCGATGTGGCACGGCCATCCGGTCTGGGGTGCCGGCGACAAGCCGGGCAAGAACCCGATCTGCCTCGTCAAGGCGTACTCGTCGTACGTCACCTTCGGGCTGTGGCGGGGGCAGGAGATCACGGACGCGTCGGGTCGCCTCGTCGCCGGTGCCCGGCAGATGGCGTCGGTCAAGGTCCGTACCGTCGACGAGATCGACCCGGCGCTGTTCGCCGACTGGCTGCGCCAGGCCCGCGACCTGGAGGCGAGGTGAGCGCGGTGCGGGTCACCGGCTTCGACCACCTGGTCCTCAATGTCTCCGACGTCGAACGCTCACTCGACTTCTACTGTGGTCGGCTCGGCCTGACACCGGTTCGCGTCGACGAGTGGCGGGCTGGAAAGGTCCCGTTCCCGTCCGTACGGGTCACCCCGGAAACGATCATCGACCTGGTACGCCGCGTCCGTGACGGGTCGAACGTCGACCACCTCTGCCTGGTGGTGGCGCCGCTGGACTGGCCGGAGGTCATCGACTCCGGCACCTTCACGGTGCTGGAGGGACCGGTCGGCCGGTTCGGCGCGCGGGGTGACGCGACCTCGGTCTACGTCGCCGATCCGGATGGCAACAGCGTCGAGCTGCGCTGGTATCCCCAGGACGCCTGAGCGACGACTCTTCGGACCCGCCGACGGTCCCAGATCCGACCGCGCGCGACGCCGGGCCACGCTTGTGGCCCGGCGTCGCGCGTTGCTACGCTTTCACGTGTAAGAAATCCTTTACATGCGAAGGAGGAACATGACAGTGGCCCAGCCGACCGGTGACCAGCTGGTCGAGATGCTGGCCGCGCTGGCCAACCCGCTGCGGCTGCGGATCATGGCGAAGCTGGCCGGCGGCCGTGACTACGTGAGCCACCTGGCTCGAGAGATCGGGATCAGCCGCCCCCTGCTGCACATGCACCTGCAACGGCTGGAAACAGCCGGCCTGATCGTCGGCAGCCTCGAACTCTCCGAGGACGGCAAGGCCATGAAGTACTACCAGGTCGCCGAGTTCGACGTGCACCTGACCGCATCGACCCTCGTCGAGGCGGCCGAGACCCTCACCAGATCGGACCCGGTGCCGGGTCCCGCACCGAAGGAGACCCCCCGATGACAGACACCTGGACCTGGCCCGAAGCGATCCTCGTACTCGGCGTGCTGATGTTCGTCTTCCTGGTCCTCGGCGCCATCGCGGCCACCGTGCTCGACTTCCGCAAGATGCGGATCGCGACCCAGCAGGACGAACAGTTGCGACAGCTCGTGAGCCGCTACGAGCAGCTGGCCGAGCGCACCCTGGACGCCCAGCAGCGGGTGGCCGCCGACGTTTCCGAGCTCCGGTCACGGACCGCCTCGATCGAACAGATCCTCCGCACCGTCGAGTAGGGGAGACCACCATGAGGGCAATCGCGCAGGACCGGTACGGGCCGCCGGAGGTGCTGGAACTCCGGGAGATCGACCGGCCGACGGTCAAGAGAGACCAGGTGCTCGTACGCGTGCGGGCCGCCGGTATCCACCGCGGCGACCGGATCCTGATGACCGGCCGGCCGTACCTCGTCCGCGTCGCCGGACCGCGTGCGCCGATGCACCGGGTCCGGGGTACGGAGTTCGCCGGCGAGGTGACGGCGGTCGGCGCCGACGTGACCGAGTTCCGGCCCGGCGACGAGGTGCTCGGCTGGGGGACGGGGACGTTCGCCGAGTTCGTCTCCGTACCCGCCGCGAACCTGGTGCCGAAGCCGGCGACGCTCACGTTCGAGCAGGCCGCGGCGGTGCCGATCTCCGGGATGACCGCGTTCCAGGGCCTGAACGGCCGGACCCGTCCGCAACCGGGGCAGCGGGTCCTGGTCATCGGCGCGGCCGGCGGCGTCGGGACGTTCGCCGTCCAGATCGCCAAGGCGTACGGAGCGGAGGTGACCGGCGTGTGCAGCACCACCAAGACGGAACTGGTCCGGTCGCTCGGCGCCGACCACGTCATCGACTACACCCGCGAGGACCTCGCCCGGGGCGGACGCCGATACGACGTCATCTTCGACATTGTCGGCGACCGGCCGATCGCGCTGCTCCGCCGGCTCCTGACCCCGGCCGGAACGCTCGTGCTGGTGGGGGTGGAGAAAGGTGGGCCCGTGCTGGGCGGATTCGAGCGCAACTTCGCGGCGATGCTCGTCGCACCACTCGTACGGCGGCGCCGGGTGCGACCGCTCACGTCGACCAGTCGCAAACCAGACCTTCTCGGGCTCACCGAACTCGTCGAGGCCGGCAAACTGACGCCGGTCGTCGGCCGGACCTATCCGCTCGACCGGACCGCCGACGCCTTCCGCTACCTCGCGGACCAGCACGCGCGGGGCAAGGTGGTCATCACCGTATGAGCCGCTGGATCACCGAACCGGACCAGCGGCGACGGCCCGCCGGTCCGGGGCCGGATCCGACCCCGGACCGAAGGGGAGGCGCTACCGGCCGACGCGCAGGTCGAGCCAGACCAGCCGGTGGTCGGAACTGGGGAACGGGAACGTCCCGGTGAGCCGCGACAGCGGGTCACTCGCGACCGGCCAGAACACCCCACCATCGCGTACGTCCAACCCACGCGACGGCAGCACGTAGTCGGCGCGTACGTTGCCCGGACCCGGTACGTCGGCGAAGTCGGCCGTGTCGTACTTCGGGTTGCTGCGGTGGGTGGTGTTCGCGCCGCCCTGCAGGGCGCTCGCCTCGACCGCACCACGGCTCGACGGGGTGAACCCGTCGTTGATCCACCGGTGGTCCAGGAGCTGCTGGGCGGCGCCGGGGATGCTGTCGCCGTCGCGCGGGTCGGAGTTCAGGTCACCGGCGATCACGAACTTCGACCCCGGCCGTAGCCCGCCCCGACGCCCCTGGTCGTCGTAGATGTAACGGCCGCTGCCCGGACGTACGTAGTCGGCCCAGAACCGGATCTCGTCAAAGTTGCGTCGCCCGTTGCGGTCCTCCGGGCCGTCGAAGACCGGCGGGGTCGGGTGGCTGACCAGGAAGTGCACCGTCCGCTTACCGACCTTGATCGGCAGGTCCCAGTGGCTCTTCGACGACAGCCGGAAGACCGCCAGTTCCTCCGGCGAGTACCAGTCGGCGGGGGCCGGGGTGGCCGGGTCATCGGGCAGCAGGGCGCCCGGCATGTCCTTCCACAGGAAGTTCTGGAAGGTACGCGCGCCGCCCAGGTCGATCGGATACCGCGAGTAGACGACCATGCCGTACTGGCCCGGGAAGTCACCGAAGCCGAGCGCGTCGTCGCCGTACCCGGGGGTGCCCGGCTGGGTGACGACCTGGCCGTTGTTGTTCAGGTCGAAGCCGGAGGCGACGCCGGTGTTGCTCGGCGCGATGAACCGGTGCGGGTAGCGGATCGGCCTCGCGCCGTTCTGGCCCACCGAGAGGTAGTTGTCCTGGAACAGCCGGGCCGCGACCGGGTCGAAGTCGAACTCGTTGATCAGCAGCACGTCCGGCCGGTTGCGCTGGACGATCTCGGCGATCGTGCGGGCCTGCGCGTTACCCGGCGTCGACAGGTCGGCCCGCAGGGTGCCGGCGGCGCTCCGGTTGAGCGAGGCGTTGAACGTGGCGAACCGTACGTCCTCGCCCTTGCCGTGGGCGGCGGCCGGGGCCGCCACCGAGGGCAGCGCGGCGAGCATGACCGCCGTGGCGAGCAATCCACCACGTACCGCGATCCGTCGTGATCGCCTGACGGCTGACGACATCCGTCCTCCTTGCCGTGTCGTCCGGCCGGGATTCCCGTACCGGGTTGGCCTGTCGACGTCCGGCCGGGCCGACGTCGAGGTGCGCCCATGTGTCTATCGGTGGGCACCGACAGCCTGATGGCCGTGGTGTGAACACTGAGGTTCGTTGATCGACGCACGGCTGGCAAGGGCAGGCGGCGGAAGGCGACGGCCACAGAAACCACAAGAGGGCATATCCGTCGAGCGGATATGCCCTCTTACCTGGTCGGGGTGGCCGGATTTGAACCGACGACCTCTTCGTCCCGAACGAAGCGCGCTACCAAACTGCGCCACACCCCGAGGCGTGCCGACAAATAGTAGCCCACCGCCGCCGAGGGGCAAACTTGGATCCCCCTGCCGTGCCGAACCGGCAGGGGGACGCGCGTCAGCGGGGGATCAGCGTCAGCAGCGAGGCCTCCGGGCGGCAGGCGAACCGGATCGGCGCGGTCGGGTGGGTGCCGATGCCGGCCGACACGTGCAGCCACGAGTCGGAGCCGGGCCAGCGGTGCAGGCCCTTGGCCATCGAGGTGGGCAGTTCGCAGTTGGTGACCAGTGCGCCGACGAACGGCACGCACACCTGCCCGCCGTGGGTGTGGCCGGCGAGCAGCAGGTCGAAGCCGTCGGCGGCCATCCGGTCGAGGACCCGGGGCTCGGGGGAGTGGGTCAGCGCCACGGACAGGTCGGCCTGCTCCGGGACCGGGCCGGCGACCTGGTCCCAGTCGTCGCGGCCGATGTGCGGGTCGTCGACGCCGGCGAGTTCCACCACCCGACCGCCGATCTTGGTGCTGGTGCGGGCGTTGTTCAGGTCGGCCCAGCCGGCGCCGAGCAGCACCTCACGCAGGTCCTCGTACGGCAGGTCGACGCCCTGGACGTACTCGCGTTCGGGCAGCAGGTAGCTCAACGGGTTCTTCCACACCGGCCCGCGGTAGTCGTTGGAGCCGAAGACGAACGCACCCGGGAAGTCGAGCAGCGGCTGGAGGGCGCGCAGCGCGCCGGGCACGGCGTCGGGGTGGGCCAGGTTGTCGCCGGTGACCACGACGAGGTCGGGGTCGGTGGCGGCCAGCGACGCCACCCATGCCTGCTTGCGGCGTTGGTCGGGGGTCATGTGCATGTCCGACAGGTGCAGGATGCGCAGCGGCTCCGCGTCGGGGGCGAGAACCGGTACGTCGAACCGGCGCAGGGTGAACATGTTGCGTTCGACGAGGGACGCGTACGCCAGGGTGCCGGCGCCGACGGCGGCGGTGGCGGCGGCCAGCCGCATAACAGTGCGCTTTCGCATGGCGTTCAGGGTAGTTTCACCAGCCATGAGCACGTTGAAGGACACTCTCACGACGGACATGCGCGCGGCCCTGAAGGCGCGTGACGAGCTGACCACGTCGACGCTGCGGATGGCGCTGGCGGCGATCGGCAACGCCGAGGTCGCCGGGAAGGCCAAGCGCGATCTGTCCGACGACGAGGTGCTCGCGGTGCTGACCCGGGAGGCGAAGAAGCGGCGTGAGGCGGCCACGGCGTTCGCCGACGCCGGCCGGGGCGACCAGGCGGCGAAGGAGACGGCAGAGGGCGAGGTGCTCGAGCGCTACCTGCCGAAGCAGCTCGGCGACGAGGAACTGGCGGAGCTGGTCGCCGGCGCGCTGTCCGCCGGTGGGTTCACCGGCAAGGCCCAGATGGGCCCGGCGATGAAGGCGGCCCAGGCCGCGGTGGCCGGCCGGGCCGAGGGTGGCCGGGTCGCCGCCGAGGTACGCCGGCAACTCGGCCTCTGAGCGCCGTACAGGTCCGAAAACCCGCGAGGGCGGGCACCCGTCGGGGTGCCCGCCCTCTTGTCGCGTACGGCGTCGTCAGTCGTCCGCACCCGGTGACGGGCTCTGGCTGCCACCGCTACGGCCGTTGCTGACCTGGATGGAGACCGCACCGCCCCGGATGGTCCGGCCGTCGGGGCTGGTGCCGGCGACGGTGCCGGCCGGGCAGCTGGAGTCGACGCGGCCCGAGTCGACGGAGACGTCGAAGCCGGCGGCGCGCAGTCGGGACCGGGCGGTGTCGACGTCCTGGCATCTGACGACCGGGATGCTGCGCTGTTCACCGTTGACGAGCTTGCCGCTCGGCGGCGTGAACTGCTTGGTTTCCTTGTTCTTCATGCCGTCCCGCAGCGTCTCGTAGACGGCCGGGTTGACGATGTCGTGGCTCATCCGGGCCGTGGTCTGCGCCCAGTCGGGGTCGGCGAGGATGCCGGCGACGGCGAGCTGCTTGGTGGTGACGACCAGCGAGGCGGTCTTCTCGCTGTCGGTGGTGCCGGTCTTGCCGGACACCGGCTTCTTCACCACGCCGCGGATGCCGGTCGCGGTGCCGCCGTCGCAGCGGCTGGTGGACGAGCCGTCGCCGACCGGGCAGCGGCCGGCGTCGATCGCGGCACGGGCCACCTCGGGCTTGAACTCGTCCTTGCAGCGCGGGTTGGCGACGTCGAGCTTGTTGCCGTCCTGGTCACGGATCTCCTGGACCGGGATCGGCTCGCAGTACTTGCCGTCCGCGGCGAGGGTGGCGTAGGCGTTGGCCAGGTCGAGCGGGGTGGTCGACGAGACGCCGAGGGTGAAGGCGCCCCACTGCTTGGCACCCTGCGGGTTGTTGGCGATCCGGGCGTCCTCGGCGGCGCGGAACTGGATGCCGGCACGCTTGGCGGCGTTGACGACGTTGTCGGCACCGACCATGTCCTGGAGCTTGACGAAGTAGGTGTTGACCGAGCGGCCCATGCCGCTCCACATGTTCCGGACGCCGTTCATCCAGGACGGGTTGGCGTTGACCGGGCAGTACTTGTTGGTGCCGGGACAGGCGGCGTCGCTGCCCCGCTCGACGATGTAGCTGGTCTGGAGCGGGGAGGTGGCGTTGATCGAGGTGGCCAGCGGGTAGCCCTTCTCCAGCGCCGCGACCAGGGTGAACATCTTGAACGTCGATCCGGCCTGGTAGCCCGTGATGTCGTTGCCACCGGTCATCAGCGGGTTGGTGGTGTTGGGGTAGGTGCCCCGGATGCCCTGCCGGGCCTTGGCCGGGTTGCTGGACATCTTGTTCTGCGGGTTGTTGGGGTCGTCGAGCTTGAAGACCCGGTTGACGGCGAGGGCGCGTACCCGGCCGGTGCCGGGCTCGACGGCCGCGACCATCAGCGCGTTCTTGTTGTCGTTCTTGATCCGCTTTTCGATGTTCTTGTTGGCGGCGTCCTGGGTGGCGACGTCGAGCGAGGTGACGATGCTGTAGCCACCGCTCTTGAGCCGGCGCTCCCGGTCGTAGGTGGTGGCGCCGAAGGTCTCCTGATCCATCCACCAGCGGTAGAAGTAGTCGCAGAAGAAGCCCCAGGTGGCCTTGTTCGCGGCGACGCAGCCGTTCGGGGCCCGCTTGCCCTTGACCTTGAGTTCGACGGCCTTGGCCTCGGTGGCCTGCTCGGCGGTGATGGCGCCGGTGATGACCATCTGGTCGATGACGTAGTCGCGCCGGGCGACCGCCTGCGGGTAGCCGCCCTCGGTGGTCGGGTCGAAGGCGGACGGCGCCTTGACCATACCGGCGAGCATCGCCGCTTCCTCGATGGTCAGGTCCTTGGGGTGCTTGCCGAAGTAGACCTGGCTGGCGGCGAAGACACCGTACGCGCCGTTACCGAACGGGGCGATGTTGAGGTAGCGCTCCAGCACCTCGTCCTTGGACAACTCCTTGGTGATCTGCATCGCGTAGCGCATCTCGCGCAGCTTGCGGGCGTTGGTGTCCTCGGTGGCGGCCACGACGTCCTGCGGGTGGGTCGCCGAGTAGGCGATGGCCAGGCGGACGTACTGCATGGTCAGGGTGGAGGCACCCTGCTGGGTGGCGCCGGCGGAGTTGTTGGCCACGAAGGCCCGGGCCACGCCCTTGACGTCGACGCCGTTGTGCTCGTAGAACTTCTTGTCCTCGGCGGCGATGATCGCCTGCTGCATGAGCACGTTGACGTCCTTCAGCGGTACGTCACGCCGGTTCTCGTCGTACATCGTGGCGAGCGGTGTCTTGCCGTCCGATGCGTAGAGGTAGCTGATCTGGGGCGCGCTCTTGACGGTCAGCTCGCTCGGCAGCTTGTCGAAGGTCTCAGCGCCCGCCTTGGCGGCGAGACCGGACAGCGCCACCGCCGGGAAGGCGGCCGCGGCTACGACCACGCCCGCCAGTAGGCCGCAGATGAGCAGCGACGCGGCGTTGGTCAGGAGGTTGTGGTCACGTTTCCGCATCCAGGTCACTGCGCCAGGGTACGCGAGTGACCAACGGGGTCGCTTGCCGTGTACTTCGCCCATTTCCTCACGGCGTCGGCCTCGTTGTGCTAGACGCATGGCCCTGCGTGTCCGGGTGCGTCGTCTTCGCTCTCGAGTCTCCCCTCCGGAGCCGGCCGGCGCGGCGTTTTCCGGCTTTGCGCGGGTATCACAGCTTCTGGTCGCTGGCCGAACTGGGCAGAGTGTCCGGATTAATGATTTGGCTGACGACGTTGCGTAATCGGTTGACTACAGAGCATGATGGTCCGGCGAGTATCGCACGTCACTCGCGGGTGCTGGGGGAAGGCAGCCGCGGGTGGCCGGGGGTTTTGCCGGCCGATTGGCACTGGTCGGTAGCGGGACTGCAAGGGGGGACGTGGACACATGGGCATGATCACAGACTGGCCCACCATGGCTGCGTGTCAGAGTGGAGACCCTGACGCGCTGTTCGTACAAGGCGCCGAGCAGAACGTGGCGAAACGGATCTGCCGCAGCTGCCCGGTGCGCTACGAATGCCTGGCCGACGCGCTCGACAATCGCATCGAGTTCGGCGTGTGGGGCGGCATGACCGAGCGGGAACGGCGGGCACTGCTGCGCCGTCACCCGCAGGTGGCCAGTTGGCGCAAGATGTTCGAAGCCGCGCTCCGCGACAAGGAAAAGGTCCTCGTCACGGCCGGCTGATAGCCGAACCGATCACCCGCAGCCCGTCGACGTCGTGCACGTCGGCGGGCTGCGCCGCGACCGACACCACCGGCACCGCCGGAAACCCGTCCGTGAACCTCGCGGCCACCTCGAGCTCCCGGGCGGTCTGCCGCACCAACGCCGCATGCACCCGCAACGCCTCGGCCGTCACCGCATGACCGCCCAACTCCTCCAGCCGCTCCGCCGCCGCCAGACTCTCCGCCGCCGACAACCCCTCCACCGCGCTCTGGTGCACCCGGTTGAGGACCAGCCCCGCCAGCGGCATCCGCTCCTCGCCGAGCCGGCCCGCGAAGTACGCCGCCTCCCGGACAGCGTCCGGCTCCGGCGCCGCGACCAGCAGAAAAGCCGTCTCCCGTGCCTGCAGGATCCGGTACGTCTGCTCGGCCCGCTGCCGGAACCCGCCGAACATCGAATCGAACGCGGCGACGAAACCGGACAGGTCAGTCAGCAACTGCGCCCCGAGGATCTTCTGCACCACCCGCGAGAACATCCCGAACGACGCCGTCACCAGGCTGAACATGCTCCGGCCACCAGTACGGGCCGGCGCCAGCAACATCCGCAGCATCCGACCGTCCAGGAACCGCGACAACCGCGCCGGCGCGTCCAGGAAATCCAGCGCGGACCGGGACGGCGGCGTGTCCACCACGATCAGGTCCCACTCGCCGCGGGCATGCAACTGCCCCAGCTTCTCCATCGCCATGTATTCCTGCGTGCCCGCGAACGTCGAACTCATCGCCTGGTAGAACGGGTTCGCGAAGATCTCCGCCGCCTTCGCCGGATCGGTGTGCGCCAGCACCACCTCGTCGAAGGTGCGCTTCATGTCCAGCATCATGGCGTGCAACTCACCACCACTGGCCTCGGCGTCGATCCCCTTCACCTGGCGCGGCGTGTTGTCCAGTTCACTCAACCCCAACGACTGCGCCAACCGGCGCGCCGGGTCGATCGTCAACACCACCGTACGGCGGCCGTGCCGCTCGGCCGCCCGCAACGCCAACGCCGCGGCGGTCGTCGTCTTCCCCACGCCGCCCGAGCCACAACAGACCACGATCCGCACGCCGTCATCGGCGAGAATCCGATCCACGTCCAGCCGTGGCACCTGGTGATCAGAGGGCACCAACCGAGCGTACTTTGCGGTGACTTGGTTGGGCTGAGTTGGCTGGCCTCGGCTCCGCCTCGGCTGGCTCGCTCCGCTTCGCGCCGCCCAAGTGCACCGTCTTCGCCCTGCGGGCCGCGACCGCTTCGCGGCGCGGTCCTCGGGCTCCAGACGGTGCGGCGGCGCTCGGTCGACTCGCGACCTGGTCACCGCCTACGGCGGTCCGCCGATTGCTTCGCCATGGTGTTGCTGTCGAGGGTGGCCGGGGTTTTTGGCCGTTCCACGTGGGGGTGTCGGGGTTACTTCCGGGATGGGGCGGCGAGGATCTCGGCGAGCTGGTCCAGGGTGGGGCGGGTGATGCCCTGCGGGATCAGCGGCAGCTCGATCATCGGGCGGCCGAGTTCGGCCAGTTCGGCACGAAGTGACTCTTCCATCGCACGACGGGTGAGATGGGCCTTGGCCTCGGTGTGCAGGCCGGCGACCATGGACCGGTCGGCGGACAGGCCGGCCGCGGTCAGGCCGCGGCGCAACTCGGTCTGGGTGACCTTGACGCCGGCCAGCAGCGGCTCGCGGGTGCTGTTGACGATCACGTGGCCGATCGGGATGCCGAGCGCCGTCAGCTCGGCGATCGCGTCGACGGTCTCCTGGACCGGCATCTCCTCGAGCAGCGTGACGACGTGGACCGAGGTGATCGGGGAGCGCAACAGGGCCGCCACCCCCTCGCTCTGCGTCTTGATCGGGCCGACCTTCGCCAGCCGCGCCGTCTCGGTGGTGACGTTCAGGAACCGCCCGATCCGTCCGGTCGGCGGCGCGTCGAGTACGACGGCGTCGTACACCCGCCGGCGGTCGGTGGTGCGGGTGGTGGCCTCCTTGACCTTGCCGGTGAGCAGCACGTCGCGCAGACCCGGGGCGATCGTGGTGGCGAAGTCGATCGCCCCGAACTTGCGCAGCGCCCGACCGGCCGCCCCCAGCTTGTAGAACATGTCGAGGTATTCGAGCAGGGCTTCCTCGGGGTCGACGGCGAGCGCGCGGACCTCGCCCCCGCCCCCGGCACCGGCGATCCGCCGCTCCTCGTACGGCAGCGGGGCGGTGTCGAAGAGTTGGGCTATGCCCTGCCGGCCCTCGACCTCGACCAGCAGGGTCCGCCGCCCTCCGCCGGCGAGGGCGAGAGCCAGCGCGGCGGCCACGCTCGTCTTGCCGGTGCCGCCTTTGCCCGTGACCACGTGAAGTCGGGCCGGCCAGTTCTCGTTGGCTGACTGCTCACCTGCTCGCACAGATCCGAGGGTAGCCAGCCGACGGGGCTCACCCCACCTCGCAGACCCACCAGCCGGTTTTCTGCACCACGGTGAACTTGAGTTCCTGGTCGGCGCTCTTCTCGTCGTCGGTGAGCATGGTGAGCTTGACCGAGACGATCGCCCGTTCCTCGTTCTGGTCGTCGACCTTCGGCGGTTCCCAGTCGAAGCGCGGGTTGGCGTACGTCGTCGAGTAGTTGCTGATCTCCTCGACCTTCTTGCTGATCGCGGCCTCGTCGCGGGCTTCCGAGCACACCAGCGCGGCCGCCCGGTCGGCGTCGCGGTCGGTGTAGACCGCCTTGAGGAAGTTGTCGACCGCGGCGACCGGTTCGGCCGCGCCGTCGCTGCCCTCCGCGTTGCGCAGCAGGAAGAAGGCGCCGAGGCCGCCGCCACCGCAGAGCAGCAGCACGAAGACGAGGACGATCGAGGCGATCAACAGACCGCGGCGCTTCTTCGGCGGCTGCTGCGGCGGATAGCCGGGCTGGCCGGGGGCGGGCGGGTAGCCGGGCTGGCCGTACTCGCCGGGGTTGCCGTACGGCTGGCCGGACACCGGCTGGCCCGGGTAACCCGGGGACTGCGCCGCGTACGGCTGCCCCGACGTCGGCTGTCCCGGGTAGGGCTGCCCCGACATCGGCTGGCCGGACACCGGCTGCCCCGGATAGGGCTGACCGGACATCGGCTGCCCGGGGTAGGGCTGCCCGGAGACCGGCTGGCCCGGCGGCGGCGGGTACTGCGCGGCGGGCTGCCCGTACGGGGGCTGCTGCCCGTAGCCGGGCGCCTGTCCGTATCCGGGCTGGTCGTAGGTCGGCTGGCCGTATGACGGTGGTCCGGGCTGGGCCGAGACCGGCGGCTCGAACTGGCCGGGCGGTGGCCCCGACGGGGGCATGGCCGGCGGTGGCGGCGGGCTGCTCGGCTCGGCCGGCTTACCCAGCCCGACGCCGGGCGTGGCCGGCGGGGCGGAAGCCGGCGGAGCCGGTGGGGCGGAAGCCGGCGGCGGTGCGGCCGGGCCGGCGTCCATGCCCGGCCAGAGCGGCGCCGGTGCGTTGGGGTCCGGTGCCGTGCCCGGGGAGACCGGCTGATCCGGCTGACCGTTCGACGGCGGCGTGGCGCCACCGCTGGGTGGTTGGGTCATCGTCTCCCCTGTGAAGCGACGGAACCGAGAAAGCGACGGAACCGAGAAGTCGTGGCGGGACAGCCTACGTGCCGTCCGCCCGGTCAGGGTAGCGGTCCGCCGCCCGGCACGGGGCCTCCGTCCGACCCCGGTCACGCTCCGTATCGCCGAGTCGCCGGGTCGGCCGCTCCGGCCCGGCCACGGCCGCCCGGAGCCGGCGGGCCGCGCCGGCCCGGTCAGCCCGGCGGGTTAGGGTGCCGACATGCAGAAGTGGGAGTACGCCACCGTCCCGTTGCTGGTGCATGCCACCAAGCAGATCCTCGACAACTGGGGTGAGGACGGCTGGGAGTTGGTCTCGGTCGTGCCCGGCCCCAACCCGGAGCAGCTCGTCGCCTACCTGAAGCGGCCGAAGGCATGAGCACCGGGCCTTACGCGAAGCTCGCCGAACTGGGCCTGACGATCCCCGAGGTCGTGCCGCCGGTGGCGGCATACGTGCCGGCGGTCCGTTCCGGCCAGCACGTGTACCTCTCCGGCCAGTTGCCGATCGCCAACGGGAAGCTGCTCGCCACCGGCAAGGTGGGCGCCGCCGTCAGCGCCGAGGAGGCCAAGGACCTGGCCCGGCAGTGCGCGCTCAACGCCATCGCCGCGATCGACTCGGTCGCCGGGCTGGACAACGTCGTACGGATCGTGAAGGTGACCGGCTTCGTCGCCTCGGCGCCGGGCTTCACCGGACAGCCGGGCGTGATGAACGGGGCGTCGGAGCTGTTCGGGGCCGTTTTCGGGGAGGCCGGCCGGCACGCCCGCACCGCCGTCGGTGTCGCCGAGCTGCCCCTGGACGCCCCGGTCGAGGTCGAGGTCATCGTCGAGGTCGCCTGAGCGCGGTCTCGTAGCAGGATCGTCAGATCCGGGTCGTACGATCGCAGCCATGACCGCGCACGTGACAGCACCGGCGGCGGCGCTGGCGACCCGACTCCCGGGCTGGGCGACCCTGCTGCGTGCGCCGAACCCGGGGCCGATGACGCTCGACGGCACCAACACCTGGGTGCTGCGGGCCGACCGTGACGCGTCGGCCGTCGTCATCGACCCCGGGCCCGACGACCCGGACCATCTCGCCACCATCGCCGGGCACGCGCCGGTCGGGGCCATCCTGATCACCCACGGTCACCCCGACCATGTCGAGGGCGCCGGCCGGCTCTCCGTGCTGCTCGGCGGGGTCGACGTGATCGCGGTCGACCCCACCCACCGGATCGGTGCCGAGGTGCCGGAGCCGGGCGGTGACCTCAGCCGGTTCGGGCTGCGGATCGAGGTGCTGGCGGTGCCGGGGCACACCCACGACTCGGTCTGCTTCGTGGTCGACGCCGGCGGCGAGCGGGCGGTCTTCACCGGCGACACGATCCTCGGCCGCGGCACCACGATCGTGGCCTGGCCCGACGGCGACCTCGGCGACTACCTCGCCAGCCTCGAACTGCTCACCGCCTACGACGACGTGCCGGCGCTGCCGGGGCACGGCCCGGCGCTCGCCGACTGCGCGGCCGCCGCCCGGTTCTACCTGGCCCACCGGCGGGCCCGGCTCGACCAGGTGCGGCAGGCCGTCGCCGCGGGCGCGACCACCCCGGCCGAGGTGGTCGCCACGGTCTACGCCGACGTCGACCGGTCGCTGTGGGCGGCCGCCGAATGGTCGGTCCGGGCCCAACTCGCACACCTGGATCGGGAAAACGGGGAATCCGGCCCGGGCTCCGGTGGGTTGGACCCTCCGTGACCTGCCCGGTGTGTGGAACAGTCGCCGTGCCCGGCGCGCGGTTCTGCCACAACTGCGGAGCCGCGCTGCCGGCCGCCGCGACCCTTCCGGCCGCCGAACGACGGGTGGTAACCGTCCTTTTCGGCGACCTGTCCGATTTCACTTCCTGGTCGGAGGACCTCGACCCCGAGCGGGTCGGTGCGGTCACCGACCGGGTGCTGGCTTCCCTGGCCGGCGCGGTCAAGACCTTCGGCGGCCACGTCGACAAGCTCACCGGGGACGGCATCATGGCCGTCTTCGGCGCACCCGTCGCCCACGAGGACGACGCCGAACGGGCTGTCCGCGCGGCGCTGTCGATGCAGCGGGCCGTCCGCCGGGTCCTCGACGACGAGCGCGGCGGCGGCGCGCCACTCGGGCTGCGGGTCGGCCTGAACACCGGTGACGTGGTCGCCGGCATCCAGGCCGCCATCGAATACACCGTCATCGGTGACACGGTCAACACGGCCGCCCGGCTCGCCGACGCCGCCGCGATCGGCGCGGTCTACGCCGGTGCCACCACCTCCGCCGCCACCCGCCACGTCGCCTCCTGGCGCCATCTGCGGCCGCTGCGGCTCAAGGGCAAACGCGAGCCGGTCGAGGCGTACGAGCTGCTCGGCCTGCTCGACGCGCCCGGCACCCGGTCCGGGCTCGGCGACGAGGCGCCGTTCGTCGGCCGCGACGCGGAGATCGGCCGGGTCGCCGGCCGGCTCGCCGAGGTCATCGACCAGGACGAGCCGCGGGTGCTGGTGATGACCGCCGAGGCCGGCATCGGCAAGTCGCGGTTCGCCGCCGAGGTCGAACGCTTCGCGGCCGGCTACGACGTCGGCGCCGGGCGCTTCGCCAGCCACACCGGCGCCCGGGTGCTGTCGGTGCGCTGCGCCGCCTTCGGCGAACGGCGCCGGCTAGGCCCGCTCGCCGACCTGGTCCGCACCACCGTCGGCCTGCCCCGCGACGCGGCCACCGCGGTGACCCGTACGGTCGTCGAGGAGCGGCTGCGCCGGCTCGGGCAGCGGCTGACCCGGCACCGGGGCGAGCCGCCGACGGTCGCCGTCGACCTGCTGATGGCCCTGATGGGCTACGGCGACATGCCGCCCGAGATCGGTGCGCCGACGCCGGCGAACGACTGGGCTCAGGAGACGCCGACGGTCGACGCCGACGCCGTACCCACGGCGGTCGCCGACCTGCTCACCGCGCTGGCCGGCGAGACACCGCTGCTGGTGGTGGTCGACGACCTGCACGACGCGACCCCGGAAACCGTCGACGCCCTCGGCGTGACCCTGTCCCGGCTCGCCGGGCCGGTGCTGGTGCTGCTGCTCGGCCGCCCCGAACTGGTCCGCACCGCCGGGGCACTGACCCGGGTCGCCGACGCCGAGGTGCACGCCCTGCCACCGCTGCGGGGTGCCGACGCCGCCCGGTTGCTGACCGCCTACCTCGGCGGCGGCCGGCTGCCGCAGCCCGACGCCGACCGGCTGCTGGCGACCGCCCAGGGCAACCCGTTCTACCTCGCCGAACTGGTCACCCTGCTGCGGGAACGGGGGGCGCTGACCCCCGCGGTCGGGGCCAACTCGGCCGGTACATGGCGGCTCGTACCCGGTTCGCTGGGCAGCCGGCTGCTCTCCCGCGACCTCGCCGCGGTGCTCGCCGCCCGGATCGACGCGCTGCCGCCCGACGCCCGCTCGGTGCTGCGCGACGCCGCCGTGATCGGCGACTCGGTGCCTGCCGGCACGCTGGAGGCGCTGCGCGAACGGCGGGGCGGGCGCGACGGCCGGCCGACCGCCGTCATCGCGGTGGAGTTGGAACGCGCCGTCGACGAGCTACTCCAGCGGCGGATGCTGCACCGGGTCCGGGAGGGCTACGCCTTCACGACGCCGTTGATGCGGGAGGCCGCCTACGCCGGCATCGGTAAGGCGGATCTCGCCGAGCGGCATGCCGCCCTCGCCCAGTGGGCCGCCCGCCCGGCCGGCGAATCATCCGCCGTCCTCGGCGCGACGGTCACACCGGGCGGGCTGCCCGCCGCCGAGCGGGACGCGTTCATCGCCGACCACGTCGAGCGGGCGGTCAGCCTGGCCGACGCGGTCGGGCTGCGGCCGGATTCGGTGGCCCGGGCGGTCGCGCCGCTGGGCGTCGCCGCGCTGGGCCGGGCCGCCCGGCGGGCCAGCGCCGCCGGCGAGCCGGCGACCGCGGTCGCGTACGCCGAACGGGCCGCCGCGCTCGCCGACGACCTGGTGCCGGCGGCCGACCGGCTGATCCACGCCCGGGCCCTGCTCCAGACCGGACGGGTCGCCGACGCGCTGGCCTACGCGGAGAAGATCGGTGCCAACGCGGGCGACGACGCGGCGAGCCGGGCCGGTGCGCTGCTCATCGCCGGGCGGGCCTACGCGACGCTGGGCGAACAAGCCCGGGCGGTGCCCATCTGGCAGGAGGCTCTCCAGGTGGCGACCGACGCCGGGCTGCCGACCGAACGCGCCCAGGCGATGCGGCGGCTCGGCATGGCCGACTTCCTCGCCGGCCGGCTCAGCCGGGCGAGCAGTCGTTTTGCCGCCGCCTACCAGGTCAACCTGGCCGCCGGTGACCGGCTCGGCCAGGCGTGGTCGTTGCAGAACCTGGCCTGGGTGACGACGACGCGTGGCGACTTCGCCGGCACCGACGCGGTGCTCGGCCGGGCCGCCCGCCTTTTCGCCGAGCTCGGTGACCCGGTCGGCCGGTCCTGGCTGCGCGGCACGACCGCCTTCGCCCGGCTGCTCGCCGGCCGGTTGGCCGAGGCCCGCCGGCTGGCCCGGCTCTTCCTGCCGTTCGGCGAGCGGGTGGGCGAGGCGTGGGCGGTCGGCACCCTGCGGGCGGTGGAGGCGTTCGCCGCCGCCGAGTTGGGTGAGCTGGCCGACGCCGACCGGGAGGCCCGGCGCGCCTATCGCGACTTCGACGCCGCCTCCGACGACTGGGGCCGGGGGTTCGCCCTCGTCGTCCGCGGTGCGGTGGCCCGCAGCCTGGGCGAGCACGAGCACGCCGCCGACCTGTTGACCGACGCGCTGGGCTACGGCCAGCGGACCGGGCACCCGCTGCTGACCGGGTTCGCCGGCACGTTGCGCGGGTTCGTCGCCCTCGACCGGGGTGACGTCGAGGCGGCCGAACGAGACGCCCGACGGGTGCTGACCGCGGTCGAACCGCACAACCCGCTGGCGCCGGCCCAGGTCGGACCGCGGGTGCTGCTGGCCACCGCCCGGCTCACCGCCGGCGACGCGGCGATGGCGGTGGGGCTGCTCGCGCCGCTCGCCGCCACGGCGAAGGAACCGTCGCTGCTGTTCCCCCGGGCGCAGGCGGTGGCCCGCTACGCGTCGGCGCTGCTGGCCGAGGGGCAGGCGGTGCAGGCACTGGACTGGGCCCGGCGGGCGGTGTCGATGCCGGCCGAGGACGTGCGCAGCCGGGTGCTGACGGCAGGTGTGCTGGCGCGGGCGCTGCACGCGAACGGGCTGCCGGCCGAGGCGCTGGTCGCGGCCGACGACGCCGTACGGTTGGCCCACTCGACCGAGCAGGTGAGCGAGCGTACGGCGGCGGAGGCGCTGCGGGATCTTCTCGGCGGCGGCCCGGATTCCGGCGTACGCGACGATTCCGCCACGCCGGCCGCACCGCTACCCTAGGGCGTGCCTCGCATCAATATCATCCCCCGCTCGGCCTCGGGGTGGACGATCGCCGTATTCGGTCTGCTCGCCGTGCTGATGGGGGTGACCGGGCTGATCAACCCGGACACGCTCCTGGTCATGCTCGGTTTCGAGGTGCTCGACGAACGCGCGCCCGGCGACTACACCCGCACCTTCATGGCGGCCTCGTCGATGGCCTCGCTCAACATGGGTGTCTACTACCTGCTCGCCGCGGCGACCGAGTGGCGGCCGTTCTTCCTTTTCACGGTCATCTTCCGGATGGTGACCTTCACCGTGTTCACGGTCCTGGTGCTGACCGAGGCCGCGCCGGACCGCTTCTTCGGGGTGGCGCTGTGGGAGGGGCTGGGCGCGGTGGCGACCGGGCTGGCGTTGTGGTTCGAGCGGAAGCGGCGGACTTCGGTACCTTCTAACCCGTGACCGGTACCCCGCCAGGCCAGCTACCACTGCCAGTGGTGCCTGGTCTGTCGGATCTGTCGGTGTTTGCCCGTGGGGGATACGCCACGGTCTACCGAGCCGTCCAGGAGTCGGTCGGCCGCGAGGTCGCCGTGAAGGTCGAGAACCGGACCCTCGACAGCGACCGCGACCAGCGCCGGTTCCTGCGCGAGGCCCGCGCGGCCGGGCGGATGTCGTCGCACCCGCACGTGGTCGACCTCTTCGACGCCGGGGTGACCGCCGACCGGCACCCCTACCTGATCATGGAACTCTGCGACGGCTCGTACGCCGAGCGGATGCGGTCGTCGCCGCTCGGCCCCGCCGAGGCGCGCGACGTCGGCGCCAAGATCGCTGACGCGCTGGCCGACGCACACGAACTCGGCGTCCTGCACCGCGACGTCAAACCGGCCAACATCCTGCACTCGCGCTTCGGCGAACCGGCACTGGCCGACTTCGGGCTGGCCGTCATCGCCGAATACCGGGACACCTCGCTCACCCTGGAGGTGCTCACCCCGGCGTACGCGCCACCGGAGATGTTCCGGCACAGCGACCCCACGCCCTCCTCCGACGTCTACGCGCTGTGCGCCACCATCTACGCGATCATGCACGGCAAGCCGCCGCGCTGGCAGACCGACCAGAGCCCCAGCATCATCGCCCTGCTGGAACTCTTCAGCCAGCCCCTTCCGGACCTGCCCGGGGTGCCGGCCGCCCTGCTCGACGTGCTGCGCGCCGGCATGGCCAACGACCCCGACGCCCGGCCCACCGCCGTCCAACTGCGGGACGTGCTCCTCGCCCTCCCGCTCGACACCGGCCAGGTCGCCGACGGCCCGGCCCGGCTCGGGCCGGTCAGCCCGTGGGCGCCACCGTCCGGTCCGCCCGCCGACGCCAACCCGTCGAAGCCACCGATCAGCGTGACCTACCAGCCCGCCGGGCCGTACGAGAGCGGGTTCGCGGCGCCGGGGACGCACCAGGCCGGCGGGCCGCCGCCACACCCGCCGACCGGTGGGCCGCGCCCGGCCGGACCCGGCGACCCGCACGGCGGCTACCCCGCGACCATGTCGCCGCGGCGCCGCAAGCTGCCGTGGGTGCTCGGTGTCTTCGGCGTACTCGTGCTGCTGGTCATGGTTTCCGCCGGCACCTGGTGGGTGGCGACCCGCCCGGAGGCGGCACCGACCCCGACCCCGACCCCGACCGCCAGCATGTCGACCGATCCGGGCGGCACCGGCCCGACCAACTTCGGCGGCGCGCTGCCCGGCTGCCTGATCCCGCTGCCCGACGGCGCCCGCTGCCCGGGCGAGATGGAGTGCTTCGGCGACACCCGGACGCAGGGCGGCCGGCTGGTGGCGAGCCGGGTGCCGTGCACCGGCCCGCACACCTGGGAGACCTACGCGATCGGCGACCTGCCGGCCGACGTCGCCGGGGCCGACCACGCCACGATCGTCGCCGACCCGGCGGTCCGCCGACTGTGCAACACGACGAACCTGCTCACCACCTCGCTGATGCTCAACCTCGGCGGGTGGCAGCTCGAGGTGCTGCCGCCGACGCCGGAGGCGGTGGCGGCCGGCGACCTCAGCTACCGGTGCCTCGCCGGGCGCGGCCCGAACCAGCTCGACCGGCCCACCCTGGGCGGCTGAGCGGCCCGGAAGATCAGTACGACTTCGGCTGGGCGAGCACGTGCTGGGCCACGAAGTTGAGGATCATCTCCCGGCTGACCGGCGCGATCCGGGTCGCCCGTACCGCGCCGAGCAGCGTGGCGACGCCGTACTCGGTGGTCATGCCGTTGCCGCCCAGGGCCTGCACGGCGGTGTCGACGGCGAGCGCCGCGGCCTCGGCCGAGGCGTACTTGGCGAGGTTGGCGGCGACGCCCGCCTCCACGTCCCGGCCCGCGTCGTAGAGCCCCGCCGCCTTGGCGATCATGAGGCGGGCCAGTTCGACCTGCACCGCGGCGTGCGCCAGCGGGTGCGACACGCCCTGGTGCGCGCCGACCGGCCGGCCCCAGACCTGCCGGGTCGCGGTGTAGGTGGAGGCCCGCTCCAGCGCGTACCGGGCCGTGCCGGCACTCATCGCGGCGACCGTGATCCGCTCCGGGTTGAGACCGGTGAACAGCGCCGGCAGCCCGGTCTCCTCGTCGCCGACCAGCGCGTCGGCCGGCACCCGGACGTCGTCGAGGTAGAGCAGCCACTGGTTCTCCGGTGACACGATCTCCATCTCCAGCTTCGACCTGGTCAGGCCGGCCGCGTCGGTCGGCACCAGGAACAGCGCCGGTCGCAGCCGGCCGGTGGCCGCGTCGGCGGTACGGGCCACGACCAGCACGTACGACGCCTCGTCGACCCCGGAGATGAAGCACTTGCGCCCGGACAGCAGCCAGTCGTCGCCGTCGCGGCGGGCCACCGTCCCCAGCTTGTGGAAGTTCGACCCCGCCTCCGGCTCGGTGATCGCGAAGGCCACCTTGAGCGAGCCGTCGGCGATCCCGGGCAGGAACCGTTTGCGCTGCCCCTCGGTGCCGTGCCGGGCGACGATCGTGGCCACGATGGCCGGCGACACCACGAGCAGCAGCAGTGGGCAGCCGGCCGCCGCCAGCTCCTCGCAGACGATCGACAGCTCGGTGATGCCGCCGCCACCGCCGCCGTACTCCTCTGGCACGCTGACCCCGAGATAGCCGAGCCGGCCGGCGTCGGCCCACAGCTCGGTGGTCGGTTCGCCGGCCTTCGCCCGGGCCACGTAGTAGCCGTGACCGTACGAGCGGCCGAGGGCCCGTACGGCGTCGCGTAACTGTGCCTGCTCGGGGGTGAGGTCGAAGTCCATGAGGGGGCCTCCTGGCTAGTCGGGTGGGGCGATCACCGCCAGCACGGTGCCGGTGTCGACCTGCCGGCCGGCGCTGACCGGCAGGGTGGCGACGACCCCGGCCGACGGGGCGTGTACGGGGTGTTCGAGCTTCATCGCCTCCAGCGTCAGCAGCAGCTCGCCGGCCCGGACCCGCTGGCCGACGTCTACCAGCACCCGACCGACCGTGCCGGGCAGCGGGGCGACCAGCGAACCGTCCTCCAGTTCCGGCGTCGGTCGCGGGAAGCGGGGCAGCGCGGTCAGCGCGACCGACCCCTCCGGACTGTCCACGTACGACACGTCACCGACCCGGTTGACGTCCAGGGACAGCCGGATGCCGTTGATGTCGAGCACCACCCGGTCCGGGTCGGCACGGACCACGGCGATCGGCGGGTGGTCCTCGGTGACCGGCGGCTGGCCGGTGCCGGTCAGGTCGTAGTCGTCGGGGTCGAACGCGCGGACCCACCAGTTCGCCAGCTCGCCGGAGCGGTCCAGCCGGTAGCCGACCTCGACCGGGCCGGCCGGCCCGTCGTACCGGACGATCTGCGCGGCCGACACGACGTTGCGCCAGCCGGACGGGAGCGAGGCGAGCACCGGCGCGGTCGCCCGCCGCCGCGCGGCACCGGCGAGCGCGGCGGCCAGGCACGACATCCGTACCGCGTCGACCGACGACAGCAACGGGGCGAAGACCTCCGGATGCCGGTCGAGGAATCCGGTGTCGAAACCACCGGACCGGAACGACGGGTGCCGCAGCACCCGGACCAGCAGATCGCGGTTGGTGACCACGCCGTGGATCTCGGCCCGGCTCAGCGCGGCGGCGAGCAGCCGGGCCGCCTCGTGCCGGGACGGCGCCCAGGCCACCAGCTTCGCCAGCATCGAGTCGTAGTGGACCCCGACCACGGAGCCGTCGCGCACCCCGGAGTCGAGCCGCAGGCCGGGCTGGACCAGTGGCCGGAACCGCCCGGACACGTCGGGCACGTGGAACCGGTGCAGGGTGCCGGTCGACGGCTGCCAGGCGAAGGCCGGGTCCTCGGCGCAGATCCGTACCTCGATGGCGTGGCCGCGGATCGGCGGCGGGCCGGCCATCGGCAGGGTGGCGCCCTCGGCGACCAACAGTTGCAGCCGGACCAGGTCGAAGCCGGACACGCACTCGGTGATCGCGTGCTCGACCTGGAGCCGGGTGTTCATCTCCAGGAAGAAGAACTCGCCGGACGGTGCGAGCAGGAACTCGACGGTGCCGGCACCGACGTAGCCGACGGCGCGTACGGTCGCCACCGCGGCGGCGCACAGTTCCTCGCGCATCGCCGGGGTCACCACCGGCGACGGCGTCTCCTCGATGATCTTCTGGTGCCGGCGTTGGATCGAGCACTCCCGCTCGCCGAACGGGACCACGTTGCCCTGGGCGTCGGCGAAGATCTGCACCTCGATGTGCCGGGCCCGTTCGACGTAGCGCTCGACGTAGACGGTGCCGTCGCCGAACGCGGCGGCCGCCTCGCGGCGGGCGGACGCGACCGCCTCGGCCAGCGAGTCGGCGTCGCGGACGATCCGCATGCCGCGGCCACCACCGCCCGCGGACGCCTTGACCAGCACCGGGAACTCGGTGACCTGGTCGGGGTCGGCGAAACTGGGCAGTACGGGCACGCCCGCGTCGGCGACCACCGCCTTCGCCTCGATCTTCGAGCCCATCACCGCGATCACCTTCGCGGGCGGGCCGACCCAGGTCAGGCCGGCATCGGCGACCGCGGCGGCGAAGGCGGCGTTCTCGGCGAGGAAGCCGTAGCCCGGGTGGATCGCGTCGGCCCCGGTCCGCCGGGCCGCGGCGATGATCAGGTCACCCCGCAGGTATGTGGCGGTCGGCGCGTTTCCCGGCAGGTGTACGGCGTAGTCGGCCTCGGCGACGTGCGGCGAGTCGGCGTCGGCGTCGGAGAAGACGGCGACGGTCTCGATGCCGATCAGCCGGCAGGTGGCGAAGACCCGCTGGGCGATCTCGCCCCGGTTGGCCACGAGGAGTCTGCGGATCATCGGGTCCTCACATCCGGAAGACGCCGAAGCCCTCGGCGCCCCTGATCGGTCCATTATGGATAGCGGACAGGCAGAACCCGAGCACGGTACGGGTGTCCCGGGGATCGATCACCCCGTCGTCGTAGAGCCGGCCGGACAGGAACAGCGCCGCCGACTCCGACTCGATCTGCTGCTCCACCGTCCGCCGCATCGCCAGGTCGGCCTCCTCGTCGAACCGCTGGCCCCGGGCCTGCGCCGCCTGCCGGGCCACGATCGACAGCACCCCGGACAACTGCGCCGGCCCCATCACCGCCGACTTCGCGTTCGGCCAGGTGAACAGGAACCTCGGGTCGTACGCCCGCCCGCACATGCCGTAGTTGCCCGCGCCGTACGACGCCCCGAGGTTGACCGTCAGGTGCGGCACCGTCGAGTTCGCCACCGCGTTGATCATCTGGGCGCCGTGCTTGATGATGCCGCGCTGCTCGTACTCGGCGCCGACCATGTAGCCGGTCGTGTTCTGCAGGAACACCAGCGGGGTGTCGGCGGCGTTGGCGAGCTGGATGAACTGCGTCGCCTTCTGCGACTCCTCCGAGAACAGCACCCCGCGGGCGTTCGCCAGCACCCCGACCGGATAGCCGTGCAACTCGCCCCAGCCGGTGACCAGCGCGCTGCCGTACGCCGGCTTGAACTCGTCGAACTCCGAGCCGTCGAGCACCCGGGCCAGCACCTCACGCGGGTCGAACGGCACCCGCAGGTCCGCGCTGGCCACCGCGAGCAGGTCCTCCGGGTCGTACTTCGGCAGGGTCACCGACGCCGTGCGCGGCCCCGGCCCGAGCTTGCGCCAGTTCAGCCGGCGTACGCACTGCCGGGCCAGCCGCAGGCCGTCGCGCTCGTCCTCGGCGAGGAAATCGGCCAGCCCGGACCGGCCGGCGTGCATCGCCGCCCCGCCGAGCGACTCCTCGTCGGTGGTCTCACCGGTGGCCATCCGCACCAGCGGCGGACCGGCCAGGAACACCTTCGACTGCCCCCGGACCATGATCGTGTAGTCGGACATGCCGGGCACGTACGCCCCGCCGGCGGTCGCGTTGCCGAAGACGACCGAGATCGTCGGGATCCGGGCCGCCGAGAGCCGGGTCAGGTCGCGGAAGATCTGGCCACCCGGGATGAAGATCTCCGACTGGCTGGGCAGGTCGGCGCCGCCGGACTCCACCAGGTTGACCAGCGGCAGGCGGTTGGCGAGCGCGATCTCGCCGGCCCGCCGGGTCTTGCGCAACGAGTACGGGTTGACCGCGCCGCCGCGTACGGTCGGGTCGTTGGCGATCAGCACACACTCGACGCCCTCGACCACCCCGATCCCGGTGACCACACTCCCGATCGGATGGTCGGTGCCCCAGCCGGCCACCGGCGACAGCTCCAGGAACGGTGAATCCTCGTCGACCAGCAACTCGATCCGCTCGCGGGGAAGCAGCCGGCCACGGGCATGGTGGCGGGTGGTGTACTTCTCGCCGCCGCCCGCGCGGGCCGTCTCCAGCACGGCGTCCAGTTCGGCGAGCCGTTCCAGCATCGCCCCCCGGTTCTCCAGATAAGCCTGGGTACGCGGATCGATGGCCGTATCGAGGACAGTCACGTCACAACCCCATGCCCTTCGCGATGCCGCCGCGACGGCGATGTTCTCCGTCAATGCCACCTCCGTAACGAGCGTCTCGCCCGGAGCGACACGGATCGCGGCGTATTGGAGATTTGTCTGACCGACTTCGACCGCCGTCGTTTCCCGACGTGGTCAGTCGTCGCCCGGTCACGGCAGTTCGACGATCCGGGACCGGAGCAGTTCGCCGAGCGCCTTGGCCTGCGGATCGAACCGGGTCGACGCGGAGACCCCCTGGCCGAGCAGGCCACGTACGACGAAGTTGACCGCCCGCAGGTTGGGCAACTCGTGGCGCTCGACGTCGAGTCCGGCGGTCTCCGGCAGCAACTCCCGCAGCCGGTCGACCGTCAACCAGTCACGCAGCCAGGCATGCGTGGCCTCGGTTCGCGCCCACACCCCGAGGTTGGCGTCACCGCCCTTGTCGCCGGACCGCGCCCCGACCACCTCCCCGAGCGCCCCCCGCCGCCCGCTGCCGCGCTCGCCCCCACTGCTGCCGCCGTCGCCGAGATCGTGGTGATCAGGGAGTCGGGCGGTCGACCCGCCGGCGGCACGCGGGTCCTGATCCCTGATCACGGGGATCTCGGGGGGTGGGGGGATGGGGATCCGAGAGCCGTCGGGGAGGACGGCCAGATGAGGGACCCCGTCCTGGGGGGCGGTGTCCGATGTGATCACTCCGTACGGGGTCGCGTCGCCGGGCGGTGTCGTCAGGGTGCAGCCCGGATAGGAGGCCAGCGCCAGCTCCACCGCCGCCGCCGAGAACGCCCGCCCGGCCCGTTTCGGGTCCGCGTCGCGCAGGTGTACGTGCAGCAGCGCGCTCGCCGTCTCGGTGTCCACCGCGTCCACATGGTCCGTACGCGCCAGCGTGAACTCCAGCCCGTCGCGGCCGAGTGCCGCCTCCAGTTGGCCGCGTACGAGCGCCGCCTTCGCCGGTACGTCCAGCCCGCACAGCACGAACGTCATCGAGTTGCGGAACCCGCCCAGCGTGTTGACCCCGACCTTGAGCGTCGGCGGCGGTGGAGTGCCGCGTACGCCGTCGACGCGTACCCGGTCCGGACCCTCGGCGGTGAGGGTGACCGTGTCGAGGCGGGTGACCACGTCGGGGCCGAGGTAGTCGGGGCCGCCGATCTCGTAGAGCAGTTGCGCGGTCACCGTCTCGACCGTCACCGCCCCGCCGGTGCCCGGATGCTTCGTGATCACCGAGGAGCCGTCGGCGTGCACCTCGGCGATCGGGAAGCCGGGCCGGTGGCCGCCGTCCGGCAACTCGGTGAAGAAGCTGAAGTTGCCGCCGGTCACCTGTGTCCCGCACTCCAGCAGGTGCCCGGCGACCGTCGCGCCGGCCAGCGCGTCGAGGTCGTCACGGGTCCAGCCGAAGTGGGCCACGGCCGGCCCGACGACCAGCGACGCGTCGGTGACCCGGCCGGTCACCACCACGTCCGCGCCGGCCGTCAGACACTCGGCGATCCCGAACGCGCCCAGGTAGGCGTTGGCGGTCAGCGCGCCGGGGCGGTCGAGTGCGTCGCCGGTGACGTACCCGATCCGGGCCGGCACGCCGAGCCGGTCGGCGAGCCCCGCGAGCGCGTCCGCCAGCCCGGCCGGGTTCAGCCCGCCGGCGTTCGTGACGATCCGCACGCCCCGGTCGAGCGCGGTGCCGAGGCAGTCCTCCATCTGGCGCAGGAACGTCTTCGCGTAGCCCAGCGACGGATCTTTACGCCGGTCCCGGCCCAGGATCAGCATGGTCAGTTCGGCGAGGTAGTCGCCGGTCAGCACGTCGAGCTGGCCGGCGTCGAGCATCTCCCGCCAGGCCGCGAAGCGGTCGCCGTAGAAGCCCGACGCGTTCCCGATCCTGATCATGCGGCCTCCGGTCAGCGGTTCACGATCCCCTTGAGTTGCTGTTTCCACGCGGCGAGCAGCGCGGCCCGCCGGGTCGAGTCGTCGGTGAGCAGGTTGGCGACGCCGAGGCCGCGCAACAGGTCGAGGGTGGCCTGCACCGCCTCGCGTACGCCGGGCCGGCGCTCGTCGGTGCCGAGCAGTTCGACGGTCAGCCGGTGCATCTCCCGGCCGACCCGCGCCTCCAGGGGCACCAGCGCCGCGCGCAGTTCGGCGTCGGTGCGGGCGGCGACCCAGACCTCCAGGGCGGCGACGAACAGCGGCCCGGTGAACGCGGTAGCGAGCATGTCGACCACCCGGTCGAGCCGGTCCGGCCCGGTGGGCAGGGCCTGCGCCTCGGCCCGGATCTCGGCGGCCCGGCGGTCGGACAGATGCTCGACGGCGGCCATGACCAGCGCCGCCTTGGTCGGGTAGTGGTGCAACTGGGCGCCCCGGGAAACACCGGCGCGGGTCGCGACCAGCGTCGTCGTCGTACCCGACCAGCCCCGTTCGACGAGGCACTCGACGGTCGCCTCCAGCAGCCGCGCCCGGGTGGCACGGCTGCGCTCCTGCTGGGAAGCCCGCGGTACGGCGGCAGCCATGCCAAAGAGCGTCCATGCTCAGAAACAAACAGTCAAGCCTGCTTGTTTAGATGCTCGGCATCTCGCCCCAGCGGGTTTCCCAGATCGCACAGGCGACGGCCGCCGCCTGAGACGCGGGGGGGGGGGGGGGGGCGGGGGGGGGGCCCCCCCCCCCGCCGGGGGGGGGGCCGGCCCCGGCGCGGCCGGCCCGGCCCGGCCGGGCGCGTCAT